>JBDTNQ010000029.1:0-39155 GCA_039933635.1 Acidobacteriota bacterium
TCACAGGGGCCGCAGACTCACTCTAGAAACGGTCCGAGAAAGCCGGTCCCCTCAGGGGGGCCGCAGAGTCACTCTAGAAACGGTCCGAAAAAGTCGGTCCTCTCACCGGATCAAGAACGAATAGGTGCTCTGGCCCAAATAGACGAGGCGCCTCGGTCTTGGCGGCCGACGCCTCAGGAGTTTGACGGGCAGCTTCTTCTGCGCCATCGCAGCGCCTTGTTAGATGGCGTTAGATAAAGCAAAAGGGCCTACAGGAGAATCTCTATAAGCCCTTCTGAAATATTGGTTGCGGGGGCTCGCACTGCCAACGAGCGCACCGTACTCGCGTCCCTCCCTTGACGTCAGGATGACCGGGAGGACGTTCGCGAGACGGCCGTAGCACGTACGCCCCCTGAGCAACCCGTCTCTCGAGACCGGCCCGAGCGCGATGAGGGTGTCACGGCAGTTGAGCAACTCAGTAAACTCTTGAAAAACGAGGGAACGTTCATGAACGTATTTCTTATCGCGGGCCAGCCTCGCACTCGGACGGCTTGGTTGGCCAACTTTCTTACCTATAAGGACAGTTACTGCTTTCACGAAGCTATCAAGGCGTGCGCCACACCTCAGGACATGCGGGCGCTCTTTGAAGCCGTTCAAAACTCCTCGGGTGTTCGTTTTGTCGGAGACAGCGACAGCGGCATTCCTTTTATCGTGGACGGATTGATGGACGAATTTCCGGAAGCCAAGCTGGTCGTCATCGAACGAAATTTGCAGGACGTCGTCAGAAGTTTCAAGCGAGCATTCTCCGCAGACGATGCCTCCGCCGCGTTGGTTGTGAAAAAAACACAGTTGGCCCTGGAAAGACTGAAGAAAAAGCACGTCCCGCTGGTGATCGGGTTTAAAGAGCTCGCAAGCGAAGCGACCGTGCGGCAGCTTTGGAGCCACTGCCTGCCGAACGTCCCCTTCGCTCAGCAGAGATGGAAGATGTTAGATGGTTTTAAAGTTGAGGTCATCGCCGAAAACTATCTCGTGGATTTTCCACCGGAGGCAGTGCAGCGCATCGGCACTCTCATCAAGAATTATCGCTAGGCCAACACGAAGGAGCCCGACTACTTACGCTTTCGTCAGGATACGAAAGGAATCCTGGGAAGGGCTTGCGTGGCACGGGCAAACTCCAAGGCCCAGACGGGAGCGCGCGCCACAAGAACAATCAGCATTTCGGTGCCATCGAGCCAGACCATTTCCTCCATGCACGCCGCAGAAAACAGTGCGGCATTAGGGTGAATGGTCTTGCCATAGCTCTTGACCACGGCGTCGATCATTTCGATCGTCTGCCAGATGGGACGCTCCCGCAGGAG
This sequence comes from Acidobacteriota bacterium, assembly GCA_039933635.1. Taxonomy (GTDB): domain Bacteria; phylum Acidobacteriota; class Vicinamibacteria; order Vicinamibacterales; family SCN-69-37; genus JBDTNQ01. The sequence continues at coordinate 1,338 of JBDTNQ010000029.1, forward strand.
TACGACAACATCGTCCCAAGCGGGATCAACTCTATTCTTGAAGAAGCTGTTTCCCCAACCCGGAATACGCAGAGATCTGTCTGACAAAATCGCGGAGATCTTTTCGGGAGTCGCGTTTCTCAAGAGACTTCTGGCCTGAAGCACAGGGCCGTGAAGTCCCCCAAAGGAAAGCAGGCCCGCTACGGCAGCTTTGGCGAAATCGCCGCTTCCGACGGCTGCCTCTCCGACAACCTGTTTGCTGAGATTAGCGTTGTCGCGCGCGGCCGCGTAATGGGCTCTGATGAGGGCTTCGAGCAAATCTCCATCGGGTCTTGTGCAGAGACCTTGAAAGTGTTCTGTGAGATTCATGGAGTATCGATATCTATCATGACGTTGCTCGCGACTCGTTGAAATTATCTGATCGGTGTCCTGCAGCTCGCGGTGGCCCGCGTATCGCGGTACGTGCCCCCCGGTTCTGAGCGTGGTTCGAGGCCCGGGCGCCGCGATCGACTGGGTCGACATCGCCGATCGTGAGCTCACTGGCTCGAACCTCGCAACAAACGGTCTTCATCGCGGACGCGCGTTTCGGGCGCCCAATTGACGCCTGTGGGAGTGCTGCGCTAGCATTTGGCATGGGCGTTGCGGTGTCGGCGTTGATACTTGAGATCACCCTGAACAAGGGCAGAGCGACGAAGAGCCTCGGCTCCGTCGCGATCCCCTCGACGCTCGGCCGCCAGATCTCCTCGACGGGAGGAGAAAACATCCAGCTCAACTGGACCGAAGTGTCCGACCAGGGTACAGAGGTCCTCGGCACCGCAGCGATGCCGACCATCGCTGCGTTGAAGGGGAGCCTCGGGTGACCAAACGCAAGGACGACCGCCCTTACGGGACTGAGCCGAAGCAGTTCACGCGGCGCGAGACATTGAAGGTCGGTGGGGGGCTGCTCGCGGTCGGGTACGGCATCGGTGTGACACTTGTCAGCACCGAAGCGTCTGCCGCTGCCAGGCACCTCGAGCTTCGCTTCCTCAAGGCCGACGGGACACCGATCGACTCGCTTGTGCTGCCCACGGCGGTCGCCGAGGCGATCGACGCCGGTGACGCCGAGGGGATCGAGTTCGTCTGGCACGTGAAGAAGGGCGACACGAAGAGAAAGGTCGCCGAGCAGGCTGCCCCCGGGCGCGCGCAAGTGGCACAGCGCAAGGCGAGGAAGCCGGGCAACTAGCGGCGACGCTCAAGCGTGCTGGTCGCACCCGTGCGACTCCCCTCGCTCTCCAACGCGCGACACGGGTTCCCGACCTTCTCGCGATAAAGGTCCGATGTGCGGTTCCTGATCTCACGGTCAGCAATTGCCAGTTCCGTCCAGCTGTTCGAGAGACTCCCGCGAATTTCCACCCGCAGCTGATTGAGCTCGTCAGTGGCACCCAAACCCGGCCACTGATTGACACCTGAAAACCGGCTACCGCACGTAGCGACCGAGACGTTGACGCGGGCGAGGAACCGACGTTCCTACGTTGGCATGAGCAACGTCTGAGCGACAACCAACAACAGCGTCAGCGGGCCCCCTACGGTCCACGGCCTGCGTCGCCTTGATCAGCGTCCTGCCAGTCAGCGTCCGACACGGCCTCGCGCTCGCCAGTGGTCAAGAGCACGTCTTCGCTGCGCACGTGGCCTCGGCCGTCTTCGTCTCTTTGAACAGGTGGCCGTACATATCTACCGTGATGGCGATGCCCGAATGCCCCATCTGGTCGCAGACGTATCGCATGGTTGCGCCCTGTTAAGGAGCAAGCTGGCGAACGTGTGGCGCAGGAGTTTGACGGGCAGCTTCTTCTGCGGCATCGCAGCGTTTTGTTAGATGGGCGTTAGATAAAGCGAAAGGGCCTACAGGAGTAATCTCTGTAGGCCCTTCTGAAATATGGTTGCGGGGGCAGGATTTGAACCTGCGACCTTTGGGTTATGAGCCCAACGAGCTACCGGACTGCTCCACCCCGCGTCAGGGAACACTCATCGTATCGCGACGAGTGCCTACGGTCAACGTGAAACGCGTTTCGCGCGCAAAACCGCGGGCGTCACCGCGGATCCTGCGTTAGCCTGCCGATAGTGAACACCATCGCGCAACTCGCCAGTCGCTTGCGTGACGCCCGGCGCATCACCGTCGTCACCGGCGCCGGTGTTTCGGCCGCCTCAGGTATTCCAACCTTTCGTGGACCGGGCGGCCTGTGGAAGAACATGCGCGCGGAGACACTCGCCAGCGCCGACGGCTTTGCCGGCAATCCCTCACTCGTGTGGGAATGGTATGACTGGCGTCGTCAGATCATTCGCGGCGCCGAACCAAACGCCGCACATCACGTCCTCGCGCGCTGGACCCGGACGCGTCCGGGTACGACCGTCATCACCCAGAACGTGGATGGCCTCCACGAGCGGGCGGGCACACAGAACCTGCTGCGGCTGCACGGATCCATCTGGCATCTGCGCTGCTGGGCCGGCTGTGATGCAAGTGGTAAGGGCTGGTTCGACGAGCGCGTCCCGCTCGCTCCGCTTCCGCCGCACTGTCCTCACTGCGACGCGCTCGCGCGACCGGGAGTCGTCTGGTTCGGTGAATCGCTGGATCCGTCGATCCTCGAGGCCGCCGTGCGCGCGTGCGCGTGCGACGTCTTCCTCAGCGTCGGCACATCCGCTGTCGTCTACCCCGCCGCCGGACTGCTTCACCACGCGAAGCAACACGGCGCGTTTGCGGTGGAGATCAATCCCGATGCGACGGATGCGTCGGGGGTCGTTGATTTGGTGATCAACCGCAGAGCGGAGGAAGTCCTCGGAGACCGGGTCTTCATCGAAGACGCCGGATCTTCGTGACGAGGGACCGGGTCTTCGTTGCGAGGAGACCGGGTCTTCCGTGTACTACGAGGAAGACCCGGTCTCTGTCGCTTGTGTCACTACTTGCCAGGCGAATACAGTCGCAGTCTCTGAATCGCCATCGGTGGCGCACTGGGCGTCGTCGCCGTCTGCGTGATACGGACGAACTTCGCTTGCGCCGGCGCAAAGGTCACGCGCGTGCTGCCACCCGAGCCCTGGCCTTGCGCAACAGGCGCACTCCAGGTCGTGCCGTCCATTGACGTCTGGATCTGAAACGCGCGCGGAAATCCCACCGCGTTGACATCCGGCGCCGCGGGCGTCTCCGGAGGGGCGCCGCCAGCGGTTCCTCCGCGGCCGAGGCCGGCCGGAATCACCGTCCGGGGCGGCGCGCCCGGGACGATCGGTTCAGTGACGACGGGAACCGCGCTGGACTCGAACTGAATCTCCGACACCATCGCCGCCTGCGTCATTTCCACCTGCAGCCACATGCCGGGCGCCTGCGCGATCCCCGACGACCAGGGCTGAATGCCGCCCGCGTAGTAGGCCGTTGACGAGTTGTGGCTCGCCGTCCACTTCCAGTTCGGATCGGAGGCGATCTGTCTGGGCAGTGACGCCTCGAGGTCGGCCACCGTCCACGCCGTCGTGCGTGCGGCCACCGACGCCCGCACCCGCGCGACGTCAGCCGCCGTGATCACCGACGCCTTGTTGCCGAACGAATTCCGTACATAGGACGCGACCTCTGCAAGCCACTCGTCGTTTTGCATCCCCATCGGAATCATGACGTCCGTGTAGCTATTGCCGCCAACCGGTCCCGTCAATCCGTGCAGCAGGACCTTGACGACGTAGTCGGGATGACCCGTCACGCGTGGGGACGCGGCGAGCGCGGGTCCGCGCGTCTTCCCGGCCTCGCCCGGTAACGGCTCGCCTCGGCCATCCTCGCCGTGACACGCGAAGCACACCTCGGCGTACCGTTGCTGGCCCTTTTCGATCGCCGACGTCTCCGCGGCCGAGTAGGGCGTGGCGCCGAGCGACTCGAGCCCGGCGAAGCCACGGCCCGCGGCCGGCGGGTTGATGATCGTCGAGGCGACGAGCTGCGGCCCCTTCAGCCGGTTCGTGTCCATCACGGCCTTGATGACCGTTTTCGCATCCGCCACCTTGAGGGTGTTCATCGTCATCATCGCCTGCATGATGACGTCAGCATCGGTGTCCCTGGCGAGCGCCTTCCAGTCGTTGCCGAGCGTCTTGTCGCCCTTCTTGTAGAGGGTTTCGCTCGCGCGGATGGCCTGCAGACGGATCTGCGGATCGGCATCCTTCATGAGCAGACGGACGAGTCCGGCGTCAGTCGCCTCGAGCCCGTCGAGCGTCCAGAGCGCGTGGAGACGCGCCAGTTGATTCGGCGAGGTCTTCGCCATCGTCTGCAGCGTCGGCACGACGGATTTGTCCTGCTTGAGGACGAGCAGCTGCTGCGCGGTGTCACGCCACCAGCCGTTCGCATGGCTCAGGTGCGTGACGAGCTGCGCCGCGGTTTCGTTGAGCATCCGCGGCTGCGTCGTGCTGCGCCCCATCCCCTCGTAGGTCAGCCGCCAGATGCGGCCATGGTTCACGACCTTGTCAAGGGCGTACTGTTCGATTCGCGAGCGGAGATACGTGCCGGGCCCGGACCACTGCGATTCCTGAATGATGCCGCGATACATGTCCGTGATGTACATCGTCCCGTCCGGCGCCGTCGTCATGTCGACGGGACGGAAGAGCGGGTCGGTGGACCGGATGAACTCGGACAGCGGATACACGTTCTGGAGTTGCGTGAGGCCTTCGGTCTTCACGAGGCGCAACCGGCGGACGACGCGGCCGACGACCTCGCCGTAGAACAGATCCCCGATCATGTCCTTCGGCAGTCGATCACCGCGGTAGATGTCATTGCCCGCGGATCCAGTCGCGCGATTGAGCGAGCCGTCGGGCATGCGCACGGCGCCCATGCCGCCCTGCATGTCCGCAATCAGGACGGGCGCGCCCCAGATGATGTTGAGGTCGGGCTCGAACTGATCCGGGTAGTTGAAGTTGCCGTAGGCCACGGGCGTCTGGAAGTAGCCCGGCATGCCGCTCGCGCCCGCCTGGAACCACTGTTTGCCGTAGTTGTCCTGCGTGACGCTCCACTGTCCCTGGTTCGACCCGGTCGGCTCGCGCATCACGCCGTTCGGCGTCCACCGGAGCCGCACGGTGTTGATCGTGCTGTACATCCAGTTGTCCATGGTCCACGTCAAGCCGCCTTCCTGGTGCTCGACGTTCATGACGCGGCCAAAGCCCGTCGCGAACAGTTCTTTCTTGTCCGCCGTGCCGTCACCGTTCGTGTCGGTGTACTTCCAGACTTCGTCGGCGTTGGATTCCTTGGCGAGAATGGCGTCCTTACCGAACGGCATCACGAAACGCGGGAACACCAGGTTGTCCACGAACACGTGGTGCGTCTCGTAGACGCCATCGTTGTCCTTGTCCTCGTGCATCGAGATGCGACCGGTCTTACCGAGGGTGCCGGCGCCGTCCGCGTCCTGCATGTATCCGCGAAGTTCGAGGACGAACATGCGGCCGTTGCCGTCGAAGGCGATCTGCGCGGACTCCTGAATATCCGGATCGGTAAGTACGGGCGTCATCTTGAAGCCAGGAGGCAGCCAGAACTTCTTCGCCTCTTCCTCGGGCTTCAGCGGGAGCACGGGCGCCTTCTTTGAAAAATCAGGTTCCGTTGACGCCGCACCGCGTCCGCCAGCGCCACCGGCGCCCGGGGCGCCCACGCGCCCGCGTCCCGCGGCCTCCGCACCGCCAGGCGCCGGTGGCGCTTGCGGAGCGGCAGCGGGCGCCGCGGGTGGCGGCGCTTGCGCGATCAACGACAACGTGCCGAGGGAAACGCTGGTGAGCGTGACCAGCAACAGACGACGAAGGTGAGCAGCAGACATAGGGGTGCACATCCGAAAAGAGCTGGGGAGAACCGACCTATTGAATGGTCAGAATTTTAGCATGGGTTTTTTGCAAGGGATCTTGCCCCGGACCTTCAGGTCCGGGGCACGCCGCAACCCGGCAGTCGTCTATCTGACCGTGATCGCCGCGAGACTCGACGCGTCCCAGCCGCCGCCGAGGGCCTTGACGAGGTCAACGGTCGTCACCAGCCGCTCGCCCTCGAGTTGGACGGCCAGTCGCTGATTGGCGAGCAACGTTTGCTGGGCGGACACGAGGTCGAGCGCGGAGGCCAGACCGCCGCGATAGCGGTTCGTCGCGATGTCGAGCGCCCGAGACGAGGCGTCGACCGCCTGCCCCTGCGTTACCGCAGCCTCACTGAGGATCTGCAGACCGGAGAGCGCGTCCTGCACTTCGGCCATCGCCCGAAGAATGGTGCCGCGGTAATCGGCAGCCGCCAACTCGAACCCGGCGGTCGCGTAGTCGACGCCGGCCTTCTTCGCGCCGCCGCTGAACACATCCTGCGCCAGCGACGCACCAACGGCCCAAATCAGGCTCGGCACGTCGAACAGCTTGAGCAGGCTGGCGGATTGCCAGCCGCCGCTCGCCGACAGACCCAGTGACGGGAAATATGCGCTCCGCGCGATCCCGATGCGCGCGTTGGCGGCGGCCATCTGCCGTTCTGCTTCCGCGACATCCGGCCGACGCTCGAGCAGATCGGTCGGCAGGCCGATCGCGAGAGACGGCGGCGCCGTGTCGAGCACGCGGGCGGGTAAGCGAAACACGGGCGCCGGTTCTCCGACGAGCACGGCAATCGCGTGTTCGAATTGATCGCGCTGTTGTCGCACGAGGATCGCCTGCGTCCGCGTCGACGCGAGCAGCGACTCTTCCTGCGCGAGGTCCAGCCCTGACGCCACACCGCCTTCAAAGCGATTCCGCACCAGGTCGACCGCGCGCTGGAGCACGTCGATGCCGCGTGTCAGCAGATCGAGCTCACTATCGAGACGCCGCGCCGTAAAGTAGTCGCTCGCGAGTTCGGCGGCAATGATGAGACGGACGTTCTCGAGATCCGCGGCGGACGCCTGCAGGGTGGCTTCGGCGGCCTCAATGCTCTTGAGGCGCCGACCAAACAGATCGACCTCGTAGCTCACCGACACCGGCAGCGAAAATGACGAGGAGGTGGATGCGGCAGTCGCGCCGGTGCGCGTGCCCGACAGGCGCTGGTCGGAAGCCTGCGCGCCGGCCGACACCTGTGGATAGACAGCTGACAGCGCCTGGGCCGTCAGCGCGCGGGCCTGCGCGAGTTGCGCCGCCGCGATCCTGATGCTCTGGTTTGCCGACGCGGCGCGATCCTGCAGGGCGCTCAGTTCCGCGTCACCGAAGACCGTCCACCACGCGCCCTTCGGGAGCGCGTCCTTCGGCCGCCCTTCGCGAAACGGCTCAGGCACGTTCCACGCCGGGGGCACCGGCATGTCGGGCCGCTGGTAGACCGGGCCTCTCGACGCGCAGCCGGCGACCATCAGCGCCGTAATCGCGCCGGCCGCGGCGGCAACCACCCGTCGCATCACTGCCCTCGCCCGCCCGGTGGCGCCGATCCCGCAGACGACGCAGCCGCCGGTGGCGCCGCCTTCGGGCGCTCCACGGACACGGCCTGTCCCTCATCGAGCGAGTCCGCCGGGTTGAGCACAATCCAGTCGTCTGCGCTGATGCCTTGCAGGATCTCCACGGTGGCGCCGAAATCGCGCCCGATCTGGACGGCTCGAAGCCGCACGTGATTCGACGCATCGACCACGGCCGCGCGCACCCCCTCCGCGCGGAACAACAGCGTGTTGACCGGCAACTGCAACCGCGCCACGCTGCGCGCCGGCTTGAGGTGAACCTGGCCGTATCCGCCGGGCATGAGGCGATTGCCGTGATTGGGGACGTTGATCTCGGTGAGCAGCGTCCGCGTGGCCGGATCGATCACACCAGACGTCCGCACAATCTTGCCGTCAATGCGCTGGCCCGGGTACTGCGACAGTTCGAGCGAGGCCGGGTCGCCGACGCGGATCGAGGCCGCGTCCATTTCCGGCACGGTCACATACACGCGAATCGGATCGATCTGGGCGAGACGGAACAACGCCTGTTGCGTGCCCGCGTTGACGAGCGTGCCGACGTCGACGTTCCGGGCTGTGATAATGCCCGCGAACGGCGCGTGGACGTGCTTGAACGACTCGAGATTCTCGAGGCGGCGAACGTTCGCGTCACCGGCGGCGAGCGTGGCGCGCAACTGGTCGTAGTTGCTCTGCTTCTCGTCCACTTCCTGTTGCGAAACCGAGTCGCTCCTCCGCAGGTTCACCCAACGCTCGGCCGTTGACTTCGCCAGCACCACGCTTGCGGCCGTCTGGTCCCGCGACGCGCGCGCCTGCAGCAGCTCCTGATCGATCTCCGGCGTATCGAGATCCGCCAGCAGATCACCCTGCTTCACGCGGCCGCCCAGGTCGACGTACCACTTCTGCAGGTAGCCGGTCGTCCGCGCGTAGATCGGCGAATCGACATACGCCTGCAGGGTCGCGGGCAGGGCGAGGTCATCGCCGCCAGCCGACATCGTCGGATGAATCACCGCCACGGCCGGCACGGTCGCCTCCGTCGTGGTCGCGGCCAACGCTCGAAACTCGGACCGTCGTTTCGACACCGTCAGGACGCCCGCCACGGCTAGCATCAGGAGCACTGCGGCGAAGGTCGTCCACACACGTCGGGTCGTGCGGCGCGTGGCGGGGGTGGAAGAATCCGGTTCGGTCATTTGGCTCCGGCCGCCCGGCGCTCCGACCATCCGTGGACGATGGCGAACACGCAGGGCACGAAGAAAAGAGTCGCCAGCGTCGCGCACACGAGCCCGCCGGCCACCGCCCGCCCGAGGGGCGCATTCTGCTCGCCACCCTCGCCAAGGCCGATCGCCATAGGCACCATGCCGATGACCATCGCGAGCGCCGTCATGAGCACGGGACGAATGCGGACGAACCCGGCCTCGAGCGCCGCGTCGAGCGCACTGTGCCCCAGGCGCATCTGGTCCCGCGCGAACGACACGAGCAGGATACTGTTCGCGGTCGCCACGCCCATGCACATGATCGCGCCCGTGAGCGATGGCACGTTGAGCGTCGTGTGCGTCAGCAACAACGTCCACGCGATGCCAGCCAGCGCGGCCGGCAGGGCCATGATGATGATGAGCGGATCCAGCCACGACTGGAAGTTCACGACGATGAGCAGGTAGGCCAGCACGATCGCGCCGATCAGCCCGATCCCCAGACCGAAGAACGACGCGCGCATCGTCTCCACCTGCCCGCGCATGACGATGCCACTGCCCCGCGGCAGGGTGCCGCGCACGGCGTTCATCTGCGTCGTGATGTCGTTGGCGACGCCCGCCAGGTCGCGGCCCTCGACCGACGCGTAGATGTTGATCATCGGCTGCGTGTTGAAGTGCGACACTTCCGCGGCGCGGCTCGCCGGTGACGCGGTGGCAAGGTTCGCGAGCATCTGGGGCGCCGTGGTCGCGTTGCCGATCTGCGTATTCTGGAGGTCCTGCAGCGAGTTCATGCGGTACTGCGGCGTCTGCACCGCCACGCTGTAGCTGATGCCGTTCACGGGGTCGAGCCAGAACGACGGCGCCGTCTGAAAGCTGGAACTCAATGAGACGAGGACGTTCTGCGCGACGTCCCTGGCGGACAGCCCGACGGACTGCACGCGCGAACGATCGATGTCGAGTTTGAGCGTCGGGAGGTCGAACGCCTGGTGTACGCGCACGTCCACCGCGCCGGGCACGCGCTCCATCTGTTTGGCCAGCGTCTGCGCGATGCGGAAGTTGGCTGCCTGATTCGCACCAGTGATGGCGACGTCAATCGGCGCCGGCGTCCCGAAGTTCAAGATCTGCGTCACGATGTCCGCCGGCTGGAAAAAGAACTGGACGCCGGGAAACTGTTGCTTGAGGACGCCGCGCAGCCGGGTGATGTACTCCGCGGTCGAGACCTCGCGGTCACCCTTCAACTGCACGAGGATTTCGCCATCCGCGGTGCCGATCGTGCCGCCGTTGCTGTAGAGGAGATTGATCCCGCTGTACGGGACGCCCAGGTTGTCGAGAATCGTCGACAGATCCCGGCCGAGCGTCCGACGGATCGTGCCGTCGACCTGGTCGGCGAGCCGCGCCGTCTCCTCGATCCGGAGTCCGGTCCGCGCACGCATGTGCAGGCGAATCGTGCCGGCGTCAACGGTCGGGAAGAAGTCCTGCCCCAGCAGGCCGACCAGGCCGATGGATCCGAGGCAGCACGCCAGGAAGATGCCCGCAAAGACCCGCCGCTGTTCGAGAATGGCGCTCAGGCTGCGGCGATAGGCCGCCCGAAAGCGCTCGAAGCCACGTTCGAAGGCACCGAACAGACCCGTCGCCTGATGCGGCGCGCCGCCCTCGTGGTGCCCCGTCCCTTTCATCAGATACAACGCCATCGTCGGCACCAGCGTGCGTGAGAGCACGTAGGACGCGAGCATGGCGAAGACGACGGCTTCGGCCAGCGGCACGAACAGGTACCGCGCGACGCCCGAGAGGAAGAACATCGGAACAAAGACGATGCAGATGCAGAGCGTCGAGACGAGCGCCGGCACCGCAATCTGCTGCGAGCCGTCCAGAATCGCGGACCGCACGTCCTTGTCCATCGCCAGATTGCGATCGATGTTCTCGATCGCCACCGTCGCATCGTCGACCAGGATGCCCACCGCCAGCGCGAGCCCGCCGAGCGTCATCAGGTTGATCGTCTCGCCGATGGCGCCCAGCGTGATGATCGACACCATGATCGACAGCGGGATCGACACAGCAATGATCACCGTGCTCCGCCAGTCGCCGAGGAAAATCAGGATCATGACGGCCGTCAGAACCGCGGCCAGGATCGCTTCTCGCAGCACGCCTTCAATCGCCGCACGCACGAACAGCGACTGATCGAACAGCTGTGAGATCTTCAGCTCGGGCGGCAGTGACGCCTTCGCCTTCTCGATGACTTCCTTCACGCGCGCCACGATGTCGAGCGTCGACGCGTTGCCGCTCTTGTAGATGCTCATCAGCGCGCCGCGCTGGCCGTTGGCGCGCACGACGTTGGTCTGCGGCGAGTAGCCGTCACGAATGTGGGCGACCTCCTTGACGTAGATCGTCGTCCCGTTGACCGTTCTGATCGGCAGGTCGTTCAGCCCCGCAATCGACGTCGGGCTGCCATTCATTTCAACCGCGTACTCGAGCGGCCCCATCTTCGCGGTGCCGGACGGCAGGATCAGGTTCTGCGCACCGATGGCGGTGACGATGTCCGTTGGCGAGAGGCCCTTGGCCTGAAGGGCATCCGGATCGAGATCGACGGAGATGAGGCGCTGCTTGCCGCCGTACGGAAACGGCGCCGCCGCGCCCTGGACGGTGGCCAACTGCGTGCGGATGACGTTGTTCCCCAGGTCGAAGAGCTGCTGCTCCGACATGGTGTCGCTCGTGAGCCCGAGCTGCAGGACGGGCACGGTCGACGCGGAATAAAGCACGACGAGGGGCGGCGTGATGCCCGGCGGCATCTGGCGAATCAGCGTCTGCGCCACGGCCGTCACCTGGGCCATCGCGGTCTGCACATTCGCATTCGGCTGGAAGAAGACCTTGAGGACCGCGAGCCCCGACAACGTCTGCGACTCGATGTGCTCGATGTCGTTCACGAGCGTCGTCAGCCCGCGTTCGGCGCTGCCCGTGATGCGCCGCTCCATCTCCTGGGGCGCGAGGCCGTTGAAGGAGAAGACGAGCCCGATGACCGGGATGTCAATCTGGGGAAAGATGTCGGTGGGCGTCCGGGCAATCGTGACCGGAGTCATCAGGATGATGGCCAGCGCCATCACCACGAACGTGTAGGGCCTGTCGAGCGCGATCCGAACGATCCACATGCGGGCAGAACTCTCTCGGTCCCGCCAGCCTTTCGCTGGCGGAGTTGCTAAGGATGGCGAGAGTGTAAGCGATTCCACGCCGACGTGCATTACTCATGCGTTCATCTGGCCTCAGGTGTGACCACTTGAACGCACCGCAGGCCCCAAAAACGGGGCGAAACTGGGAGGGAGGATCTGGGCGGAGGGTGCTAGAGGGGCGACGATGGCCCGCTGCCGGCGGGCCGCGGGCGGCCGAGGATCGCCATGGTCACCTGGCGCAGCCGGGCGCGCGGACTCCGCACCGATTGCTCGAGCGCCGCGAGTTCGACGTAAACGACCGGGACCACGAGGAGCGTCAGGAAGAGGCAGAGCGTTTGGCCACCAACAATGGTGACGGCGATGGCCGACCGCTGGGCGCCGCCAATGCCGATGCCCAAGGCGGTCGGAATCAGACCGGCGATGATGGCACTCGTCGTCATCAGGATCGGCCGCAGCCTGGTCCGGCACCCTCCGAGGATCGCCTCGCGCAGCGGCACGCCGCGCGCGCGCAGGACGTTGGCGTAGTCAACCTGCAGAATCGCGTTCTTCTTGACGATGCCCAAGAGGAGGAGCACACCAAGGGCGCTCCACAGATTGAGCGTCCGTCCGGTGGCCCAGAGCGTGAGCAGCGCGAACGGGACCGACAACGGCAGCACGATCATGATGACAATCGGCTGGATGAAGCTCTCGAACTGTGCCGCCAGCACGATGTAAATGAAGATACTGGCCAGTCCGATGGCCATGATCAGGTTCGTTGTGGTCTCATCCAGAATCTGCGTCTGTCCCGCCAGTCTGGCGCTGTAGCCGGGCGGCAGGTTGACGCCAGCAATGATCTTCCGCACGTCGGCGGCTGCCTGATCGAGTGCGTGGCCTGGCGCGACGTCCGCCTGAAAGTCCACCGCAAACTGGCGATTGTTTCGTCGGAGCTGCGTCGGCCCAAAGCCGCGCTCCAACTGCGCGATGCTGTCGACACGGACCGGCCGGCCCGTCGACGACGCGACCGTCAGCTTGCCGATGGTCTCGATGTCACGCCGCTGGCCCTCCATGACCCGCATCTTGACGGGATACTGCTCTATCCCCTCGCGGTAGGTGGAGATCTCGTCATCGCCCGACACCATGAGCCGGAGCGCGGATCCAACGGTAGACATCCGTACCCCCAGATCCGCCGCGCGGGCCCGATCGACGGCGACACGGATCTCCGGGCTGCTGTTGCTGACCGTCGTCTTGGCGTCCGCGAGACTGGGCGTCTGCTGTCCTCGGGCGAGGACCTGGAGCGCGTAGTCGCTCAGACGTGCCATGTCCGGTCCGAGGAGACTCGCCTGAATCGGAAACGCTCCGCCCTCACCGCCCCCGAGTGGATTACGCGCGGCAATGATCGGGTTGGCCGACGGATGTGCCTCGAAGATCTTGCGCATCCGCGTCACGACCTGGTCTTGCGTCACGCGGCGCTCGTCCAGCGGCCGCAGGAACACGAACAGGTGGGCGTGATTGACGCGTCCGGCGCCGGCCAGGAACTGAATGTGATCGATCCCGTCCAGGTTCTTGACCTCCTGGACGAGTTGCAGCGCCATCTCGGAGGTGCCTTCGAGCGAGGTGCCTTCCGGCATGTCCACGTGCACGGTGAGCTGTCCCATGTCCTCGGCCGGAATGAACGTGCGCCCGACGAGACGATTCAAGGGAAACGTCGTGGCAAACACGGCCAATGAGGCAATGATCATGGCGCGCGGGTGCGCCAGCGCCCACTCGAGGGAAACGGTGTACCAGCGATCGACGGCGCGGAAGAACCAGGTGTCCTTGGTCTTGCCGTCGCCCTCCGCATCCGACAGCTTCAGGAAGCGCGAGCTCAGCATTGGCGTCAGCGTGAAGCTGACGAACATGGACACCATGATCGAACACGCCATGGTCAGGCCGAAGGGATAGATGAAGCGGCGGGCGTAGCCGGTCATGAACGCGACCGGCACGAAGATGACGACAAGGGAGATGGTGGTGGCGAGCACGGCCAGCGTCACCTCACGCGTGCCCTGGATCGCGGCCTCGAACGGCGTGCAGTGCTTCTCTTCGAGGTAACGGAAGATGTTCTCCAGCACCACGATGGCATCGTCAATGACGATGCCGACGGCCAGTGTGAGGCCGAGGAGCGTCATGTTGTTGAGGGTGAAGTCCATCACCCGCATCAGCGTGAAGGTCGCGACAATGGACGCCGGAATCGCCATGGCCGAGATGAGCACCGCGCGGATGTTGCGAATGAAGAACAGCACGACCAGCGCGGCGAGCACGCTGCCCCAGATCAGATGCTCTTCGAGTGACGCGATCGACGCGTAGATGAAACGCGAATCGTCGGTGACCAGCGTCAGCGTGAGGCCTTTGGGCAAGACCTGCTGAATGCCCTTCAACTTCTGCTTGACCGCCTCCGTGACCTTGATCGTGTTTTCCCCGGACGCTCGACGCAGGTCGATCTGAACCGCGGGCCGGCCGTTGTCCAGCCAGAGCGCACTGGTCGTGCGCGCCGTGCCATCCTCCACCGTGCCCACGTCGGCCAGACGAATCGGCGTCGTGTTGACGACGGTGATCACGATGTTCCGGAATTGATCGGTACTGTCGATGCGGCCCAGGGTGCGGAGGGAGAGCTCGGACTTGCCCTGCTCAATCGTGCCGCCGGGAATCTCGACATTTTCCTTCTCGACCGCGTCACGCACCTGGTCGACGGTGAGGCCATACGCGTTGAGCTTCTCGACATCGACCACGATGTGGATCTCGCGCGCCCGGCCGCCAGAGAGACTCACCTGCCCGACGCCGTCCACGGACTCGAGCGCGCGCTTCACCTGCGTGTCGGCCACTTCGGTGAGCGTTCGCAGGCTCATCGTCTCGGACGACAGGACCAGGGACATCACCGGATCCGAATCCGGATCGGCCTTCTGAACCACCGGTGGCAGCACCTGCGGCGGTAACCGTCGCATGGCGCCGGCGACCTTCTCCCGCACGCTATTGGCCGCATCGTCGAGGTCCCGATCCAGCACGAACCTGACCGTGATGGTAGCGGTGCCCTCCGACGCGGAGGCGGTCATCTGGTCAATGCCGGCGATGCTGCTGAGCGCGTCCTCCATCGGCTCCACGGCCGAGGTCACCATTTCATCGGGACTGGCCCCGGGGAGCTGGAGGCCAACGCTGACCGTAGCCGGATCGGCCTTGGGGAACAGGTCGACGCCGAGATCACGGAAGGACACCACGCCAAGCACCACCACCGACGCAACGAGCATCGTGGCGAAGACCGGACGGCGCACGCAGAGTTCAGACAGGGACATCGTGGGCCTCAGTTACCTGGCGTCGCGCGTGCGCTCATCGTGGCGCTCTTGACCGCCAGGCCCTCGGTCAGTCGGTCGACATCGGCGGTCACGACGGTGGCGCCGGCCACGATGCCATCGATGATCTCCACGCGCTCGCCGATGCGGTCACCCAGCTTCACTTCGACCGACGAGAGGTGATTCGCCTTCACGACGAAGAGCCGCTTCACACCGTAGCGATTCTGGATGGCGGCATACGGGACGGTGAGCACCTGCGTCACGCGCTCGGATGTCAGTCGCGCCCGCGCAAAGGTGCCCGGTTTGAGCAGTCCGTCGTGATTCGGGACGGTGGCCTCCAGTGGAAAGGCCCGAGTCTGTTGATTCACCGCCGGACTGATGCGCGCGACCGTGCCCATGACCTTCCGGTCCGGATAGGCGTCGACGCCGATGAGCACCGGACTGCCGGCCTTGACCCACGGCGCCAGGTGCTCGGGCACCTCAGCGATCAACTTGAGCGGATCCACCTTCACAAGCGCGACGATCGGCGTCTGCACCGGGACGTATTGTCCGAGGGATACGTATCGCTTCTCCACGTAGCCGTCGAATGGCGCCTTGATGGCCGCGTCGGCACGTTCGCGCTCCGCGAGCTGCACGGCCGCGCGCGACGCATCGATATCCGCGCGAAGGTTCTTCGCGTTCTGCACCGCCGACTCGTAGGCGGCCTGATCCGAGGCACACCTGGCTTCCGCGGCCTCGAGCTGTTCCTGTGAAATGAGCCTGGCCGTGCTCAGACGCCGTGCGCGCTCCAAGGCCATCTCCGCCTGGGCCAACTGCGACGCGGCCTTGACGACATCGGGCGTGCGCTCAACGGCGGGGAACGGCTGGCTGGGATCGGTGACCCCGTATTTCGCGAGCGCACGGCTCATCGCGGCCCGTTGCGCATCGAGCTTGTACTGCAGCTTTTCGTGATCGAGTTCGACGATGACCTGTCCGGGCCGGACACGGTCGCCGAGATCCGCACGGATGGCCACCACCGCGCCGGCCGCTTCCGACGACAACGTTACATCGTCGGCGGCGGCCAGCGTGCCGACAACATCGATCGGGCGGCGCAGCTCCTCGAGCCTGACCTGTTCGGTCGCCACCAAGCGGACCGGGTCCGAACCGGCCGGGGCCGCTGTTCGGCCGGAGCGCGAGCACGCGCCCACGGCCGAACAGATCACCAACAGAACCACCGTCACTCGCACATGAGGCGGGCGATGTGCCATCTGGTATTCCTACTTCTTCGTCTTCGCGACGGGACCGAACATCGGCGGAGGCACGCGGCGGTGAGAGGCGGCCTGGTAGGCCGTCGCCACCTTGAAGATCAACGGTTCCATCCCTGGCTCGGCCAGGAAGTTGATCGAGAACGGCAGCCCGGGTTCCGGCACGGTGATCGGTGTGGTGCCGGTCTTGCTCCGATAGACCTTCTTCCCCGCCGGCGTCGTGGTCAGCACGAATGTCGGGTCGTACACCGTGCGGATGTAGCCCGCGGGAATGAGGACCTCGGTCAAGCCAGCGTTCGGTCCGAACGGATACGACACGCCGCGATCGTTCACCGTGGGCTCCGACGCCAGACCGATCTTGCCGGGCGGCAGCGTGCTGTGGACCTGCACGAGCACATCCAGCTTGTTCTCCTGGATGACCTTGACGGTGATGCGCCGCAACAGCTCGCGGAGCGCGATCTGTTGTCCGATCGCCTGCGACTCGCCCGCCGGATTTCGGACGTCGCGGATGTCCTCCCAGTTCTTGAAGGCCGCGCGCTGGTCATCGCCCCAGAACTTCGAGCGCGCATTGAGCTGCGCCCAGTTGTTCAGGGTCTCCGTGAAGCCGCGGTCCTTCCAATCCTGGGCGCGCCGTTCGAGGTATTGACTGATGTGGAAGCGGAACGTGTTCGCGGTCGTGGCGCCAAGAATGCTCCGCATGTTCAGTCCGGCCGGCGTCTTCTCCAAGCCGTCGGCCCAGCGCACCATCCAGTCGATCGGCTGCATGGTGCCGGTGCCAAACGTCTTGCCCGGCGCGAACTCCGTTGGCTCGATCTTGGCGGCGAACTCCGGATACCTGGGCTGGCCCGCGGGCGTCAGTTCGAACAGCAATTCGGGCAGCAGCACAGGGACGAGCTGGGCGATGGCGCTGTCGAACGAGGTCTTCATGTTCTCGACCGCGGGGTCGTCGGTCCATCCCGCCGGTACGGACTCCACGAGCGTGGCGCCGAGGTAGTCGGCCAGCATGGTCTTCATCTCGACGGACGCGGCCTCGACGATCGGACCGTCCACCTCGGCCTGTTTCACCATGAACTCACGGATGATGCCGATGCGCATCCCTTTGAGAGCGCCCGGCGTTCCGGGGGTGATCGATTTGACGAAGGGCTCGGTCGAATAGCTCGACCGCGGCACCGTCGTGAAGATGTCGCGCGGATCGTAGTAGCCGTCGACCGGATCCTTGAGCGCGTCGAGTACTTTCACCGAATCGGCCACGTTGCGGCAGATGATGCCGGCGCGATCCTGATAGATGCTCGCGCCTATTGCGCCGCCGTGGAACGACAGCATCGCCTTGTGCGGCAGAATCAGCGCGTCGGAGTTGTGGTTGGACGGCCCCCGGCAGGATTGCCCGGTTTCCTCGCACAGGCTGCACATCACGAGGTTGGCGCTGACGGACACGCCCGAGCCCGAGCTCGATCCGAGCGACGCGGCACGCGTGGTGTCGTAGACGTTGACAGGGTTGCCCGCCCACGAACTGCGCTGGTATCCGAGCGTCGACGGCAGGACCTTGGTCGGGTAGTTCTTCCCGCCGGGATCGCCGCCGCGACCGTTGTATTCGGTCGTGTTCGCCTTCGCGTAGATGATCGCGCCCTTCTTCCTGAGCTGGGCCACGAGCGTCTGATCGCGCGGTGCAAAGTCCATGTCGTACCGCGCATCGCCGCCGCCCGTCGATCGCATGTCTTTCACGTCGTACGGATCCTTGAACGAGAACGGGACGCAGTACATCGGCATCGCGCTCAGGTCCGGAGTCCGCCCGTACTGCGCGTCCAGCTCGGATGCGCGCTCGAGCGCATCGGGCTGCTGGCTGAACTCGTCACAGACCTTCGGCGCCCCCGCTGGCCGCTTCGTCTTGTTATCGAACTCACCTTTGCACGTGACCGACCGCTCGCCGCGGATGTTGAGCATGCCCAACGCCCGCAATTGCCCGGCGTTGGGAATCCCGACCAGCATCCCGTACTGCTGCTTCGTCTCGGGATCCGAGGACGTCGGTTCCCACCGGCCGAATTCGATCGGCGGCGTCTTCTTCGGATCGCCATCCGGAAGCGCCTTGGTGGCGTCGACGGCGGCCTTGTACTCCTCGTAGTCCGGCAAATACTTGGGTGCCGTCTCTTCGGTCACGAGCTGATTCGCAGTGCCGTTGTACGCGCGCGCCCGGTCGACATACGACTGCACGAGCCCGCGACAGGTGATCTGCCCTTCCTGAATGCCGCGGTGGACGTCCGCAATGGTGGCTTCCTCGAGCTGAAACACCCAGGGCTGCTGGGCCGTCTGCACCCGATCCGCGTGTGTCATAACAATGGCGCCCAGCAGGCCGAAGCCGGCAAGCACCCTTCCACGAGTGAACATGTCAATCCTCCAGGGAGCGGCGGATGACACCGGGAGCAGAAAGCCCACTCCCGGTGTCGTTGCGTCGTCGAATGCGACTGCGAGTGCGTGGCGTGTCGGTGTGGCCGCTACTTGCGCACGATGGGGCTCGCACCAGGTTCGCCGGGGACCGGGCCGAACATGGGCGGCGACACACGGCGATGCGAGGCGGACTGATAGGCCGTGGCCACCTTGAAGATCAGGGGCTCCATGCCGGGCTCGGCGATGAAGTTGATCGAGAACGGCAGCCCCGGCTCCGGCAGCGTGAGAGGCGTGGTGCCCGTCCGGCTCCGATACACCTTCTTCCCGTTCGCATCCGTCGTCAGAACGAAGCTGGGGTCGTAGACGGTTCGCACGTAGCCGGCCGGGATGAGCACCTCGGTGAGTCCGGCGTTCGGGCCGAACGGGTAGGAGGCGGCCGTGTCGTTGAGGTACGGCTCGGGCGCGAGACCAATCTTGCCGGGCGGCTGCGTGCTGTGGACCTGCACGAGCACGTCGAGCTTGTTCTCCTGCATCACCTTCATGACGACGCGACGCAGGAATTCACGGAGCTGGATCTGCTGCGGGATGCCCTGTTGCTCCATGAACGGGTCGCGAATGTCGCGAATCTCCTCCCAGTTCTTGAAAGCGGCGCGCTGGTCGTCGCCCCAGAACTTCGAACGCGCATTGAGTTGCGCCCAGTTGTTGAGGGTCTCCGTGAAACCGCGGGCCTTCCAGTCCTGCGCCCGACGTTCGAGGTACTGACTGATGTGGAAGCGGAACGTGTTGGCCTGGGTCGCGCCGAGCACGCTGCGAAGGTTGAGTCCCGCGGGCGTCTTCTCCAGCCCGTCAGCCCAGCGCACCATCCAGTCGATCGGCTGCATGGTGCCCGTGCCGAAGGTCTTGCCCGGCGCGAATTCCGTCGGTTCGATTTTCGCGGCGAACTCCGGATACTTGGGCTGACCGGCGGGGGTCAATTCGAACAGCAGTTCCGGATACAGCACCGGTGCGAGCGCGGCGATGGCCTTGTCGAACGACGTCGACATGTTTTCGACGGCCGGGTCATCGATGAAGCCGGCTGGCGTGGACTCGACGAGCGTGGCACCCAGAAAGTCACCGAGCATCGCCTTCATTTCGGCGCCGGCCGCGTCCACGATGGCGTTGTCCGCCGCCACCTGCTTCGTCATGAACTCGCGGATGATGCCGATGCGCATTCCCTTCAGGGCACCGGGCGTTCCGGCCGTGATCGATTTGATGAAGGGTTCGGTCGGATAGCTCGACCGCGGCACCGTCGTGAAGATGTCCCGCGGATCGTAGTACCCGTTGACCGGATCTTTCAGGGCGTCGAGCACCTTCACCGAGTCAACCACGTTGCGGCAGATGATGCCGGCGCGATCCTGGAAGATGCTTGCGCCAATCGCGCCGCCGTGGAACGACAGCATCGCCTTGTGGGGCAGAATCAGCGCGTCGGAGTTGTGGTTGGCGGGACCACGGCAGGACGCACCGGTTTCCTCACACAGACTGCACATCACCAGGTTCGAGCCGACCGACACACCGGAGCCCGAGCTCGATCCAATCGAGCCCGCGCGCGTCGTGTCGTACGAGTTCACCGGGTTGCCACCCCAGGAACTGCGCTGGTACCCGAGCGTGGATGGCAGGATTTTCGTCGGGTAGTTCTTCCCACCCGGGTTGCCGCCGCGGCCGTTGTATTCGGTCGTGTTCGCCTTGGCGTAGATGATCGCGCCCTTCTTCCGGAGTTGGGCCACGAGGGTCTGATCGCGGGGCGCGAAGTCCATGTCGTAGCGTGCGTCGGCGCCGCCCGTCGATCGTAAATCCATCACGTCGTACGGATCCTTGAACGAGAACGGGACGCAGTACATCGGCATCGCGTTCAGATCGGGATTCCGTCCATACTGCGCGTCGAGTTCGGCGGCGCGTTCGAGGGCATCCGGCTGCTGGCTGAACTCGTCGCACACCTTGGGCGCACCCGCTGGCCGCTTCGTCTTGTTGTCGAACTCACCCTTGCACGTCACCGACCGCTCGCCACGGATGTTGATCATCGAAAGCGCCCGCAGCTGCCCGGCGTTCGGGATCCCGACGAGCATCCCGTACTGCTGCTTTGTCTCCGGATCCGACGACGTCGATTCCCAACGGCCCAGTTCGATCGGCGGTGTCTTCTTGGGATCACCATCCGGAAGTGACTTGGTGGCTTCAACGGCGGCCCTGTACTCGTCGTAGTTCGGCAAATACTTGGACGCCGTCTCGTCCGTCACAAGCTGGTTCGCCGTGCCGTTGTACGCACGAGCACGGTTGACGTAGGCCTGGACCACCCCGCGACAGGTCGTCTGTCCCTCCTGAATCGCGCGTTGGACGTCCGCGATGGTCGCCTCTTCGAGCCGAAAGACCCACGGTTGCTGGGCTGTCTGCACGCGATCGGCGTGCGTAATCACAATGGCGCTGAGCAGGCCGAGGCCGGCCAGTACCTTTCGACGACTGAGCATGAAACCCTCCCACTGACCGGCTCCGGAGCGTTGACGGCCGCCCCGGAGCCGGTACGGTTACGAACGTACCTGTCTGCTTCTCACTACCGACGCACGATCGGGGCGTAGCCCGGTTCGCCCGGAATCGGCCCGAAGGCCGGCGGGGGAATCCGGCGCTTCGATGCCGCTTGATAGGCCGACGCCGCTTTCAGAATCAGGTCCTCCCTGCCGGGCTCTGCGCGAAAGACCAGCGAGAACGGCAGGCCCGGCTCGGGCAAGGTCGTCGGCGTGTTGTTGTTGGTGGCGACGTAGGATTTCTTGTCCGCGCTGAGCGTGAACGTCGGGTCATAGACCGTGCGGACGTAGCCGGCCGGAATGAGCACTTCGCTGAGGCCGGCGTTCGGCCCGAAGGCGCTCTCCCCGCGGGTCTCGCCCAGCGGTCCCGGCTGCGGCGCCAGACCAATCTTTCCTGGCGGTAACGGCGTGTGCAGGCGCACCACGACGTCGAGGTGGTTCTCCATCAGGACCTTCATCTCGACGCGACGAAGGAATTCCCGCAGCAGGATCCGCTCGTGAATACCCTGCCGTTCGGTCAGCGGGTTCATGATGTTCTCGATCTCTTCCCAGTTCTTGAACGCCGCGCGCTGGTCATCGCCCCAGAACTTCGATCGCGCGTTGAGCGTCGGGAAATCCACCAGCGTTTCGGTGTACCCGCGCGCCTTCCAGTCGGCCGCGCGTCGCGTGGCGTACTGGACGAAGTGGAACCGGAACGCGAAGGACTCGGCCTGCGGCTGAATCGTTCGGATGTTGAGATTCTTCGGCGGCGCGATCAGGCCATCCGCCATCTTCTCCATGTAGTCGATGGGCGTCATCGTGCCCGTGCCGAACTTCTTGCCGGGCTCGAACTCCGTCGGTTTGATGGCCGCGGCGAAGTCCGGAAAGGTCGGCTTGCCGCTGGCATTGACGCGATAGAGCACATCCGGGAAGAACACCGGCAGCAACTCCGCCACCGCCTTGGTGTAGCTCGTCTTCATGTTCTCGATCGCGGGATCGTCGGCCCACAACGGATCGACCGACTCGACCAGGGTCGCGCCCAGGCGGTCGCCCAGCATCGTCTTGATTTCCTTGGCGGCCGCTTCGACGATGGGCTCGTCGGCCTTGACGCCGGGGAACATCAGCATGGACTCACGGACGATGCCGATGCGCATGCCTTTCAGCGACCCGGGCGTGCCGGGGGTCGCCGCGGTCGTCGAGTACGGCTTGTCGAGCACCGCCGAGCGCGGAATCGTCGTGAAGATGTCCCGTGAGTCGTAGTAGCCCTCGACGGGATCCTTCAGCGCATCCATGACCTTCGCCGCATCGGTGATCGTGCGGCAGATGATGCCGGCGCGATCGTTGTGGATGTCGGCGCCGATCGACCCGCCGTGGAACGAGAGCAGGGCCTTCTGCGGCAGAAGGAGCGCGACCGAGTTGTGGTTGGAGGGTCCACGGCACGAAGCCCGCGTCTCTTCACAGAGGCTGCACATCGCCAGGTTGGTCCCGACCGAGACGCCGGAGCCGGAGCTCGATCCGAGCGACGCCGCGCGTGTGGTGTCGTACGGGTTCGACGGATTGCCCGCCCACGTGCTGCGTTGATAGCCGAGCGTGGAGACGAACACCTTGTCCGGATCATTGCGGCCGCCGGGGTCGCCGGCGCGGCCGTTGTATTCCGTGGTGTTGGCCTTGGCGTAGATGATGGCGCCCTTCGCCCGCAGCTGCGCGACCAGCGTCTGGTCGCGGGCCGGGAAGTCCATGTCGTAGTGCGCGTCGCCGCCACCCGTCGACCGCATGTCCTTGGTGTCGTACGGATCCTTGAAGGAGAACGGGATGCAATACATCGGCATCGCGGTCAGATCCGGATTGCGGCCGTACTGGGCATCCAGCTCGGCAGCGCGCTCGAGGGCGTCCGGTTGCTGGCTGAACTCGTCACACACTTTCGGCGTGCCTGCGGGGCGATTCGTCTTGTTGTCGAAGGCGCCCTTGCAGGTCACCGAGCGTTCGCCGCGGATATTCAGCATGCCGATCGCGTCGACCTGTCCCGCATTCGGCATGCCGACGGTCATCCCGTACTGCTGCTGGATGCTCGGATCGGACGCCGTCGGCTCCATCCGGCCGAACTCAATGGGCGGCCCGATGTACTGATCGAAATTCGGGAGCAACGTCCCGATGGCAACGGTCTTCGTCGGGAATTTCAGCGGGGCGCCCGCCCGGACCTGGCCAGGGGCCTCTGGAATGTCGGCGCCGTCCTTCGTCACCAGCATGTTGGAGACGCCGTTGTACGCGTGAGCGCGGTCAACGTACGCCTGCACCAGCCGGCGACACGTAATCTGCCCGGATCGAATCGCGTCGTGCACGCCGCCGATCGTGGCCTCTTCCAGCCGGAACGGCTGGCCCTGTGACTGCAGACGCGTGCCCACGAGCCCGATGGAGCCGATGACGACGGCTCCGGTCAGTAGCGTGAGTCCCTTCCCATATCGCATGTCGAGCCCTCCGGCGAGCCGTGTCCTCCACTGGACACGGCTCGCGATTTTCTGGACGCGAAGCGTCCTGTGCGCACACTGCGCTTGCGGTAACGATCAGAACGCGATGCGGAAACCGAGCTGCATCAGACGCGGCTGAAACGCCGAGTTGAGGTTGGTGTCGGGCTGGCCGTACCGGCTGTTGCTCTCGTTCAGCACGAACGTGCCGTAGTTCTTGTGGTTGAACACGTTGAACACCTCGAGCATGCCGTCGACCTTGAAGTGCCCCACCGCAAAGCGCTTCTGGAGCCGCATGTCCACGCGATGGAGCGAGGGCAGGTCGAAACTGTTGCGCGCGATGATGGAGCCGTCCGCGCGCACGCGCCCGGCCGCGCCGCCGGTCGCCAGCGCATCGACACCCGACGTCGGCGTCGCCCAGCCGTTGTCACCGAAGAAATACAGGCCGCTCAACTGCAGGCCCAGGCCCACGTCCCAGATGCCGTTGAAGGTGAAGCGATGGCGTTGGTCCCCGGTCAGGTACCACTCCTCCCGCACCGTCGGATTGAGGGTCACCGGCACGTCGCACACCGGCGCGCCCGCCGCGTTGAGCGTCGTCACGTACTGACATCCGACCGGCACCGGTGCGTTCTGCAGGTTGAACTGCTTGGCATACAGGTAGGTCGCCGCCGCCTGCCAGCGATTCCCGAGGCGCCGCGTGACCGCAACCTGGAAGCTGTGGTAGTTCGACTGGCCAATTGAGAGCCGGTTCACGACGCTCGCCCAGTCCTGGTACGGCCGCTTGGCGATGTTCGTGAACGGATAGTTCGCACCGGTCGCCGGGTCGTACGCCAGGTTGATGTTGAACTCCACGTTCTGCGCCCGCATGCCGGTGTAGGCGTAGTCCGCCTCGACAACCATGCGATCGCCCAGCTGCTGCTGCATGCCGATCGACCCCTGATTGCTGTAGGGAATCTCGTTCTCGGGCGCCGCGAACGCGGTGGCGAGGGTTCGGCGAAGGCAGTTCTTCAGCGTGGGAGCAACGGAACACAGCGTCTGGGCGACCTGCTCGAAGGTCGGCGTCGGTCCGTTGAACGGGTTGGCCGCGAAGTCCGCGCGCCCGTCGTTCAGCACCTGCGGGTGCATGGAGTGAATGCCGAGCTTCGTCCAGTAGGCCGTGTGCGATCCCGGATCGGCGAAGAAGCGTCCGAACCCACCGCGGAGCACGGTGCTCTGCGTCAGGCTGAACGCCGCGCCCAACCGGGGCGCGATGTTGTTCTTGTCATTGGGTCGCCCGGCCTTGAGGAACGGCTCCAGTGATTCGTGCTCGGCATAGACGCCAGCTTCGAAGTCATAGCGCACACCGAGGTTTGCCGTGAGGCGCGACGTCAGCCGCCAGTCGTCCTGGAACCAGCCCGCCACGCCGGACAAGGGTGCGTACGCCTGCATCTGGCCCACGCCGAGCGTGTAGCTGCGCACCACGGACGAGATGCCCGCCAGGTTCCACGTGCTCACGTCGTTCCACACCGGGAACAGCGATTCGACGTTGGCCGGGACCGGTCCGCCAGAGGCGTCGTAGAGCCCCATGCACCGATTGCACAGGAACACGGGATTCTGTTGATACCAGCCCTCGCCACCAAGACGGATATCGTGTCGTCCGGCCTTGTTGAACGAGAAACTGAGATTGTCGCGGAAGGACGTCGTCCATTGCCGTTCGTCCTCGTGGGAATTGGTGTGCGCCTGGCCCACGGTGTAGCCGCGGAACTGAATGATCGGCGTGCCATACGGCAGGCCGTACGGATGCTGATTCCACGCGACAACCGAGTCCTGAATCCAGTAGTAGCTGGCGTAGCTGCCCCGGAACTCGTTCACCGCCGAATTTCCGAGCACGTTTGTGAGCACGGCGCTGATGTCGCCGCTGTGACGATTGGTCGTGATCGCGCTCGAGGGATGCCGGGTCGCGCCACCGGTGTAGCGGCCGTCATACGGCATGTCGACCACGGACATGTTGCCGCGGACGGAAAGCCGCGACCGCGACGTGAACTGGGCGTCACCGCGCCCCAGCCCCTTGCGTTCGGTCCGCGTGCCTTTCAGATCGAAATTGAACGAAGGCCACGGACTGGTGTGCGAGTAGGTCTGCGGTTCCAGTTCGTGTTCGTAGCTCGTGAAGAAGTGCAGGCGATTCTTGACGATGGGTCCGCCCAGCGTCCAGCTCAACTGGGCATCTGAGTACGGCAGGACCCGCCCGGCTACGAAGTCCTTGGCAATGAACTTGTCGTTCCGAAAATACCCGGCGAAGGTGCCCGAATAGACGTTGGTGCCCGACTTGGTGATGGCATTGACCATCGTCCCGGACGACCCGCCCTGGGTGGCGTCGAAGCGGTTGGCGACGAACTCGAACTCCGCAATCGCGTCCTTGCTGTATTTCGGCTGACCGAAGCCCGCCGTCTGATTCTGCGTCACCCGTAGCCCGTCGACGTTGACCTGGAACACGCCGAGCACGCCCAGTTCGTCGCCCGATGCGTTCTGCCGGCTGCCGGGCGCCAACATCGTCAAATCGACGAAGTTGCGGCCATTCAGCGGCAATTCCTGCATCTGTTTCGGGTCCACGTTGCTGCCGACCGTTGAGTGCGTTCGCTCGACGAGCGGCGCTTCCCCCGTCACCGTGACGGCCTCCTGCATGGAGGCCGGCTTCATCTGGAGGTTGACCGTGATCTGCTGCCCGACGAGCAAGTCGATTCCCGCCTGGGTCACCGTGGCAAATCCCTGGAGTTGCGCGGTGATTCGAACCTTTCCAACACGGAGTGGCAACCGGTACAGGCCGCCGACGTCGGTCACGGCCATGAACGTGTTGCCGGTCGCTTCGTGCAGGGCAGTGACGGTGACGCCAGGGAGCACGCCGCCGGTCGTATCGGTCACGACACCGGTGACGCTGGCCTCCTGGGCAATGGCGCGTGAGGGCAGCAGCACGAGCACACTTACCATCAGGAGTCGCCTGACGGTCTTCCAACTGGACATACTTCCTCCTCCATCTGCCGGGGTCATTCGGACAGACCTCCGGCCGCGGTGGCGATCGGGCGTTCAAATCAGGGCTGATTGAGGTGGCTGCGGATCAGCAAACGATCGTGACCACACTCGGCTGGAGCAATAGCAAGCGATGTACCACGTGACGCGCGACGCGATGCACGTCACGCGCATCACATGATCGATCAATGAATATCGGTATTACGCAAACGAAAACACCCTAGGCCCCGGGCGGATCCGCACGCGCCTTCGCGGACAGAGATGTCGCCTTCGGCGATCATCGCGTACTGATATGTCTGGATTGGCGGGCGTGAGAGCGTCCGCGTGTGGCGCGCGGGGCGGAGCGAACGGCCGATTCGAATTCAGTCGAACACAAACGTCGATCGCGAGGCCGTTGGGAACAAGTGCGTACAGATCGCGTGTGGCCTCACACCTTCGGCAGCGTCACACCCGTCTGCTTGAGGTACTTGCCGCGCTTGTCCGCGTACGAACGCTCGCACGGCTCATCGCTCTGGAAAAACAACACCTGCGCGATGCCTTCGTTGGAGTAAATCTTCGCCGGCAGTGGCGTCGTGTTGGAGATCTCGAGCGTCACGAAGCCCTCCCACTCGGGCTCGAAGGGCGTGACGTTCACGATGATGCCGCAGCGGGCGTACGTCGACTTGCCCAAGCACACCGTCAGCACATCGCGGGGGATGCGGAAGTACTCGATCGTCCGCGCCAGCGCAAACGAGTTGGGCGGGACGATGCAGACGTCCGCCTGGATGTCCACGAACGAGCGCGGGTCGAAATTTTTCGGGTCGATGACCGTGGTGTTGATGTTCGTGAAGACCTTGAACTCGTCGGCGACGCGGATGTCGTAGCCGTACGACGACAGGCCGTAGGACACGACGCCGGCGCGCACCTGCTCGTCCACAAACGGCTCAATCATGCCGTGCGTCCGCGCCATGTGGCGAATCCATCTGTCAGCTTTGATAGCCATTCACCCTCACCGGCGCCACAGCGCCCCGACCAACGACAACACCACGCTCACGACCAGGCAGGTCACGATGGGAAAGTAGAACGTCCCGCTTCCCCGCCGGACGACGACGTCCCCGGGCAGTCGGCCCAGCGGCAAACCGGCCTTGACGGCCAACCCCACGGCGATAAGCGCGATACCCGCGATGATCAGCACCTTGGCCATTGTCTAACAGACCGGGTCTAGCACGACAAGACGCGTCTACAACTCCATACCCCTGAAGAAGTAGCCGAGTTCGAACGCGGCCGTGTCGGGCGCGTCGGAGCCGTGCGTGGCGTTGTTCTCGATGGACGCGCCGAACTCCTTGCGGAGCGTGCCGGCATCGGCCTTCGCGGGATCGGTCGCGCCCATGAGCGTGCGCCACTTCTTGATCGCGTCTGGCGCCTCGAGCGCCATCACGATGCAGGGGCCGGACGACATGAAGTCGGTCAAATCGGCAAAGAACGGCCGGGCACGATGCACGGCATAGAACCCTTCCGCGTCGCGCTTCGAGAGTTGCGTCAGGCGCAGGCCCCGGACGATGAACCCGGCCTGTTCGATCCGGGCAAGAATCTGACCCGCCACGCCTTTCGCGACGGCGTCGGGCTTGATGATGGCAAACGTTCGCTCTGTCGTCATATCTGGGCGATCTTATATCGACGCGGCAAGGGGCGGTGCGAAAAACACCGGCGAAAACTGAGGGGGCATGCCGCGTGACGCGACATGCCCCCTGAAAGCCACACGAAGGCCGGGCGAGTGCTAACTGAGCCCGTCCATCAGTTGCTCGAGCACGGCCTTTGACGGGCGTACCCGGTCCTGAGGCAGGAAGGCCAGCGGCTCCGGCACCAGATTGAGTGTCGTGATGAAGTCGTCCTTGTCGGGCTCGATGTAGATCACGCCCGTCGCGAACTCACCGCGACGCAGGCTCTCGTGGAGCAGCCGCATCGCCGTGATCTTGTCCGACGGGTTGTAGTCCTCTGTAATCTTCCGCAACGTCAGATGCGAGCCGTCGTGCATCTTCACTTGGGTGGATGTACCCGGTTCGTACTCGACGCTGATGTCTTCGAAGAACGGGATGAAGCTGATTTCGCCGAGCGGCTCCTCGTGGTCCTTGACGTAGGCGTAGCTCTTGGTCGATCCCTCGTGGTCGTTGAACGTCACGCAGGGGGAGATGACGTCAATCATCGAAGTCCCCTTGTGCGCGATGGCGGCTTTGAGGATCGAGAGCAGCTGCTTCTTGTCGCCGGAGAACGACCGCGCCACGAACGACGCGCCGAGTTCGACCGCCAGGGCGCACATATCGATGGGCGGCAGATCGTTGACGACGCCGTTCTTCGCCTTGGAACCGAGATCGGCCGTCGGCGAAAACTGCCCTTTGGTCAGGCCGTAGCAGCCGTTGTCTTCGATGATGTAGATCAGCGGGAGGTTACGCCGCATCGAGTGCACGAACTGGCCGATGCCGATCGCGCCGGAGTCGCCGTCGCCGCTGACGCCGATCGCCAGCAGGCTCTGGTTCGCGAGCATCGCACCGGTGGCCACCGACGGCATGCGGCCGTGCACGGAGTTGAAGCCGTGCGACGGATTCAGGAAATAGGCCGGGCTCTTGCTCGAGCAGCCGATACCGGAAAGCTTGATGACGCGCTTGGGATCAACGCCCATCTCGAAGAACGCGTCGATGATGCGCTCGGAAATCGCATTGTGCCCGCAGCCGGCGCACAGCGTGGTCTTGCCGCCCCGGTAGCTCGAGACATCGAGATTGAGGCGATTGGTCTTCTTGACTGGCGCGGGGGCGTCGGCGCTCATTTAACCCACCTTCTCCTGCGCCAGGATGCTGTCCGTGATGCTCCGGGCGTCAATTGGCAAACCGTTGTAATGCAGCACACTGCGCAGGCGCACCACCAGGGTGGGGTCGCTATCCATGCGCAGCAGGCTCAGCATCTGGGCATCGCGATTCTGTTCGACGACGTAGATGCGGTCGTGACGACGGATGAAGTCGTCGATCTCCGGCGTGAAGGGATAGGCGCGCAGGCGAAGGTACGACGTCGCGAGGTCCGACTGCTCCCGCAGCTGATCGCGCGACTCCTCGACCGCCCAGTGGCTCGAGCCGTAGGCGATGATGCCCACCGACGCCTTCGCGTCCTGCTGCACGATCGGCGCGGGCACCATCGTGCGGGCCGTATCGAACTTGTGCGCCAACCGATCGAGGTTCGACACGTAGTCGTCCGGCTTTTCGGAGTACTGCGCCATGGCGTTGTGACCCGAGCCGCGGGTGAAGAACGCCGGCATCCCGGTGCCCGGCACCGACCGCCACGGCACCCCGTCGCCGTCGACGTCCTTGTAGCGGCCCCACCCTTCGAGGGTCTT
Source organism: Acidobacteriota bacterium (assembly GCA_039933635.1). Classification (GTDB taxonomy): domain Bacteria; phylum Acidobacteriota; class Vicinamibacteria; order Vicinamibacterales; family SCN-69-37; genus JBDTNQ01. The sequence goes on from JBDTNQ010000029.1 coordinate 31,335, forward strand.
CAGCTTCTCCTGATCGAGGACCTTGCCGCGCTGGAGCGGTTTCTCGGGGTAGGTGAACGGCTTGGACATCCAGTTGTTCATGCCGAGATCCAAATCGCTCAGCACGAAGACAGGCGTCTGCAGTTGTTCGGAGAGATCGAAGGCGTCGATCGACATGTCGAAGCACTCTTCGGCCGAGCCCGGAAGCAGGAGCACGTGGCGCGTGTCGCCGTGGGAATTCAGCGCCGTAAAGAGAACGTCGCCCTGCGCGGTGCGCGTCGGCAGGCCGGTCGACGGCCCCACGCGCTGGATGTCGAAAATGACCGCTGGAATTTCCGCGTAGTACGCGAGGCCCACGAACTCGGACATGAGCGAAATGCCCGGGCCCGACGTGGACGTCATCGCCCGCGCCCCGGCCCAGCTCGCCCCAATCACCATGCCGAGCGAGGCGATTTCATCCTCCGCCTGTACGATGGCGAACGTCGCCTTGCCGGTGTCCTTGTCCATGCGGTACTTGCGCATGTACGAGATCAGCGACTCGGGGAGCGATGAGGACGGCGTGATGGGGTACCAGGCGACAACCGTGACGCCGGCGAACAGGCAGCCCATCGCGGCGGCGGCGTTCCCCTCGACGAGCACCTGGCCGGCGGTCTTGTCGAGCGGCGCCACGCGATACGGATCGCGCTTGGTCAGGTGCTCCGCCGCGTACTTCTTGCCGCCTTCGAGCGCGGCCAGGTTGAGCGCGAGCGCCTTGGGCTTCTTGCCCATCTGGCGCGTGAGCGCCTTCGCCATCTCGGCGAGATCGATTGACAGCAGCTCGGACAGGATGCCGTCGTAGATCATGTTCTTGACGAGCCGTCGCAGCTTCGCTTCCGAGCAGACCTCGGCGACGATCTTGTCGAACGGGACCGGATAGAACGTCAGGTCCGACCGCAGCGTGTCGAGCTTGAGCGGCTCGTCGTACACCACGGCCCGGCCTGGCTCGAGGGACATCACGTCGTCCTTCGCCGTCTCCGGGTTCATGGCGACGAGGAAATCGATTTCCTTCTTGCGCGCGATGTAGCCGCGGTGATTTGCCCGGATGGTGTACCAGGTCGGCAGGCCGGCGATGTTCGACGGGAAGAGGTTCTTCCCCGACACCGGGATGCCCATCTGGAAGATGGACCGCAGCAGGACGAGGTTGGCCGTCTGGCTCCCGGAGCCGTTGACGGTGGCGACCTGGATGCTGAAATCGTTGGTGACGCTGGAGGACGCCTGGGTCGGTTGCGGTGCGGGAGCCGGTAGGGTTGAACTCATGCTGGAACCGTCTGGGGCAAGCAAATTGGCCGCCAGTACATCTCGAAAATTATAGCGCACGGGGCCACAAAGATGTCGGCGCCGACGCCCCGACGGCGTCAAAACTGTGACGAAGTGACGAGTTGCCGGTCGGACAACCGGCGTGTTCGCTAGCCTTTAAGGCTAGCGACCACGGCTTTACCGATGTCCGCGGGACTCTTGACGACGCGGACGCCCGCCTCGGTCAGGGCGGCCATCTTCTCGGAGGCGGTGCCCTTGCCACCGGAGATGATGGCGCCGGCGTGGCCCATGCGGCGTCCCGGAGGAGCGGTCTGACCGGCAATGAAGCCGACGACGGGCTTCTTGAAGGACGACTTGATGAAAGCCGCCGCGTCCTCTTCGGCGTTGCCGCCGATTTCGCCAATCAATACCACCGCCTCGGTCTCATCGTCGCCAGCAAACAGCGTGAGCGCGTCGATGAAGGACGTGCCAATCAACGGATCGCCGCCGATGCCGATGCAGGTCGTCTGCCCCAGACCGAGGCCCGTGAGCTGGTGGATGGCTTCGTAGGTCAGCGTGCCGCTCTTCGAGACGATGCCGACGCGGCCTTCCTTGCAGATATGCCCTGGAATGATGCCGGCCTTGGCGCGTCCCGCCGAGATGAGGCCCGGACAGTTCGGCCCGATGAGCCGCATCGACGTCGAGCGGACGAAGGTGAGCGCGCGCATCATGTCGACCGTCGGAATTCCCTCGGTGATGCAGACCGCCAGCGCGACGCCCGCATCGGCCGCTTCCATGACGGCATCGGCCGCGCCCGGTGGCGGGACGAAGATGACGGTCGCGTTGGCCCCGGTTTCGCGGACGGCGTCGTGCACCGAGTTGAACACCGGCCACCCTTCGTGCGTCGTGCCGCCCTTGCCTGGCGTGACGCCGCCGACGACGTTGGTGCCGTAGGCTTGCGCCTGCTTGGCGTGAAACGTGCCTTCGCGGCCGGTGATGCCCTGGACGATGAGACGGGTCGAACGGTCAATGAGAACGGACATGTCATCTTTCTCTAGTTGGCTCGCGGGGCCCCACCCCCGCTCGCGATGCCGCTACTTTCCTAGCGCGACGACTTGGTCTGCGGCCTCGCCCATCGTGTCGGCGGTCGTGAAGTTCAAGCCGCTGTCTTTCAACATCTGCTTGCCGAGTTCGACGTTGGTGCCCTCCATGCGGATGACGATGGGCACGGTCACGCCGAGATCCTGGACCGCGGCGATGACGCCCTGCGCCAACACGTCGCAGCGGAGGATGCCGCCGAAGATGTTGATCAGCACCGCCTTCACGTTACTGTCCGACGTAAGGATGCGGAACGCGTTCTTGATCTGCTCGGCGTTCGCGCCGCCGCCCACATCGAGGAAGTTGGCCGGTTCGCCGCCTGCCAGCTTGATGATGTCCATCGTGGCCATGGCCAGACCTGCGCCGTTGACCATGCAGCCGACGGTGCCGTCGAGCTTGATGTAGTTCAGCGAGAACTTCGACGCTTCGATCTCGAGCGGCTCTTCCTCGCTGAGGTCGCGCAGTTCCTTGATGTCCGCGTGGCGATACATCGCGTTGTCGTCGAAAGTCATCTTCGCGTCGAGCGCCAGCAGGTCGCCGGCCTCGGTGACGACAAGCGGGTTGATTTCGAGGAGCGACGCGTCGGTCGCGACGAAGGCGGCATAGAGCGCCATCATTACTTTGACGGCCTTCGCCACTTCAGCGCCCGTCAGCCCGAGGTTGAAGGCAAGCTGGCGGGCCTGGAACGGTTGCAGTCCGAGTGCCGGGTCGACGAACGCCTTGAAGATGCGGTCCGGCGTCTCTTCGGCGACCTTTTCGATTTCGACGCCGCCCTCCTGGCTGACCATCAGCACGGGACGCTGGGTTGAGCGATCGACCACGAGGCCGAGGTACAGCTCGCGCGTCATCTTGAGGCCTTGCTCGACGAGCACGCGGCCGACGAGGCGGCCTTCGGGGCCGGTCTGGTGGGTCACGAGCGTCATGCCGAGCATGGCCTTGGCCGCCGCGAATGCCGCGTCGGGATCCTTCACGACCTTGACGCCACCGCCCTTCCCGCGGCCACCCGCGTGAATCTGGGCTTTGACGACCACGACGCCGCCGCCGAGCTCAACGGCGATCTGACGCGCTTCATCGGCGGTGTAGGCGACCTTGCCTCGCGGCACGGGCACGCCAAATCGGCCGAGGATCTCTTTACCTTGATATTCGTGAATCTTCATGCGGGCGAAAGTCTATCGCAGATGACAACTGCAGTTAACGGTTGGCACAACCACTCCCGGAGTCTAAAGGCTCCCGGAGTCATGACACCGGGCGTCTGAAGACTCCCGGTGTCCGAATTACACGCCGATGACGGTCGTCAGTTCCTTGACGGCGGCGGCGGATTTCATCAGCGCCGCGTTCTCGTCTGCGGTGAGCTTGATCTCGATGACCTTCTCCGCGCCACCCCGGCCGAGCTTCACGGGCACGCCGAGGAACTGGTCATGGACGCCGTATTCGCCGGTGAGAAACACCGAGCACGGCAGGATCAGCTTCTTGTCCTTCAGAATCGCTTCCACCATCTCAGCCGCCGCGGCGCCCGGTGCGTACCAGGCGCTCGTGCCGACCAGTTTCGTGATCTCTGCGCCTCCGTTGGCCGTGCGCGTGCAAATCTCGTCGAGCTTGGCCTGAGTGAGATAGCCCATCGCGACCAGTTCGGTCAGGGGAATACCGGCCACCGTCGAGTAGCGCGGCAACGGCACCATGGTGTCGCCGTGCCCGCCGAGGACGAACGCGTGGATGTTCTCGACTGACACGCCCAGTTCCATCGCGATGAAGGCCCGCATGCGGGCGGAGTCAAGCACGCCGGCCATCCCGACCACGCGCTCGCGCGGGAAGCCGCTGAGGCGGTACACCGCCTGGCACATGGCATCCAGCGGGTTGGCCACCGGGACGATCACCGCGTTCGGCGAGTACTTCACCACCTGCTCGGTGACCGCCTGCATGATCTTGTAGTTGACCTGCAGCAGGTCGTCGCGGCTCATGCCCGGCTTGCGCGGAACGCCGGACGTGATCACGACGACGTCCGAGTTGGCCGTCTGCGCGTAGTCGGTCGTGCCGATGAGGCGCGTATCCGATCCATCGATGGGACAGGCCTGGAAGATGTCGAGCGCGATGCCCGCGGCCTTGTCGGCCGCGATGTCGACGATGACGACATCGGCGAGTTCCTTGACGGCGATGGCCCGCGCCACCGTGGCGCCGACGTTGCCGGCACCGCCTACGACGGTCACTTTACGATTCATTGCGACTCCATAATGACGACAGGCTTCAGGATCAGAGCGTGCGGCTTCGTCGCCGCTACATTTGTTCAATCATCGCGGTCGCGAACTCGGAGGTCTTGAGCTCCTTGGCGCCCGCGATGAGACGCGCCAGATCGTACGTCACGGTCTTGTCGGCGATGGCCTTCTCGAGCGCGCGCATGACCGTGTCGGCCGCTTCGCCCCATCCCATATAGCGCAGCATCATCTCGCCCGACAGAATCACCGAGCCAGGATTCACCTTGTCGAGGTTGGCGTACTTCGGCGCCGTGCCGTGGGTCGCCTCGAACACCGCATGACCGGTAACGTAGTTGATGTTGCCCCCCGGCGCGATCCCGATACCGCCGACCTGCGCGGCCAGCGCGTCGGAAATGTAGTCGCCGTTGAGGTTCGGTGTGGCGATGACGTCGTATTCCGCCGGACGCGTCAGGATCTGTTGGAGGAACGCATCGGCAATCACATCCTTGATCACCAGGCCGCCCGGCAACGCGCACCAGGGACCGCCATCGATCTCGGTCGCGCCGAACTCGCGCTTGGCCAACTCGTAACCCCAGTCGCGGAACGCGCCCTCGGTGAACTTCATGATGTTGCCCTTGTGCACCAGGGTCATGCTCTTCCGCTTGTTCGCGATCGCGTACTCGATAGCCGATCGAATGAGCCGCTCGCTCCCATCGCGCGACATGGGCTTCAGCCCAAATCCTGACGTGTCCGGGAACCGCACCTTCTTGTAGAGCTTGGGGAACGCCGCGGCGAACAACTTCTTGAACTCCTCGACCTCGGGCGTCCCCTCGCGGAATTCGATGCCGGCGTAGATGTCCTCGGTGTTCTCGCGAAAGATCACCATGTCGACCTGGTCAGGGCGCTTCACGGGCGTTTCCATGCCGCTGAAGTAGCGGACGGGTCGCAAACACACATACAGATCGAGTTCCTGACGCAACGCCACGTTCAGCGACCGGATGCCACCGCCCACCGGCGTTGTCAGCGGCCCCTTGATGCCGACGAGATATTTGCGGAACGCGGCCAGCGTTTCTTCGGGTAGCCAGTTCCCCGTACTCGCGAATGACTTTTCACCAGCGAGCACCTCGAGCCAATGGATCTTGCGGCGACCGCCGTACGTCTTCTCTACAGCGGCGTCGAACACGCGCACGCTGGCACGCCAGATGTCGGGCCCGGTGCCATCGCCTTCGATGAACGGCAGGATCGGCTGATCGGGCACCACGAGCTTTCCGTCACGTCGCTCAATTGCTTGGCCTGCTTGGCCGCTGATTCCCATCGTCTCTTGCTCACCTTCTCTGTCGTGTCGCGCGGGACACGACACGCTTTAGGTCACGTCCCTGATCACGCCGAAAAGATCTCCGCAGAATCTGTGGAAAAGTCTGTGGAAAATCCCGGCCGTCGCGCGAAATCTCAACACATGTCGGCGGTTGCTCCGCTTTGCACCAACATGGTGCGAATGGCGGTCAACGACGAACGGCACATTATATCTGCGCACTGCCGAGACCGGAACGGGCGGGACGAGTACGGGTTTTACCGGTGGGTCGTCAGGTGTCAGCGGAGCGTCAGCCGCGCCGCCTCATTCGTCTGGGTGTCAGCGAGCACGACCGCGTCGTCTTGAATCTCGCGGACCACGAATCGGCCAACCGTCGCGCCGATGGACACGAACTGGACGTCGTCCGCATCGGGCATCGACAACACGGCACGATGCGAGGCCGCGGCGTCGCCGGAGAGAATCGCCACGAGCGCGGGCAGCATCGGCGGCTCTGCGGGCGGTTGTGTGACGGGTTCGGAAACGGGACGCGGGTCGGCCGCGCGCGCACGAGGCGCGCGGGTGACGTAACTGAATGGATCACGCACGGGCGTCGGATACTCGGGCCGCACGCCAATTCGATCATGGAGTTCGAGGACTTGCGCGTCGACGTCCGCCAGTAACGGCATCGCGTCATCGAGCGCTGTGCGTGGGGCGGGCGTCTGTGGCGGCGGCGCGGATGAAGCCGGCGTGACCAGCCAGGTGACCAGCAGTGTCGCCCCCGCGAGGAGCACGAGCGTCGACGTTGCACGTGCCACGTTGTTTGTTCCGTTCGAATCGTACCATAGTCGTGCTAGGATTCTCCGTGCCCGTTGTTTTCCCCTCGGGGCTGGCACGTTCGGTCCGCTCCGCCCACATCGTCGCCCTCATTCCCGCTCGATACAGCAGTACTCGTCTCCCCGGTAAGCCTCTGGCACGCATTGGCGACCGGACGATGATTGAGCACGTCTGCATGCGCGCGGCGCAAGCGCGCCGGGTGGACGCGGTGCTGGTGGCGACCGACGATGACCGCGTCGCCGAGGCGGTGGCGGCGTTCGGTGGCACGGCAGTGATGACGCTGCCAACCCACGAGAGCGGCACGGATCGACTGGCTGAGGTCGCCGCCCATCTCGACTGCGATGCCGTGATCAATGTGCAGGGTGACGAGCCGATGATATCGGCTGACGCCATCGACGCCGTGGCCACGCTGGTGACAGACGGCGGGCACAATATGGGCACGCTTCGAAAGCGGCTCATTGACCCGGCCGACCTCGAGAATCCCGCGGTCGTGAAACTCGTCGTCGACGCGTCCGGCCGCGCGCTGTATTTTTCCCGATCCCCCATTCCCTTTACCCGGCCCGGTCACCCGCAGCCGCCGATCTGGCGGCATCTCGGCCTGTATGCGTACCGGCGCGACTTCCTGCTGCGCGTGGCGGCCCTGCCGCAGACGCCGCTGGAACGCGCGGAAGGCCTCGAGCAGTTGCGGGTGCTCGAACACGGTTTGGCGATTGCGACAGTTGAAACGACAGCAGACACCATCGGCGTGGACACGCCGGAGGATCTCGAGCGGGTGCGGAGGCTCTTCGAAGCCGCCGTGCCGCGCTGAGGCGATAAATGGCGCACACTGACTCCCCCAGGCCCGTGAAATACATCTTCGTGACCGGCGGCGTGGTTTCCTCGCTCGGCAAGGGGCTCGCGGCCGCGTCAATCGGCTGCCTGCTCGAGGGCCACGGTTACAAAATCGCCCTCCAGAAATTCGATCCATATATCAATGTGGATCCGGGCACGATGAGTCCGTACCAGCACGGCGAGGTGTACGTCACCGACGACGGCGCGGAAACCGACCTCGACCTGGGCCACTACGAACGTTTCACGAACATGGTGGCGACGCGGAACAACAACTGGACCACCGGCAAGATCTACCTGTCGGTGATTCAGAAGGAACGCCGCGGC
>JBDTNQ010000030.1:0-38374 GCA_039933635.1 Acidobacteriota bacterium
TCGCGCCGCTGCTCGCGAAACTGCGCCTCACGCTCGACTCGTTCGTGGAGATCGGCTTGGGCTATCTCAGCCTCGACCGGCCATCCGGCACGCTTTCGGGCGGCGAGGCGCAACGCATCAAGATGATCGGTCACCTCGGGTCATCGCTCACCGACGTGACCTACGTGTTCGATGAGCCGACGATAGGGCTCCATCCGCACGACATCCAGCGAATGAACGGCCTGCTGCTTCGGCTGCGCGACCAGGGCAACACCGTCCTCGTGGTCGAACACAAGCCGGAAGCCATCGCGATCGCCGATCACGTCGTCGACCTTGGCCCCGGCGCGGGTACTGCGGGTGGCGAGGTGGTGTTCGAGGGAAGCGTTGACGGGCTGCGCGCCAGCGGCACGCTCACGGGTCGGCACCTGAGCGACCGGGCATCGCTGAAGCCGTTGGTGCGCCAGTCATCAGGTGTGATGCAGGTGCGCGGCGCTGGCACGCACAACCTCAAGCACGTAGACGTCGACATCCCGCTCGGCGTGCTCGTTGTCGTGACCGGCGTCGCGGGATCGGGCAAGAGCTCGCTGATCCACGGATCGGTGTCTGGCAGGGATGGTGTGGTGTCGGTCGATCAGACGCCGATCCGGGGTTCGCGGCGGAGCAACCCGGCCACCTACACCGGTCTGCTCGATCCGATCCGCACGGCGTTCGCGAAGACCAACGGCGTGAAGCCGGCGCTGTTCAGCGCCAACTCCGAGGGCGCGTGTCCGGCCTGCAACGGCGCCGGTGTGATCTACACCGACCTCGGGATGATGGCCGGCGTGAGCACGGTGTGCGAGGACTGTGAGGGCCGGCGGTTTCAGGACTCCGTGCTGAACTACCGCCTCGGCACGCTCAATATCGCCGAGGTGCTCGACCTGCCGGTCGACGACGCGGTGGGATTCTTCGGAGCCGGCAAGGCGCACACGCCGGCCGCGCACGCGATTCTGACGCGCATGGCGGACGTGGGGCTGGGCTACCTGAGGCTCGGGCAGCCACTCACGACGCTGTCCGGTGGCGAGCGCCAGCGACTCAAGCTTGCGACGCACATCGGTGAAGACGGCGGCGTCTACGTGCTCGATGAGCCGACCACGGGGCTGCACCTGGCTGACCTCGCGCACCTGCTCGGCTTGCTCGATCGGCTCGTCGACGCGGGCAAGTCGGTCATCGTCATCGAGCACCACCAGACCGTGATGGCGCATGCCGACTGGATCATCGACCTCGGTCCTGGCGCGGGTCACGATGGTGGGCGCATCGTGTTCGAAGGCACTCCCGCTGATCTGGTGGCAGCCAGATCGACATTGACCGGCGAGCACCTGGCGCAGTTCGTCGGACGTCCTATGCGCTAGGTGGGCCGCCTGATGACGGCAGCCACTCGAAGGACGGTCCAGCGGTCGTCACGCCGTCGCCGCTCGACATCTGCATCAACTCTTGTGCGCGCGCCTTCAACGGCATCATGGCGGGCACCGTTACGAACATGTGTCTGGGATCGCCGTTGAACGCCCGATGCAGGCCGCGGAGCATGTCCGAGTACTGCAGGTTGAAGCCGTCCATCTTCTCGCGCACCGGAGTGCCTGGCGCGTGGTCCGCGCTGCGTGGGTTGTCGCGCATTGGGTAGACCGCATCCCAGTCGATGTCGAACGACCGGCCCGTCGGACCTGAGGCGGGCGTGTCGCCGCGCTGATAGAGGCGGCCCAGCAGCACCTCCTGATACCGGAAGAAGTGCGCGACCTCGTCCACCTCCGGATGGAACATGTCGCGATCGCCATCCCAGACGTCCTTCGGCGTCACGCCTTCGCCCTGCTCCTCGATGTGGTTGATGGCCGCCAGCGCCGACGCGAGGTCGTGCACGGGAATGACGCGGCCGCTGCCGTTGTAGTCGAGCGTGTCCGGCGTAATCTGGCGCGCGCGATCGCCGCTGAAGATCGCCGTTTCGCCGTGCGCGGCGCACAGCGCCTGTAGCGCGTCCTCGATTGCGAGATAGAACTGGCCTTGCGTGGCGTAGCGATCCGCCTCTGGAAGTGCGTCCGGCGCCTCGGGATTCTCGATGCGCATGAACGTCTCGATGGTCGGCTTCGAGAAGCGCGCCAGCGGGATGAGGAACGTGCCGCGGCTGTGCGGCAGGTATTGAGGGTACGTGGGCAGGAAGCTCGGCTGATCGAGGACGGGCGCGCCGCCAATCGCGTTCAGCACGTTGGCCGCCAGCGTCATGTGCAGCATCTCTTCGATGAACACCGAGGTCAGCGCCTCGACGGCTTCGCGGTTCTGACCGGGCCTGATCGAATACAGCGCGCAGAGATATGGCGGAATGATGCTGTGCTCGATCTCGATCGCCCACTGGAGATGGATGCGGAGATCCTCGACGGTCGTAATCGGCATGGTCCCCGTGGAAGAGACTCAGCTGACGACGGCGTGCTGCATGGCCCACAGTGCGGCGGCCGCCCGTGTCGAGACGCCAATCTTGTTGTACACGTGCTGGATGTGGTGATCGGCGGTCTTGGTCGAGATGAAGAGCCGATCGCCGATCTGTCGTGTCGTCAGACCCCGGGCCGCGAGTCGCAGCACGTCGACTTCGCGCGGGGACAGGCCGCCGGGATTCTGCGATCGCGTCCCGGCTCGCGTGTCCGGTTCGCCGTGACCGGCCGCCACGAGTACCGCGCGGCTCGCACGAGCATCGATCACACCTTCTGAGGCCAGCCGGCGAAGCTCCGCGGCGGCATCCTCGGCCGAGAACGCCGGCCGGTCGGAGCGCTCGGTTGTCATCCCGACGTAGATCTCCGCCGCGGCCAGCACGGCCGCGGCCGGGTCGACGGCATCGGCGCGCACACGCTTGTGGTAACCCGAGCCATCGCATTTCTCGTGGTGGGCGCATGCGACTGGATTGAGCACAGCCAGACCCGGTGAGCGGCGCAGCATCTGCTCGGTCAGCAGCGGGTGCAGTTCCACCCGGTCGAACTCCGCGCGCGTGAGCGCGCCTGGCTTGTCCCAGATCGAGTTCGGCACGGCGGTGGTGCCAAAGTCATGGACGAGGGCGGCCCGGTGGAGCGTGGTGATGGCGTCTTCCGTGAACCCCAAGACCCGGGCAGCGTCGACGACAAGCTCGGCGCATCGGCGGCTGTGTCCGCCCATGTACGGCGATTTCAGATCGATGAAGTCGGCGGCAACCATCAGGGCATTGTCGAGCGCCTCGCCCTCGAGAATGCGGTGAGGTTCCGGTTCGAGGGCCAGGACGGCATCCCACGGGTCGATCGTTCGCAACCGATCGAACCAGTCGCGTCCGTGTGCGACGAAGAGATCGGCCAGGGTGGGGTCATACGTGCGGTCGCGTCGATCGCGTGCGGCGTCGAGCGCGCGATCCGGCGAGAAGAGGCGCCCGATGGCTTCCATGTCGTGGCTGACATGCACCACGCGCATCGCAAGCGGAATGGTCTCACCCTGCGCATGAGCGGGGTAGCCGTTCCCGTTCCAGCGTTCGAACGTGAAGGCCAGCGCCTCACGCACGGCGGGGCCGAAGTGGAGCCGCTGCACCAGCATGTCGGCCACCTCGCACCCGGACTTGAAATTGTGGACGGCCCATTCGCGCGCCGTCGCCTGGATCATCTTGACGATCTCGTCACGCTCCTCCGCGGTGCGGCCCGCCGTGGCGAACTGCATCACGTCGCGCATGACCTCGGCGGGATTGGCGGCGTCGTGCACCAGCGTCTGGGCGCGAATCGCGATCTCGTCGCCGAAGACCGTGGCGACCTCGTGGGCGTGGCCCGTGCAGCCGATGTACCGCAGCAGGGCCACCCAGTAGGTAGCGTCCCGCGTTTCGCGATCGACGCCTGCAGCCTCGCATATCCACGACGCCAGCAGGCAGGACCGTAGCTGCGACTCGAGTGGCTGGCCAAACGCGTTGTCCTGCGCGAGCGCCAGCGTTGCGACGAACTCACCAAGTCGAAGGGGTGCAGCCAAAATGGGGAGTTCTCCCGATGCATGTGCCCGGGCGTTGGGCGCACCATTCATAGCACACAAGCGTTGCCGGCAGCCGCGGAGGCGGCAGGTGGCGCCTTACCTGGAGAGCAGATCATGCAATCGACCTCAGGCGGCCAGTCCATCAAGGTTGGCGTCATCGCGGATCAGACCGGTCCACTCTCGTTCGTCGGACTCGCAAACGCCAACGTGGCGAGAATGGTCGTTGGCGACATCAACGCCAAGGGGGGCCTGCTCGGGCGACACGTCGACCTGTGTCTCGAGGACAGCGCGACGAACGACGACGTCGCGGCCACCGTGGCGGCCAAACTGGTCGAGCAGGACCACGTCGACGTGATCCTCGGCGGCATCTTCAGCTCGACAAGGCAGGCCATCAAAGGGCCGGCCGTCGTGAAGGGCCGGACGCTCTACATCTACCCTGAGCAGTACGAAGGCCAGGAATGCCATCCGCTCATCTTCTGCACCGGGCCGGTGCCGGCCCAGCAGGTCGAGCCGTTCATTCCGTGGTTGATGCAGCACACGGGAGCGCGGACGTTCTATCTCCCTTCGGCGGACTACATCTGGCCGCACGTGATGAACGCCAAAGTCCGCGAAGTGGTCACGGCGTGCGGCGGCACCATCGTCGGTGAGGAATACTTTCCTCTCGATCACACCGACTACCGCGCCACGGTGGAGAAGATTGCCTCGAGCGGAGCGGACGTGGTGTTCAACACCATCGTGCCGCCTGGTGTGGCGCCGTTCCTCGAGCAACTTCACGACTCAGGATTCAGCAGTCGCGGCGGCCATCTGGTCTGCACCTACTTCGACGAAAACTTCCTGAACATGGTGCCGGCCGCTCACGTCGAGGGGCTCTACAGCTGCCTCGACTACTACCAGGCGGTGAGCGATCCGTTCAGTCAGAAACTGCTCGCGCAATACGACACGCTGTATCCCGGGCAGCCACAGTTCACCGGCGGCAGCGGGTGTTCGGGTCTGTACCGTGGGCTCCGGCTCTGGGCGGCGGCGGTCACGGAGGCCGGCTCGCTCACGCAGGCAGATGTGATCGCGGCCCTGAACCATGCGCGAATCGCGGAGGGTCCCGGTGGACCGGCCGCCATGGTGAGTGGCCAGCATCATCTGCGCCTGAACATGTACATCGCCCAGGCCCGAAATGGCCACTTCCAGATCGTCAAAAGCCTCGGGGCCATCGATCCGAGAGAGCAGGTCGTCGCCGCGACCGTTCCCACGGCGTGATCAGGACATCACCACATCAACGCAAGGCGTTCACACAGGAGAACACGATGATACTGGCCACCACTACGGTCGAAGACTTCGACCGCTTCATGACGATCTTCTCGACCGCGGGCGCCGAGAAGCGCCGGGCTCACGGATCGAAGGGCGCCTTCGTCTTTCGCGATCCGAATCAGACAGATCGGGTCTGGGTGATCTTTGACTGGGACGAGGCGGGATGGCAGAGTTTCGTCTCCGACCCCGAAGTTCCCGCCGTCATGAAGGACGCCGGTCACAAAAGCCGTCCGCAGATGCTCATCCTCGCTGACCGCTGCACTGCGTAACCGGCGTGAGTGCGGGGCGGCGCGTGGCCGCCGCCCCGCTCGTCGCGACGGACGGGTGCGCGCGCTCGACACGATGGGACACGAGCCGACCCTGCCGGTTGCCACGCCCGTCCGGCCGTCCGCGACGTACCATGGCGCGTGGCCGTTCACGTCGTGCTCGTGCATCCGGAAATCCATTGGAACACCGGCAACGCGGGTCGGAGCTGTCTCGCCGCCGGCGCCACGCTGCACCTGATCGAGCCGCTGGGTTTCTCGCTTGACGACCGTCAGGTTCGTCGCGCGGGGCTGGACTACTGGGAACACGTCGACCTGCGCGTGTGGCCGACGTGGGCGGCGTTCGAAGACGTGCTGCCGGCACTCGGGCAGCCGTACTTCTTCTCGACGAAGGCGACACGGCTGCTGTGGGACGCGCCCATTGATGCGAATCGAGACGTGGTCCTGATCTTCGGACGCGAGACCAGCGGTCTCCCGCCGGATCTTCATGCGCGCTTCGCCGATCGCTTCGTCACGTTGCCGATCGCGTCGCCGCATGTGCGGTCGCTGAATCTGTCGACGGCGGTCGGCATCGCGCTCTATGACATTGTCCGGCGTCGCAGCGCCGGAATGGCGGACTGAGAGGACTCGAGCCACGCGCTACAATCGGTGACGCACCCATGGATCGCCCAGACCTCGTCAGCAAACGGCTCGCCTACATCGCACGGCAGAAACAGTCACACGCCGAGGCCGTGAACGTGGACGTACGCGCGCGCACCCCACAGGGCAGCGGCCCGGCCAATCGCGACGGCATGCCCAAGCTGCCTGTCGGTCAGCACGTCGTCAAGAACTGGCCGGTCCTCGACCTCGGCAACGTGCCCGAGGTGGCGCCGTCGTCGTGGCGTCTCGAGATTGCCGGCGACGTCCACAATCCCCTGACGCTCACGTGGGACGATTTCATGGCGCTGCCCCAGGTCGACGATGTGAGCGACTTCCATTGCGTCACGACGTGGAGCCGTTTCGACAATCACTGGCGCGGTGTGCGCATGCGCGATCTGACGGAACTCGTCGTGCCCAACGACGACGCGGGCTACGTGCTGTTCACCGGCTACGACGTCGAACCCGGCACGGACGTGCCGTACACGACGAACCTGCCGCTGGCGCGCGCGACGGAAGACGACGTGCTGCTGGTGCACACATGGGAAGGCGAGCCGCTTCCGCGCGAGCACGGCGGCCCGGTGCGGGTCATCACGCCGAAGCTCTACGCGTGGAAGGGGACGAAGTGGGTGCGGCGCATCGAGTTCCTGCCGCACGATCGCCGGGGGTTCTGGGAAGTGCGCGGCTATTCGAACACGGCTGAACCCTGGGTGAACGATCGCTATTCGTGAGTCACCGTGGTTCCTCGCCCGCCATCGCACTCTGCCGCCGCGTGTCACGCATCGTGACGTAGACCATCAGGGAGGTCGCGATGAGCGCCGTCAGGTAGTAGTAGAACCATCGTTCGTGCCCGATGGATTTGAACCAGAGCGCGACGGACTCCGCGGTCCCGCCGAAGATGGATACCGAGAGCGCATAGGGAAGTCCGACCCCGAGGGCGCGGACGTGCGTCGGGAACAGCTCAGCCTTCACCACCGCGTTGATCGACGTGTAGCCGGACACGATGATCCAGGCGCCGGCAAGCCACACGAACGCCATGCCGGCACTCCTGGTGGCTTGCAGGGCGTCGAGCAGCGGAATCGTGCACAGCGTCCCCATCACGCCAAACCAGATCAAAATGGGCTTGCGCCCGATGCGGTCCGACAGCGCGCCGTACACGGGTTGCAGGCACAGCGCGAAGACCAACGACGACGCGGTAATCAGGGTCGTCTGACTGTCCGTCAATCCAACTGAGAGCCTCAGGAACTTCTGCATGTACGTCGTGTACGTGTAGAACGCCGTCGTGCCGCCCATCGTCAGGCCCATCACGAGCAGCACCTCACGGGGATAGTGCATCAGGCCTTTCAAGGACGAGTCCGGGCGTTGCCCTTTCGCGCCGGCCCGGGCGATCAGGAAGTCGTCCGTCTCGGGCAACGAGCGTCGCATCACCCACGCCACGATGGCGAGTAGCGCGCCGAGGACGAACGGAATGCGCCAGCCCCACGCGCGAAGCTCCGCATCGGTGAGGAAGACGTGTTGCAACAGCAGCAGCACGAGCACCGCGCACAGTTGCCCGCCGATGAGCGTCACGTACTGAAAGCTCGAATAGAAGCCGCGGTGCGGCGCGTCGGCGATCTCGCTCAGGTACGTGGCGCTCGTGCCGTACTCGCCGCCCAGGCTCAGTCCCTGAAGCATGCGGACGACGCCGAGCAGGATGGGCGCGGCGACACCGATGGACGCATACGTGGGCATGACGGCGATCATCAGCGAACCGACGCACATGAGGAGCACTGAGCTCATCATCGCCTTGCGCCTTCCGTAGTGGTCGGCCACGTAGCCGAAGACCCATCCCCCGATTGGACGGACGATGAACCCCACCGCGAACACGATGGCGGCGTTCAGTTGCTGGACGACGGGATCGCGGCCGGGAAAGAACGCGGCGGCGAAGTACAAGGCAAAGGCCGCGTAGGCATAGAAGTCGTACCACTCGACCAGGTTGCCGACCGACCCGATCATGGCGGCGCGTACGCGCCACGTCGTACCACGGGGCGGCGCTTGGGTCTGGCCAGACAATGTTGGCGGCATCTCGGCCTTCACCATAGCAACCACGGGGTCTTCACGGAAGCTCCGTCCCGTGCGGGATCACGCCTCCGTCATCGGCAGGCCGCGTCGACGCGACGCGGAGGGAGTCCAATGGAAGGCATGAATCGCAGGACCGCACGGGATACCTGGCGCACGAATTCCAGTCCACGCGCGACCCGCTCACGTCGCTGCGAGAAGCGTGGCGCTCTGCGACGGATAGCCGCCGTGTGAGGAGCTGAGCATCGCAGCGCGAGGGAAGGGAGCGGCGCACGGGTGGCCCGTCCATTTGACACCCCGCCCGGTCACAGCCACCATCGACGTATGCTTCGCACCGCCGCTTCCGCGCTCGTCGCCTTTGCGGCGTGGACCGGAGCGTCTGCTCAGGAATTGCCCATCCTGCACGTGAAGGTCTCGGTGCTGGATGCAGATCAGCGCCTGGTGCCTGTCGCCCGTCATGCGCTTCTGATCAGCGAGAACCCGACGAGCGCGGTCCCGCGCCGCGTCGTGACCTCGCCGGAGGGCACGGCGCAGGTCCGTCTGCGGCCCGGCAACTACACCGTCGAATCCGATCGGCCATTCGTGTTGAACGGGCGCATCTACGAATGGGCGCAGATCGTCGACGTCATGGCTGGACGGGACTCGACCCTCGAGCTCACCGCCGCCAACGCCGTCGTGGGCCGGGCCACCGCCGAGCTCGAACGCGAAGCGGCGGCCGCGGCGAATACGCCAGAGACGCGCGAGGCCTCGATCCTCACCACCTGGCAGGCGAGCGCCTTTGGCCTCTGGACGCCGCTGGTCCACGCAGCCGGCTTCCTGGTGGACGAGCGGGGGCTTGTGGCGACGAGCCTCCGCGCGATTGGTGAGGCGACGTCCATCGAGGTGCAGATCACGCCGTCTGTCAAAGTGACGGGCGTGGTCGTGGCCTCCGACCCACGACGCGATGTGGCGGTCGTGCGCGTCCACCCCTCGGCCGTCGGCGGTGTCCGGCCCGTGCCGCTCGTGTGCGAAGCGGCGGATCAGGCGGCCGATGCGCCGGATCGTTACCTGATCGACGTGGGCCTCAACGGAGCCAAGGACGTCACCTCCTATCTGGTCGTTCCGGCCGGCGCGGCCGGTGGTCCCGTATTCGCCGCTGACGGTCGCGCCGTCGGCCTCGCGTCTCCAGCGGGCGAGGCCGATCCGCTCAGGCGCACCGACGTTCGCGTGGTTGGCGCGAAAGACGTGTGCGAGGTCCTCGCGTCCGCGCGTGCGACGCTCGACGCGTCCCCGGCGCCCGATGCGGTGCACTTGCCCGTCGAGCCGACGCAATCGATGCCGGCAACCCCGGTCAGCGCGGCCACGGCGGCTCGTGTGTTCAGTCTCACGCCGTATCAGATGTCCTCGTCCGACTTCGACATCACGTTCCTCACACCGGCGCTGCTCGCCGGCGCCGACGGCAAGCGTGGCTGGACCGGTGTCCGCGCCGACGAATTGAACGGCCTTCGCGTGGCCACGGAGTTCGAGAACTGGGCGGACTACGTGACGGACGCGCCTCCCGTCCTCTTCGTGCGCGTCACACCGCGGCTCGTCGAAGGATTCTGGATGAAGGTCGCCCGCGGGGCCGCGTCGACACAAGGCGCTCAAATTCCGCCGATCAAGCGGATTCGGTCCGGGTTCTCGCGAATGCGCCTCCTCTGCAATGGAAAGGATGTCGTGCCGATCCATCCCTTCAGGATTCAGTCACGGGTGACCGAGACCGACGCCGTCGAGGAAGGCTTCTACGCGTTCGACCCGAGCGCAATCGGGCCGGACTGCGGCACCGTGTCGATCGTCCTGTCATCCGTGAAGGACCCAGACAAGACCGAGACGCGCGTGGTTGCTCCCGCGATGGTCAAACAGGTCTGGGCGGATCTGGCGACCTACCGCGCGACTCACTGATCTCGTCACCGAACGCCCGCAAGGCCGCGCGTGCGCGCGCGCCGGGAGCCAGTGTCGGCCGTGGTGCGCTACTTCGCGCCGTGACGACGCAGCGCCTCCTGCATGGTGGAACTGCCCTGGGCCATTTCCAGCAACGTGCGACCCGCGCCGTTCCCGGCCGCCGTGATGTCCACGCCGGCTGCCACGAGCCGGTCCGCGACGGCCGGGTAGTCAGCACCGGCGGCCCGCCTGTGCACGGATCCGAAGGCGGCCCATCCAAGCAGCGTGCTCTGATGCGTTGGATCCCTGGCGTCCAGCGCCACGCCACCGCGGGCAAGGAGGAGTTCAACCATCCGCACGTTGCCGACCCAGCAGGCTGCATGCAGTGCGGTGCCGCCATCGACCCCTGGTGCGGCCGGATCGAACCCGAGACGGAGCATCAGCTCGGCCACGTCGAACCGTTCGTGGAAGATGGCCTGTGCCAGGTGCGCGTGGTCCTGGCGTGACAGAGAGGGGAGAAGCGATGGATCCGCAGCCAGCAAGTCGTTCGATGCCTGGTCGTC
This sequence comes from Acidobacteriota bacterium, assembly GCA_039933635.1. Lineage (GTDB taxonomy): Bacteria > Acidobacteriota > Vicinamibacteria > Vicinamibacterales > SCN-69-37 > JBDTNQ01. The sequence continues at coordinate 10,694 of JBDTNQ010000030.1, forward strand.
CCCGGCAAGCACGGCATTGATGAAGCGGATCCGTTCCGGACTTCGAGCCACGAGCAGATCGCGCACCTCGCGATGATCGAACCGCGCCGCGACGTCATGCGGAGACATCCCGAAACCGAGTGACCAGCAGTAGATGCTCAGTGGCGGAACGGCTGGGTAACCGGGTGCATTGACACGCGCCGCGATGCAAGCGGGGTCGTTGTCCAGCAGGCGCGTGGCGAGAGGGAGGTTTCCGAGGCGAGCCGCCATGAAGATGTCCGGCGTGGCACCGCGCTCGAGCAGATGCCGGCAGACGTCCGGTCGATCCACCAGCGCGTATTGCGCGGGGGTCGACTTGTGATCGATACAGCGTGCGTCGATGTGGGCACCCCGGTCGAGCAGGAAGTCAGCAATCGCCACAGTCTTTGCTTCGTGGAGCGGCTGCTGGCCGTCTCCTCCACGCGCGTGTACGAGCGCATCGTCGGCGTCCACGAGCGTCTGCAGCGCGTCCATCCAACCGAGTCGCGCCGCCACGTTGGGCGTCAGGGTTGCACCGTGCGCCAGAAGAAATCGCGCCGTCTCCTCATTGGCGTTGTCGAGCACGGTGTAGGGACCGTTCTCCCAGTCACTCTTCATGTTCACGTCGGCGCCAGCGGCGATCAGGAGCGCCAGCATCGCTTCGTTCTTCGCGGCGATGTGCGCGGCGCGCTGGCCGAAGGCGAACATCGGATCGTTGATCCGCGTCCGCACGTCACTCGATGAGAGGAAGTGTTGCGTCAGCGGAACGTCGCCGCCACGTACGGCGTCGCAGAACGCCTTGACGTCCCCTTCCGTCGTCATGGCTGGTGCCCCGTCCGGCGATCCTTCAGGACCGCAGCCAGCTTGCCGAGCTCGCCTTCCCAGCCCATCACGGCTCGGTTGGTCCACTCGTCGTTGTGCATCGCGTCGAGCGTCAGGACCATTCGCACGCCCTCACGAGTTTCGTGGAGCTCCACGACGGTTGCGACGTCATACGGGTCGACGCCCGGAATGAAATCGGCCAGGTTGAGGTACGCGAGCCGGCGGCGCGGGATGATCTCGGTGAACGTGATGCGGGCGTTGGTCGTCAGGGCCATTCCCGCCTTCTGCATGAACGCGACCTGAGGCGGATCGATTGCGGTCATCGCGTACAACAGTACGCCGCCCGGACGGAGATCGAGTTTGGAGACCGTCACGCTGAACCCTCCCGGTCCCCACCAGGACTCGATCCCCTCCTTAGTCGTCCACAGGTCCCACACATCCTGGATGTCGGCCTGATAGATGCGCTCGAGCGTGATCTGCTTGCGCGGCGATGGCGTACCCGGCGTGCCCACGTTGTTCATACCTTCCTCCGCGTCGGGCGCTTGTGCCGACGCTGCTGCTGCCTGCGTTCCAGGGCCGCCGCGAATGCATCGAGCCGGCCTTCCCACACGGCCCGGTACCGGCTGACCCAGTCGTTCAATTCCCTGAATGGCTCGGGGCGGAGGGAGTACAGCCGCCTCGGACCATCGGGCCGGACGCGGACGACTCCGGCCTCTTCCAGGATGCGGAGGTGCCGCGACACCCCCGACTGATGGATCTCCATCCTGGCCACCAGGTCGTTGACCGCCTGCTCGCCGTCGAGCAGGGCCTCGACGATCTGAAAGCGATTCGGATCGGCCAGCGCTTGAATCATTGTCTGCATGACAACGCATATGTATATCAATGCATATGATGGTGTCAAGCATCCGCCGGCGCGCGGGCGCGCGCCGTCAGGTCTTTTTGACGATGACGATGGTCATGTCGTCGATTTGAGGGGCGCCGTCGGCGAAGGCGATGACGGCATCGTAGAGTCGTTGCGCCATGGTGGCGGCCGGCTCGGCACGATGCGCGCGCATGACGTCCTCGATTCGTGTGTTGCCGAAGAACTCGCCATCTCGGCGTGCATATTCGTAGAACCCGTCGGTCGGCACGATGAACATGTCCCCGGCGTCCAGGTGGATCGGTGTCGGGGGCTCGTAGGACATCTCGTCGAACAGGCCGAGCGGCGGACCCGAAATGGCGAGTTCCTCGAACGCATCGCTCGCGGCGCGATAGTGGAGCAACGGTCCGTGGCCGGCGCTGGCGAACGAGAGCGTCGCGGTCGGGACATCGAGAAACGCCAGACAGAGCGTGACGAACCGGCTGTCGGCCAGGTCGCGGGCCAGCAGCCTGTTGGTCGTGGTCAGGATGTACGTCAGGTCAGACGATCCGGCCGTCAACGCGCGGATGATGGCGCGGCATTCAACGGAGACCAGGGCGGGACCAATGCCGTGCCCGGTCGCGTCGCCCGCGATGATCCCGAGGTGGCCGCTCGCCACGTCGATGAAGTCGTACACGTCGCCGCCGGTCTGGTCGGCGGGCAAATTCCAGCCGGCAATATCGAAGCCCTCGCACGTCGGCGCCGCGTCCGGCAGGATCCCCTGTTGAATCTCGCGGGCGATCTCGAGGTCGTGCACGAGCTTTCGCTTCTTCGCGTACTCCTCGAGCAGGAGCTGCCGCTGCAGCGCCACACCCGCGAGCGCCCCGAGCGTGCGGGCCAATTCCTCGTCGGTGGGGGTGAACGCGCCGCTGGCCTTGTTCAAGAGCTGCAGCACGCCCATCAGCGCGCCGTCGAGGCCGATCATCGGCAGCGTCAGGATCGAGCGGGTGCGGAAGCCGGTGGTCTTGTCGATCTCGCGGTTGAACCGGGGATCGGCGTACGCATCCGGCACGTTGACCACCGCCATGCGCTGGGCTGCTTCGCCGGCGATGCCGCGATCGGCGGGGAAGCGAATCTCCTGGCCGCCCGTGGCGAACTTGCTGACGAGTTGACCGGCCGTCCTGTCGAGAATGAAGACGCTGGCGCGCTCACAGCGCAGCACCTCGAGGGCGGCGCGCTCGATGCCGTCGAGCAGCGGCTGCAGCTCGATCGTCGCGCCCAGATGACGAGAGACCTCGAGGAGCCTCGACAAGTCTGCGATCGTCTGTTCGGGTGAAGGATCGGGCACCGAGCCGCTAGGGTCGCACGAACGCGAATGACGGGCAAGGTTCGAACTCCGGCAGGCGCCTTGCGGCCATAATTATACCCAGGTATAATTATGGCTCCGTGGCCACCCACTCGAGGCACGCACTCGCTGAAACCGCCTGCACGGCATTCGACGGCCTTCGACGGATTGCCTCCGGGCCGCTCAACCGCGTGGCCGTGAAGGCGAAGGCCGCCTTCGACCGCGGCGGCATCGTGCTGATCTTCGACGATGAGACGGCCGAGGTCATTGATCTCGACTACAGCGGGACGGCGAAGGACGTCATGCGACGCCTGGAAGGCGAGGCCTCGGCGCCGGCGCCGCCGGTCACGCCTCGCGGCCGCGGCCGCCCGCGCCTGGGCGTGGTGTCACGCGAAGTGACGCTGCTGCCTCGACAGTGGACCTGGCTCAGTGGCCAGCCAGGCGGGGCCTCGGTGACGTTGAGGCGGCTGGTCGATGACGCCCGGCGCGCGAACGCCGGCAAGGACCGCGTTCGGCGATCGCAGGAGGTGACCTATCGGTTCATGGCCGCGCTTGCCGGCGATCTGCCAGGCTTTGAGGAGGCGAACCGGGCGCTGTTCGCGGCGGATGTCGACGCATTTCAGGCGCATGTGGCGGCGTGGCCTCCAGACGTGATCGCGTTCGTGCGCAGACTTTCGGACGAGGTGTTCAGTGGCGGGAAGTGAGCGACAGTCCATCGATCGGAAAGCGGCCATTCGCGCCTATAAGGAGCGTTCGACGGCCCGCGGCGTGTTTGCCCTCCGCTGTCTGGCGTCCGGCCAGGCATGGGTCGGTGCCTCAACGAACCTTCGCGCGGCCGAGAACGCCTTGCGCTTCACGCTCCGGCTCGGAACGCACCGGGAGGCCACGATGCAGCAGGCGTGGAATGCGCACGGCGAGGCCGCGTTTCAGTACGACGTGCTCGAGACGCTCGATGACGACACGTCTCCTCTACTCGTTCGGGATCTCCTGAAGAAGAAGCGCGCGGACTGTGCCGCACGTGTGCGCGCCGTCGCGGTGCTGCTCTAGTCGGACGCCGCAACGGTCTCCGTTGCTCATCAGCGGCCGTCCGGGCTAACGTCGTCCTGCACGGTCACTGAATGGACCTGGATCAGTGCGCGCAGCCCCCTGTGGGAGTCATGCGCCTGGAGGAGGCACGCAGATGCGAACGTCATGTCTATTCATCGTGCTCGCGACGGCCCTGGCCGCGGTGGGTGCCGCCTGCGCCCGTGTTCCCGCGCCGGGCGCGCGTCCGAACATCGTGTTCGTGCTCACGGACGACCAACGGTGGGATGCAATCTCTATTCACGGCGACGGCCCGCTCAAGACCCCCAACATCGATCGGCTGGGGCACGAAGGGGTCTACTTCCGGAACGCATTCGCCACGACCGCGCTGTGTTCGCCGAGCCGCGCAACCATTCAAACAGGCCAGTACGCGCACGTCCACGGCGTGACCAACAACTTCACGGAATTTCCGGCCGGCACCGAGACGTGGCCGCTCGACCTGCAGAAAAACGGCTATGAAACGGCCTATGTCGGGAAGTACCACATGGGCGAGAACAACGACGAGAAGCGGCCGGGCTTCGACTACTTCGCGACCCACCGCGGGCAAGGCCAGTACGTGGACACCGAGTGGCGCATCAATAACGGCGAGCGCCACGTCATTCCCGGGTACTACACCCACGTCGTCGAGAACCTTGCCGAGGAATGGATCCGCGGGCGGAAGGGTGACAAGCCTTGGGCCATCATGATCGGCCACAAGGCGCCGCACAGCTTCTACGTCGCGGAGGACAAGTACAAACAAATGTTCTCCGACGTCCACATCCCGTACCCGCCATCGGCGTTCATGCTCGACGACAAGGCCGACTGGTACACGCAGCGGCTGCCGACCTGGCACGGCATCTATGGCCCACTGTTCGAGTTCCGCAAGACTTTTCCGGATCGCTCTCCGGCCGGTGTGACGGCGTTCGAAGAGATGGTGCGCGCCTACTGGCGCACCATCCTGAGCGTGGACGACAGCGTCGGGCAGCTCTACGCGCTGCTGCAGCAGCGCGGCGAACTCGATCACACCGTCTTTATCTTCACGTCCGACCACGGGCTGCTGAATGGGGAGCACGGCATGGTCGACAAGCGCACGGCACACGAGCCGACGATTCGCGTGCCCCTGGTGGTGCGTTATCCGGGGCTTACCGCCCCCTCGCAGCCGCGTGTGGTCGATCAGATGGTCCTGACGACAGACTTTGCGCCATCAATTCTCGACATCGTGGGCTTGCCGGCCGGCTCGAAGATGCAAGGCCGTTCGTGGAAGGCGCTGGCGCAAGGCCAGGCCGATCCCAATTGGCGCCAGAGCTACGTCTACATGTACAACTACGAGAAACAGTTTCCCTACACGCCCAACGTGCGGGCGCTGCGGACGCAGGACTGGAAATACGTGCGGTATCCGAACGCACTCACGCCCCACAAGTCCGACCTCTACCATCTCACCGATGATCCGGACGAGCTGATCAATCTGATCGACGACCCGCGCTATCGGTCGCGTGCGGGCCAGATGCACTCGGAGCTGGATCGCCAATTGATCGCGCTCGGCGCCTGGCCGGACGTGATGCCCATCGATGAGGGCATCGGACAGGAGCTGCCGGACGCGAAGATTCGTTAGGCCCGGCGTTCGGCGCTCGTGGCAGGTTCTGACGGAGGGATGCGCCGTGCGCCGAGCCAGGCAAGGTACCGAAGGATGCTGACGCTGTGAGCCGCGCCCTACGCGGCGTCGGGTTGGCTCTTGCCGTTGTCGTCGCCATCGCCGCCGTCGCGATCGTGGCCAGGCGTTGGCGGCCGGCGTCATCATCGCCCGCATCCGGTCCCAGAGCGGATGGCGTCGCCGCGGCATTCGTTGGCAGCGATGCCTGCGTGACCTGTCATGCGACCCAGAGCCAGGCGTGGCGCACGTCTCAACACGCGCATGCGATGGCTGTGGCCAGCGACGCCACCGTGCTTGGCCAATTCACCGACAGCACCTTCACCTACGCCGGTACCACGTCATCGTTCTACAAGCGCAACAAGCAGTTCTACGTGAGGACCGACGGGGCCGACGGGATGCCTGCGGAGTTCGAGGTCACGCACACCTTCGGCGTGTATCCCCTTCAGCAGTATCTGGTGCCCATGCCCGGAGGGCGGTTGCAGGCGTTGAGCATCGCGTGGGACGCCAGACCGAAGGCCGCCGGAGGGCAGCGCTGGTTCCACCTGTATCCGACCGAGCGGATTGGCGCGAAGGATCCGCTGCACTGGACCGGTTTGCGGCAGAACTCGAACTTCATGTGCGCCGACTGTCACACGACAAACCTGAAGAAGGGCTACGACGCGGACGCACGACGCTTCGGGACCACGTGGACCGAACTGGGCGTGGGATGCGAAGCCTGTCACGGTCCGGGTTCGGCGCATGTATCGCTGATGGGCGCGAGTGGGGCGTCGGGTGCGCCGGCCGGGCTGGGGCTGACCGCGCGTCTCGACGAACGGAAGAATGTTGCGTGGACGACGGATGTGTCGACTGGCGCGCCGGTGAGAAGTCTGCCGCGCACGAGTGAACGCGAGATTGATGTGTGCGCGCGCTGTCACGCGCGGCGATCGCAGTTGACCGATGCCGCGATTGCCGGGCAGCCGTTCGCGGACAACTTTCGAGCGACGTTGCTGGAGCCCGCGATCTTCCGGCCAGACGGCCAGCCGCTCGATGAGGTCTACAACTACGCGGCGTTTGCGCAAAGCAAGATGCACGCAAAGGGGGTGACCTGCAGCGACTGTCACGACCCGCACAGTGGGACCCTTCGGGCCGCGGGCAATTCGACCTGCACGCGCTGCCATCAGAGCGCGAGGTTCGATGTGTCCGCGCACACCATGCATGCGGCGGGCACCCCGGCGGCGGCTTGCGCCACCTGTCACATGCCGGTGTCGACCTACATGGTCATCGACCCCCGGCACGATCACAGCTTCCGTATCCCCCGGCCGGATCGAACCGCTAGTCTTGGCGTGCCCAATGTGTGCACATCCGCATGCCACGCCGGCAAGTCGCCGGCGTGGGCGAGTGCTGCCATCCGCACACGGAATGGCCGACAAGCCGCGGGTTACCAGACGTTTGCCGAGGCGTTTGCCGCTGTCGAACGCGATGCGACGGGCGCGACACGCGAACTCGAACGCATCGCCGGTGACGAGACGATGCCCGCGTTGGTTCGGGCGAGCGCGCTCGAACGGATGCAGTCGCAATCCGACGTGGACGTGCCCGGCGTGGTGCGTCTGCTTGCCGATTCCGACGCGCTGGTGCGTCGGGCGGCGGTCACCTTGCTCGCGCGTGCAGACGACCGTACGAGGCTGACCTCTGTCGTGGGTATGCTCACCGATTCGAGGCGGACGGTGCGTACAGAGGCTGTGCTGGCGCTGATGGACGTCGCCGACCGCGGACTCGCCGGCCCTGACCGGCAGGCGTTCGACCGTGCGTTCGACGAGTTCGTGGCGGAGCAGCGCTACAACGCTGACAGACCGGAAGCGCAGACGAACCTGGGGCAGGCGTTGCTACAGCGGGGGCAACTCGATGAGGCGCAATCGACGCTCACGGAGGCCATTCGGCTCGACCGCACGTTCGTGCCGGCCTACGTCAATCTCTCCGACGTGTACCGCGTTCGCCACGATGAGACGGCCGCCGAACGCGTGTTGCGCGAGGCATTGGCGGTCGATCCGCGGGCTGCGGTCGTCCACCACGCCCTCGGCCTCGCTCTGGTGCGCCAGCATCGCGTCGCAGACGCCCTGCCCTCGCTGGCCCGCGCGATGGCCCTCGAGCCGGCGAACCCGCGATATGTCTACGTCTACGCCGTGGCCCTGCATGATGACGGCCGCGTGGCCGTGGCGCTGAACGTCCTGCGCGCTGCTGCGGCGAAATGGCCGTCGGATCGCGCGATCGCCGAGGCGATTGCGGCGTATCAAGCCCGGTGACCTACTCTTCGGTCTTCCAGTGCACGTCCTGCAGATGCAGGGGGGCGGCCTGGCCGCTGGCGATGTGGGCGGCGATCTGCCGCGCATGAAACCGGCCGTTCTCGATGAACCACTTGTTGGTCCGGTATCCCCCGCAGACGGTGCCCGCCATGTAGACGCCCGGTCGATTCGTCTCGAACGTGGCGTCGTCGTACGTCGGCGTCCTGTCGCGATCGTCAGCGAACGTGACGCCCAGACGTTCGAGGAACGCAAAGTCCGGATGGTAGCCCGTCGTGGCGATGACCCAGTCGTTGGCCAGTTCCCGCAGACCGTCCGGCGTCTGCAGCACGATCGACGAGGGGCGAATCTCGGCCACGCTCGTGTTGAAGAGCGCCGTGATGCTACCTTCCTTGATCCGATTCTCCAGGTCCGGCCTGATCCAGTACTTGACCGTCTCTGACATCGTCGCGGCCCGCACGACCAGCGTGACCTTTGCGCCGTGGCGATGGCAGTCGAGCGCGGCTTTCGCCGCCGAGTTTCTCGCGCCGATGACCACCACCTGCTGGCCGGTGTAGGCGTACGGTTCGCGATAGTAGTGCGTCACCTTCGCCAGGTCCTCGCCCGGTACATTCAATCGGTTTGGCAGGTCAAAGAACCCGATGGCGATGACCACGTGGCGCGCCTGATGTTCCTGCTTCGACGTCACCACCGTGAAATCGCCGCGGCTGCCGCGGACCTCGACGACTGATTCGTAGAGCCGCAGGTCGAGCTGCTCGCGGCCGGCGATCAGCCGGTAGTACTCGATGGCATCCTCGCGAGTGGGCTTGTAGCGCGAGTTCGGAAACGGATGCCCGCCGATTTCGATGAGCTCCGGCGTGGAGAAGAACTCCATGTTGATCGGGTAACCGACGATCGAGTTCACCAGGGCGCCCTTCTCGATCACGCGCGCGGTCAGTCCCAGGCGCCGGGCCTCGATGGCGCACGCGAGTCCGACGGGTCCCGAGCCGATCACGACGACGTCCTGGATCATCAGGTTCTTGTATCACGCGGGCCCGGAGACCAGGGCCGAGGGGTGGAGGGTTTGATAACGGTAGAATCTCCGCTGTCAGCCACGTGATTCGCGGCATAATAGCGCTTCCACATAACTCCAGGGGAGCTTACATGAAGGTTCCGATTGTCGTTGCCTTGCTCAGCGTACTTGTTCTGCCGGCCCAGTCGACGCTGGGTCCGGATGCAGAAGGATTCATTCACGATTGGCTGATCCTCGCGCCGATCGCGATCAACGGCGAATCAGGTGCGACCGAAATCGATACCGAGTTCCTGCCCGGCGAGGCGTCGATCACCCCGAAGGCCGGCGACAAGGTGGCATTCGGAGCCACCGAACTCACGTGGACGGCTCATCGAACGTCTGAGTACTTCATCGACTTCCTCCAGTCGTTCGGGAAGGCCCGAGGCGAGTACGTCGCCGGCTATGCCGTGACGTACATCTTCGCCGACGAAGCGATGAACGTGACGTTGGGGCTGGGCTCGAACGATCAGGGGAAGGCCTGGCTCAACGGCAAGGAGATCTTCAAGTTCGCTGAAACGCGCACGCTCGAGAAGGACTCGGATCGCGTGGCGGTGACACTCGTCAAAGGGCGAAACGTGCTCGTGTTGAAGGTCGTCAATGAGGTAAACAACTGGCAGGGGTGCGCCCGCCTTCTGCGCGGGGAGTCGCCCGTGACGAACGTCAAGATCGCGCTGGCGCCGTCGTAGCGGGACGGTCGACACCGGGATGTCGCATGCGGGCGGCGGATGCTCTCCGACAGCCGGGGGGCTTGTGCCAGAGTAAGAGCAGCATGACGATCAGCGCGCCCGACCGCGCCGCGCTCGCGGAACTCGACTTTCGGCTGAAGACCGTCCTCCCCGAGGCATACCAGGACTCGTACGAGACCGTCCAGCCCGTGTCGATGGGATCGGCTGCTCTGAAATACGCCGATGACGGGCAGGTCGCATGGGACGAGATCTGGGAAACCTTCTGCGATCTCGCGATGGCCGGAGGTCCTCCCCACAAGGGCACGCTGCTCGAGCCGGGCTCCGAGGCGGAGATCGCGGCCCATCCCGACCAGTATCAGCGCGTCGTCGATGAGATCTGCCGCGGCGTGACGATGGTGAGCGAGCTGCCGGCAGACGGGTCACCGATGCCAGGGTGGATCCAGGCGCAGTGCTACAGCGACGTCATGGCGGGATGGTTGCTTCGCGCGATCGTCATGGAGAACGTCGCGGTCCACGCCGAAGGCCGCTGGCTCTACCTGCCGGCGGCGCCCGCGTTCCGCGTCGAGAAGGAAATCAAGAACGTCATCACGGTGATCGCGAAGACCTGTCACTACTACATGGGCCACATGCCGCGATCGCAGCAGCGCGCGATTGCCGGTCTGTTCACCACCCTGGCCGTGGAGTCGCCGCTGCTGGTGCCCGCCCGAGCCAACGGCCTGCCGCGGGCTGACGAGGATGCCGCCGTGTACAACGCGGTTGCCGATCGTATTCAGCGCGCGACCGGCCTTCGTTCGTCCAGTCACGAATACGGGGGCTGGCTGGGCGTGGAGTGTGCGGACGTGCGCACCGCCGTGTGGGTGATGCGCGCCATGGTCGTGAGCAACGTGCTGGCGCGGCGGGAAGGGGTCATGCTCTTTCTGCCCATCAACCCATCGAGCGATCCCCACGGCGAGCGCGTCGCGCGGACGTTCGAACACGCGCACAGACTCGCCAGCCTGAGACTCTCGAGCTAGGGCCTGAGCTCCCACACGATTCCGGTGGTATGGTACGTCCCCCATCCGGTCAATTGGTCTCGCGTGAGAACGTGCACGTGCTCACCAGCATCGACTATTCGAAGATGAGCGACGAGGACAAGGCCAAGGAAGACAATGCCCGTCCCGATCACGACTACGGGCTCAGCTGGATTCGCCGCGAGGGGCAGGGGCGCGTCTTCTACGAAGCGCACGGCCATAGCGAGCGGAACTACGCCGTGAAGCCGCTGCTCGAGCACATCCTCGCGGGCATGCAGTACGCGATTGGCGATCTCAAGGCGGACGACAGCCCGAGCGCCACGCCCGCGCGCCGCTAGGCAGCGAAGGGCGCGGCTGTGGCGATGGTCGCGTGAGGACTACCGCGACATCCTGACGTATGTCCCCGTCATCCGCTCGAACCAGGTGACGTTGTCCTTCGAGTGTTCCGACCGCAGGGCAGCGCTCATCATGTCGGCCGCGTACACCATCGTGTAGCGCTCGGTGGTGGTCTGGCCGGTCGCGCTCGTGTTCGTGCCGGTGAACTGCCACGTTCGATCGACCACGGTCGCCGTGAACGTGCGCATCCGGCCCCGGTTGTCGTAGGTATCCTGCCTGTACGTCTTCGTGGCGGGGGTGTAGCTGTAGACGAACAACTCCGTCACCGGACCGCGTGGCCCTGTCCCTGTGCGGCGGGTCTCGAGAAAGAAACCGCCGTGCGCCATCTGATTGACGTGGGTGTAGGTCACGGGCCCGGAATCGGTCATCCCCAGTTCCGGAATCGCGTTCACGCGGCCGTCAAAATGCCACACGCCAACAAGCGACTCGAGCACCTTGTACTCGGGCCCGGGAGCGGGGGCAGGTGCCTGAGCGGCACCCACGCACGCGGCCAGTGCCCACAGGTACACGATTGCCGAGATGCGGCTTGCGCTCAATTCGCGGCCAAGGCTCCGACGATGTGGCCGTTGCGCATGAGGCCTGAGGCCTCGTCAACGGTCACGGCCATGGTGTTCTCGGGCGTGAACCGAATCGCCAGCGTGTAGTGATTGATGTTGGCGATGAAATTCACATCCAGCAGGAACTCCGTCTCCGACGTCCACCGGCCCGTTGCGCCTGCCGGCAGCTTGAACGGCCCGTAGGGGCCCACGCGATACACGCCATCGAGCCCGACCGGCATGCTCAGCGGCTCTCCGTAGTACGCGAGGTCGACGCGCGCGATGCCGTTCTTCTCGAACGTCAGCGCCAGGCTGTCGATGCGCGACGAGTTGACGGGGAACCTGAACACCTTGCCCGAAATCGACGCAGCGAGTGCCGGCGCGGTCGACACGGGCGTCGCGGCTGGCGGCATCGCGGCCGCGGTCGCACGCTGCTTCAACATCGCATTCGCGGTGGGGTTGGGCGCCAGCGGCTGATCGGACTTCACGGCCTGGCGTACGAGCGAGGTGAACTGGCCCGCGTTGCCGCCCGCCATGCTCACGACCACCATGTCGAGTTCGGGCCACACGATGAGCGACTGCCCACCGCGTCCGGTGCCGCCGTACTGCCTGCCGTTCGGACCGTTGCTGACGTTCCACTCGATGCCGAATCCGCCGGGTTCGGTCCGCGCCCCCGGCGGTGGCGTGATTGACGTGGCGACCCACGCACGCGGAACGATCTGCTTTCCGTTCCAGACGCCCCCGTGCAGGTAGAGATACCCGAGTTTCGCGACATCGCGGGGATAGAAGTGGCTGTCGCCCCATCCATGGCTGCGTCCCTGGGGATCGTCGCCCCACACGACGTCACGCATGCCAAGCGGCCCGAACAGGTACTTGCGGCCGAACTCCAGTTCGCTCGTCCGGGCCGCGGCGCCGATCACCGATCCGAGCAGGTGATAACCCGGACTGCAGTACGACGGGTGCGTGCCCGCGTCGTACTTGACCGGCAATGACAGCGCATACCGCACCCAGTTGGGCGATCGCTTCATCTGCTCGAGCTCCTGCTCACCCGGCAGATACCCGCAGTCGAGACCGGACTCCATGTGGAGCAGGTTCCCGACCGTGATCGCGCGTTTGCGTTCGTCGGCATCGGCTGGCGTTTCGGTCGGGAAGAACGACACCACCTTCTGCTCCAGCGTCAGCACGCCATTGGCCACGGCGACGCCCGTGAGGGTGGACGTCAGCGTTTTCGTCACGGAGGCGAGGTCGTGCGGCGAGGCCGAGTCGTACGGGTAGAAATCCATGTCGGCGACGACGAACCCGTGCCGGATGACCAGGAGGCTGTGGACGCCCCATTGCTTTTCACGAACTTGGTCGATGGCCGCCGCGAGCGCCTGCGAATCGATACCCTGCGATTCGGGCGTGGCCGTCCGCCATCGTTCGCCAGGAAAATATGGGGGCGCCGGGGGCGCGGCCGCCTGCGCGTGCGTCACGACACACGCCGTGCCAGCCAGGATCAAAACCTGAAGCAAGCGGGTCATCATCGTCAAATCGAACCTGCTTCCACCATGTAGTTGTTGGCGGTGCACATGGCCGAATCATCGGCGGCCAGGAACAGCGCCATGCGCGCCACGTAGACGGGGTCGATCGGATCGGGCAGGCACTGCGCGGCCAGCTGCCGCGCCATGCTCTCGGGCGTGACCCACAGCGTCTTCTGCCGCTCCGTCATCGTCCACCCCGGCACGAGCGTGTTGACACGGATGTGATGTGGACCGAGATCCCGCGCCATGCCGCGGGTGAGTCCGTGCACGGCGGCCTTGGCCGTCGTGTAGACCGGAAAGCCGCCGCCCGCCCGCCACCAGGAGTCCGAACCGAGGTTGATGATCGAGCCGCCACCGGCCGCGATCATCGCCGGCGCAACGGCCTGGATGGCGAAGAACATGTGGCGCAGGTTGGTCGCGATGCGCTCGTCGTAGAACTCCGGCGTCACGTCTTCCCACTTGTGGCGATCGTCGCGAGCGGCGTTGTTCACGAGCACGCGGGCCGGGCCGTGGGCGGACGCGACCGCCGCGAAGGCGCGCCGCAGCGCTGTGATGTCGCGGAGATCGCACGGCTCGAAGCGGACGCGCGCGCCCGGGCCCGTGAGCTCGGCCGCCAGCGCCTCACCGCGCTCGAGGTCGAAGTCCACGAAGCCCACCCTCGATCCCTGATACGCGAAGGCGCGCACGATCGCCGCGCCAATACCCGACGCGCCGCCGGTGACGAGGACGCTCGTGTCCTTCAGGCTGGGAAACACTGCAAACTGTTTCATCACTCTCCGTGTGGTGAGCGCGCAGTCTACCACTGCCTATCCGACAGGACGCGGTTGTCAGTCACGCGATTCCGTCGAACGTTCCGTGGAGGTCGCGCTGCGACGGATCCCGGCCATGACGCGGCGCAGTGCCTGTACGTGGCGTTCGTGGGCGCGTACCTCGAGCTGCGTCTGCGGACGGATGAGGCGAAGGACCGCCGTGCGAAGCACGCGCCCGGGCCAGCCGAACCGTGACGGATGCTGCAGAGGCAGGCCGGTCACGAGCAGCTGGTGCGACTCGTCGAGATCGCGTTCGGCGGCGGCCATGTCTTCGGCCAGCAAGCGGGCAGTTTCATCGGACATGACATCAGGCTCCTGAGGGGGAACGTCGGGTGCGGCTGGAGTGAGGGCCTCCGGGACAGCCGCGGCCTCGGCGGAGCTCGCTGGCTGGCGACCCGACTCGATGTCGCGCAGACGCTGACGAACGAACGTCGCGGTCCGTGTGCCGGCGAGGTCGCGCGTGACCGACTCATGGCCGAGTCGCCCGCGCTCGCGCGCGAGATCCGGATCTCCATACACCTGTCGCATCACCGACGCCGCCGCATCGAGGTCGGGCTCGGCCCACGCCTCGTCCGGCGGATAGAACGCGCACCCCGATGGCACGCGGCCGGCCGTCCAGGGCACGAGAAAGCTGTTGTCCGGCGTCATGAACGCGAGGTTGCCCGAGTAGCCCGTCGCGATTGCCGGCTTGCCGAGGGCCATCGCTTCCGCCAGCGTCAACCCGAACCCCTCGGAGCGGTGCAGGGATACATAGCAATCGCACGATTGCACGAGCGCATCTCGATCCTCGGCCGACAGGTAGCCGTCCATCGTGATGATGTCGTCGCGCCCGCGGCTTGCCGTGCGCACGCGCTCGAGCGCCGAACGATCGCACTCGCCGTTGATGGATTTGAGCACGAGCGTCGGCCCTTCGCCGGGACGAAATGCGCGGCGGAAGGCCTCGATCGTCCCCATCGGATTCTTGCGATCGACGCTGCTCAGGAAATCGAACGCAAACAGGAACAGGAAGCCTTCCGGCAGGCCGAAATGGGTCCGGCTTCTGACGGCGGGCTGCGGGACCCGCACCGGCAGGGGACACACGTAGACAGGCTTGGAGACCGCGGCCCGCACTGCCGATGCGACGTAGTCGGTGGCCACCCAGATCTCGTCGAGGTGATCCGCCGACAGGGCATGTGTATGCGGCAGCCGCTCAGTCTCCCAGAACCAGAATCCGATGCGATGGCAATCCTCGATCATCGCCCGCGGCAACGCGTCGAGCGCCCGCGGCGTCTCGTCGGCATTGGCGCAGACGAGTGTCACCGAGTAGGGCCCGCCATTCGCGCTCATCAGGAAGCGATCGCGCTGGCGACTGAGGGTCTGGTTGTTCACCACCGTCGAAACCGGGATGCCGTCCGCCGAGAGGGCGGACGTGATCAGGCGCGCGACCTCGCCGACGCCCAGTTCCGCGTTGAAATAGCCGGCGATGTTGAGTCCGGACCGAAAGTTCGCGCGAACCTCGCCGTCGACCGGTTGTGTCGAGACCGTCTCGCGGAGTGCGTCGGGAATCGTTCGACGTGCCCACGGATCGGCGCGAACCCAGTTGAGGTACGGCTCGGCAGCCGTCCCATGGAGCGACGGGAACGCGCGCTGGAGGTCGATGCGCTGCCGGTACAGCCCCAGCAGATACCGGGAGAGGCGCGGCGCTTCGGATGAAGGCGCCTGGAACCATCGCACGATCTCATGCCACGCAAACGGGGACGGCGGCGCTGGCCGGCCGTGCGCCTCGGCCTCGATCACGGCGTCCCGGAAGACGCGGCGCATCGTGCGATCGATCGGCGTGCCATCCGGCAGCGTCGAAAACCCGTATGGCCCGACGACCGCGCCGTGGTTCTGGGCCACCAACGCCCGCGCGTAGCGTTCAGACAACTGGCGCACGATGGGCTGTTCGCTCAACAACACCCGCGGCTTCGGTCCCTGATGCCGGCTGAGCAGGCCCGGCGTCTGCGCGTCGAATCCGCTGAAATGAAAGAAACGCAGCGGCGCCCCGTTCACCGTGATTCCATCCAGCGACGATGCGAGATCCCGTTCGTGCAGGTTCCAGTACGCGACATTGCAGCCGGGGTCTCGGACGATGACGTGCGGAAACATGCCTGGCACGTAGTCGAGCCACCGTTGGTCGACGAACATGCCGTTGGCGAGATCCGACAGACAGTGCCGCCGGAGTCGGCCCGCCCACCACGCGAGAAAGGCATCGCTCTGGCGCCCGACGCCGATGAATCCCAAGTTGAAAACGCCCGCGCTCAACACCGCGATGTCCGTGACACCGAACCCATCGTCAGGTATCGGTGACAGCGCGTGCGGCGTCAGGACGATGCCCGTTGCGGCGGCCTGTGCCGCCAGCTCCGCGATCGACCCGAATATTTCGATATCCGGGTCGAAGTACAGCACGGCGGGCGCGCCCTCCTTCAACAGGTAGGTCAGCAGTGCCGGCTTGACCGCCGTCGATAGCTCCGTGACGTCGTACATCAGGGCCTGTCGGACCCGCTCGTCGCTGTCCGGCACGACGTCCGAGAATGTGACCGTCCGGAACGACGACGCATCGGCGGCAGCGGCGTCACCATCGATCACAAGCACGGTCACGAATGCATCCGGGTGGATGGCCTTCAGGGACTGAGCCCATACACGCGCGTACGGCAGGTAGTTCCGCGCCACGATGGTGCATGCGTGAATGGCGACGGCGGGCGCGACCGGGCCGGGGCCGAGACGATGGATGGCCTCGTGCGCGATGAGCAGATCTCGCTCTTTGCGTTCAACTGCCGCGGCGAGTGATCGGACGTACTCCTCGGCCCTGGCGGCGCGTTCTTCGACGAGCCTGCGGTCGGCGTCGTGCTGTTTGACCGCGCGCAGGAGGCGTTCCCGCTCGGTCATTTCGGTGAGCAGCGACAGACTGTCATGCGCCAGATTCAGCCACTCACCCCGCGGCGCCGGGCCCTGCACGGGCCGGATTGGTGCGATTGCCGGGACGCGACCGGGCGACAGCACGGCCGTCAGCAGTGCCTCGATGTGCCCGCGACGCGACTGGACGAGCGCGTCGGACATGCGGGAGAGATGTCGTCGTACCGCGTCTCGCTGTTGCCAGAGATCCAGTGCGGCCGGCGCCAGCAGGCCCATGGCCGCCGCGCTGACCGGGAGCGTCCAGGCATCGAGTCCGGCAAGCGCGAGCGCGCCCTGTCCCTTGACGAGCGTGTATCGATCCTGCGACACGAACAACGACGGGGTGGCAGCGCCCACCGCGAACACGATCGGGTGGTAACGGGTGCTCACCACGATGTCAGCGCGCTGACAGTACCAGACGGCTTCCCGAATCGATGGCAGGGGCGCGAGCCGCACATCGCCCGCGCTTCCCGCGGCGGCCACAATCTCCCGTCCGAACAGGACGTCTTCGGACGGCGTCCCGTCGAGATTTCCCACGTGCGGAACCAGGACGACGGCTGCACCGGTGGCCCGGTGCAGACTCCGCAGTTCCGAGGCGAGTCTGGGCACGATGCCGGCCGTGTCGGACGCGTCGGCGAGTCGATTCAACGTCACCGCGATGAAGGGTGCGTCGCCTACGATGGCGGAGGCGCCCGCCGGTTCAACACCGCTCACGCCGATCGCATCGTCGAACTGGAGGAACGTACGGTCGGGTCTGCCGCCGAGTTCGAGCGCAAGCGCGGCGGACTGTGCCTCGCGCAGCCCGTTGAAGACGCTATCCGTCAGCAGTTCGCGAACGAGCTGGCGCGTCCGGTCGTCGAGGGATGGGCCGAGCGTCTGTCCCGTGATGGCCAGCGGTTTACCGGCCCGTCGGGCCGCGCGCGCCATGGCCACGCGTTCGAACACGTGCTGCGGCCATGTGCGCGACAGGTTGCCGCCACCGGCGATGATGACCGCATCGCAGTCGACAATCGACGACAGCGCATCGCGCCATTCGGGCGGCGCGTGGCGGGTCCACTCCTCCGGCGGGTTGGCGAGAATTGCGTCGAGCTGCGCGAGTCGTTGCTCGCGCTCCGCCGGCCCGGCACAGTTGCGGAAGCTGAGACTCTGCGCCGTGGCGACGCCGAATGCCTGTGCCGCCTGGGCAGGCTGGAGGGACAGCACCGTCCACTCAATCCCAGCGCGAGCCTTCGCCGCATCCTCGATCAAGGCAAGCGTCATCGCTTCGTCGCCGACGTGGAACGATGAGGTGTGGCCGACGTCGCCGACGGTCACGATGCGGATGGGACGGCCCTGTGGATGGCGTGGCGGGGCGTCGTTCGGGGCGAAGGGTGGCCCGTTCACGAGCAGGCGATGGCGTTACGGACGGCGGCAAACGTCGGTGCGTTCCACAGCAAGTATTCCTCCGGCGGATTGTTCAAGAGCACTGGAAGAATCGTAGGATGGAACGCGGTGCCGCAGTCGTGCACCAGGAAGAGGCGAGCATAGTGGATCTTCTGAGCGAACGGCAATGGCATGAGTTCGATCGTGCCGGATTCCTCCGACTGGGACCGGTCCTCGATGGGACGGAGTTGGCCGGCCTGCAGCAGCGCATGGACGACATCATGCTCGGCCGGTTTCGATATCCGGCCCTTCGCTTTCAGCTCGACACGGGCGGGAAGTACGAGGAACTGCCCGATGCGGTGCCGGAGGCCACCGAACAGACACTGGCGTATCGGAAGGTGCAGGGGCTCGAGGCCGATCCCTTGATGCTCGACCTTATTCGGCGGCCGCTGTTTCGCGAAATCTGCGGCCGTCAGTACGGCCGGCACGCGGGCGTGTCCATCTTCCGCGCGATGATGATGAACAAGCCCGCCGGCAAAGGCACCTACCTGCCGTGGCATCAGGACGCCGGCGACGTCTGGAAGCTCGATCGCGACCCCCTCGTCACGATCTGGATTGCGTTCGACGATGCGACGCCGATGAATGGGTGCATGCAGGCCATTCCAGGCAGCCACCGGTTGGGCCTGCTGAGTCGCGATGGCAGCACGCTCAGCGCCGAGGACGCGGAGCGTCACTGTCCCGACTCGAAGATCGTGGATCTCGATATTCCTGCCGGTGAAGCGCTGCTCCTGCACAACTGGCTGATTCACCGAAGCGGCATCAACCACACGGACACGCCTCGTCGCGCGATGACCACGTGCTACATGGACGCCCGCACGCGAACGACGCTCACCGGGGCCACGTTCCCGCTGGTGTTCGGCAACCGTGAGGACCTGGCCATCGACTGGCCGTTTCTCGACCACGTCACGGCCGAGAATCAGCGTTTGCGGGAGACCGCGGTCGAGGCGGAGCGCTACGCGTCGAGTCTCGTCGCCCATGCGGCACAGGTCGAACAGATGCGCCGCGATACGGAGACCTACGCCAAGTCGCTCGAAGCGGAGCTGACCCGTATCCGAGCCGAGGCACGCGCGGCCACGGGCGGCGGCATATGAGCAGACCGTGTTGCGAGCGATCGAGGAAGCCGAGAATGCCCTGACGTCGTATCGCGAGGGCCAGGCGCGGCTGGATCGCCTGATGGATCAGGCGCGCGAGAGCGCGCGAGCCGCGGACCTGGCGCGCGTCCGGTATCGCGAGGGCCTTTCGGACTTCCTCTCGCTGCTTGACGCCGAGCGGACGCAACTCGCGGCGGAGGATGCGGTCGCTCGTGGCGAGGCGACCGTCTTCACGAGCGTCGTCGGCATCTACGAAGCGTTTGGTGGACCCGGCAACTGAGCGCGATCCGCGCGGGCGTCGACGGGGGAGGTGGCGCGTCCGGCGCGGGCGGTCGCGCGGACGCGGGTGGGACAGTCGGGGTCTTCGTGCAGGAGGAGGCCGCCAGCAGGTGGGGGTTTGAGACTGATACGGAGTCAGGCCATCACGGCGCGTGATGCGCTGGCGACCCGATCGGTCACCGGTTCAACAATGGGGGCCTCGCGACCTCCGCGAGCGGCCATGGGATTGGTGACGACCACGCTCCGAAGCGAGTCCCGAAGCACGGACAGTGCGTTGGCCGGCACGTTTCCGGCGAGCCCGCCACCACGCCAATACCATGCGCGAATCTCGCGACGAATCGGCGCGTTCGGCGCCTGCGCCCGCTCGGCGTCGGCCTCTCGCCGCGCCTGCGGGAGCAGCGCGATGTCGCCGGACAGGCGGTCCGCGATGAAGAGCCGTCCGCCCGTGCGAGCGACCCACGCGGAGCCCACCTCGGCCCACAGCCGGAACGGGCGACCGTCGAAGATCACCACACGATCACCTTCTTCTATTTCACTGGCGTCACAGCTGACGCCGATCACGAGCTCGATGTCCGCAGTGGTCGCCTCGACGATGGGGACGCGGGCCACGGACAGGGTCCGTCGCATCCCTGTCGTGAAGCCCAGGAGCTCGCCGTTGACGAACTCCGCGTGGTAGGCCAGCACATGCACCGCATCCTGGCCGGGTTCGATCCGCGCGGTGCGGCCCGTCATGAATGTCACGCCGGCACCGGCGACGTCGCTTGTCGAGACACGCGTGCCCCGCGGGATGTCGATGGCCAGCCCGCTCGGGTGCTGGCGGCGGAACACCAGTTCGACGATGGCTGCCGCGGGCGGTTCGGCCGCCGTGTCGAGGCGGAACGACGACAGGCGATTCGACGTCTGTTCAGGGCGTTCGCGGCTGTGCATGATGGCGTCGCACGCGCGCCAGAGAGAATCGGGCGATGGCGCTTGCGCCATCACAGGTTGCGGCGTTACGGCTTTGAAGAGTCTGGTCAGCATCGGTCCCTCCACGCGGACATCTGGTTCTTGACTTCCGATTTGATCGAGAGCGTCGGTGGCCGCCTATCGGTGGCCCGGCGCTGAAACGCGCAACCGCCCCGCGGCAGGAGGCGATCGGGCATCTGACGTCTGTCGACGGTTCGCTCCCCGCTGTGCGTGGGGCGGATGTCGCATGCCTTCCACGCCGTGACGCGGAGCGAGACGCACGGTTGCGGCGCCACACCGAGCGCCAGCCAGAACTGCATCGAGGGTCGCTCGAGATCGACGGCGAGGTCGGGCCGCGACATGGCGGCAAAGGTCAGCAGACCCAGCAGGCGATGGGCTTCGATGGGCGTCTCGGCGGACACCGTGGCCAGATAGCGCAGGGACACTTTCAGTCGCGTGGCTTCCGTGTCGGGTGCCGGATGCGGGATGACGTCGACGAGTGACAGACCGATTCGCCGCGTCGACGCGCCCGTCGACGGAGGCCCGAGTGTCGCGATGGGTTCACCGGCCACGTCCGATGCCCAGGTCACGAGCCGCTCGCTGATTTCGTGAAACATGGTCGCCTCCATCGCCTCTTTGGTGACAGAGACGTGCGAGGCGTTACAGGAATGGTTCAGGGCCTAGGGCGGACGGTGGACGGCTGACGGGCTCGACGCTCAGTGGGCGAGCCCCCAGTGCAAAGGCCTACGGCCACGGTCTCAAGCCCCAAGCTCTGACCGTCAATATTTCGTCGTGAAGATCTGCAGCGGTGCCCAGTAGAAGGGCTTGGCCAGATTGCCACCACGTTTGATGAGGGAGAGCTTGGCCGCCCGAAGTGCGGCTGACGGCTCCAGTCCTGTGGCCAGACCGGCGTAGAACTGGGCCATGAGCGAGGCCGAGGCCTCATCGTCGACGTCCCACAGACCCGCCACCACCCGGGTCGCGCCAGCCCGCAGGAAGGCCCACGCCAAGCCCACCGGACCCTCGCCGCCGTAGGCGCGGTCGCCGACGCCCCGGCACGCCGAGATCGTCACGAGATCAGCCGCGATCGGCGTGGCCATGATGTCGCGCGCGTAGAGTTTCGACTCGCCGGCCGGATCCCGCGAGAGCTCGATCGCTGATTCCAGCGGGCTCGTCGCGTTGGCCGTGGCATGTGCCGCGAAGTGAATCAGAGAAAATCGAGCAGGCCCGCTGCGGACGTAGGCGTCTGGTGCTGCGGCCGCGCCGCGAAGGACCGTCGTCCGGGCGGGAGGAAAGAGGCGGGCGACGTCCGTGATCTCCGTCGCGGCATATTGCAGTTGCGGACGATGGGCGGCGGGGTCGAGGGCATCGCCCATTACGAGGAGCGAAGGTGCCGCGTGATGACCCGCCCGTCCCGCGCCTGACCCCAGGCCAAGTGAGGGCGCGATGGTCAGCGTGACGTCTTCGATCCAGTAGTGCTTCGGTGTGCCGACCGGCAACGTCTCGAAGTTGATTCCGTGCAGCGAGCCGTCGGGCACGAGCACCACGCGCGATCCGCGCGGAATGAGCGCGCGCACAGGCTCGAGCACGGCGGCCGCGAGCGCGTCCCCCGGCCCCGCCGCCACGGCCAGTGGATCCGCGGCGGACTGTTCGATGAATTGCCGGTAGCGCAGCACGAGCGCGTCGAGCTGCGAGACCGGCGGCAGGTCGACCCGGCGAATCGCCGATCCGGTCACCACCCACGCGTGAGCGCCCTGCGGCGCCATCCAGTAGGCCACGAGCGTGACGCCGCCCGCTGCCGCGCGGCGCATGAGCGCGGCGGCCGATGGTCGCAACGCCACGCCCTCGCCCGTGCGTTCGGCCAGCACGCGCGCGCGACTCAGATCAGCCACCTCCAGCGCACGCGCGTCGTCGCCCATACGCACCAGGGCGTCGACGTAGGACTGATGGAACCAAATCATTCTGGCGAGGAACGCGAACCGATGCTCGACGCGCCGCAGGTCCGTGCGGGCCAGGTCGATGAGCTTCAATGCGCGATCGAACTCCGCCAGACCGCGTGTGCGCTGGCCGGTCGCGATCAGCGCCGCCGCCAGGCCCCCGTGTGCCTGCCACTGCACGTACGGCGCGGCTGCCGCTTCACGTAATGTCGTCTCGAATTCGGTGATGGCACGCTCGTACTGCTTGCGGCCCGCCGAGATGTTCGCCTGTGTGAGCCGGTTGTAGACGAGGGTCGTGTCCCCCACGCGCTGCTTCAACGCGACCGATTGCTCGTTGAGCGACTCCGCCTCGTCCCATTGGGCGAGTGCAATCCGCGCAATCGCCAGGTTGTCGAGCCAAAGCGCCGCATCCGACGCGAGTCCCGCCTGGTCCGCCACCTGATGCGCGCGTGAGAGATACGGCAGGGCCTTCGCCGGGTCGGCCATGAGCGCGTATGTATTGCCCAATTCGCCGTGCGACTGCTCGATGTAGATGGGAATCTGGCGCGCGTCGTGCGCCGCCGCCGCTCGCGTCTGCACCGCGATCGCCTTCTCGAATTCTCCAAGGCGGGCGTAGCAGATGCCAGCGTTGGTGAGCGCCGTGGCGTAGACCATGTCGCTCGACACGGACTGCAACGCGAGCGCGCGTTCGAAATATCCGAGCGCCTCGTCGAACCGATCGTCGGTGAGTCGCCCCATGCCCGCGGTGACGAGCAGTGAGGCTTCGCCGTAGGCATCGCCCGCGGCATGCGCGCGCGCGATGGCGGTCGTGAGCCGCGCGTTCGCTTCGGCCGCGCGACCGAGGCGGTAGAGCACCTGACCGAGAAGCGTGTCCGCCGCGAACGACACATCGGTCGCGCCCGCCGCATCTGCCCTCGCGACGACGGATGTCAACGTGTTCGCCGCCTGGTCGAGCTGGCCGCGGATGACGTGGTCATAGCCGCGCAGGTAGTCGCGTCGGACTTCCAGTCGTGGGCGATCCGCCGAGTCGGCCAATGGCGCATCGAGACGAGTGGCCGCGGCGTCCAGGTCGCGACGCATGAGGCTGATCTCGGCTTCCAGCAGCCGAGCCGCGTCGCGTTCGGCGGGCGTCGCTCTGGCGTTGGGCCCGCTGCCGAGCAGAGACAGCGCTCGCGCGAGATCGCCCTGGCGCATCGCGCGCCGCGCGCTGTCGAGACGATCAGCGGGTGGCGGGGACGGTCGGCAGCCGATGAGAACGATCAGCCCAAGCGCGAGGAGCCAGCGCACGGTGCAGACAGCTGCCGGATCACGGCGGATACCAGGACCCGTCGGTGTGCACGTCCCCGACGCCGACGCTGATGCCGAACGGCGATCCCAACTGGAGCCGCATGATCGTCAGGCGCCGGGAATCACCGGTCGCGAGCAATTCCCCAAGGAAGATGCGCCCGAAGTCCTTTACCTCCACGACGTTCTTATCGATCGTCGCGTCTGGGTGCGGCTTCTTCGCCCATTTCACTTCGCGGACGATGGTGGTGAGCATGATTGGGCCGGAGGCGCCCGTGGACACCGCGGCGCCCCGCTCACCCGCCGCGAGCTTCTCGAGGGTGTCCGCCGCCTCGAAGCGATCGCGATCGATCACGACGGTCAGAGGGTAGCCGTCAATCGCGAGACCTTTCACGTCCGTCTTGCGGCCAAGTCGGATTGGCGTGCCGCTCTTGTCCCGCGGGCTCGAGCTCTCGAGCGCCGCGCTCAGAAGGGTCGCCGTCAGGCGATTCGGCTTCAGCGTCACGTCGAGATCCTTGACGACGGCGGTGACGCGGGTCGACGAGGTGAGCGCGTCCTCGGGGACGCGATGCCAGCTCATCTCGATGGCCTGCTTGAGGTCGTCGAACCGGCCTTCGGCCTCGGTCAGGGCCCCTCCGATTGTGAGCCACGGCGCAACGCGCAGGCGCTTGCTCACTTCGGCTCGGGATAGACCGCCGGCGACCGTCAGCGCGCTGGCGGCCGGACAGGCGATCACCCCCGCTAGTTCCCGGGGTCGATAGACGCGGCCGGACAGCGCAGATGCTGCACCGTGAAACACAAAACGACGAGAAACGTCGGTCATGGATGCCTCTGGACTCGTGTCAGCTCAGCGAACCGTGAATCGATAGGAGCTTTCACGGGCGGCTGCGCCGTCGGCCTCCCGCAACGTCACCACGTAGGTGCCGGCGGCAGGCGCATCAGCAAGAAGCAGCAGCAACGGTGTGCCAGGGAGGGGGGCCCGAACGCGGCCCTCGGCCACACGTCGACCTGCGTCTTGGCGGACATCATAGACGAGTTCACCAGAAGACGGAGCGAGGTTTACATCGAGCGACAAAACGAGCGGCGAAGATCCGGAAAAAGGCACCACAGGCACGTCGCCTCGTGTGGTGGGTGTGAGGATCACGGGTGCCACCATCTGCGGCGCCATCCGCGCCCGCAATGCCGGGACGGTCACGAACGTCTGGTAGCCAGCGACCAGCGCCAGCAGGGCAGCGGCGGCGAGGGGGGCGAAGGCCGCCACCCTCCAGCGGGGCCTCATTTCTGTAACTGTTGTCCCGTTGCCGGAGCGGATTGGCACGGCCCCCACCGCCGGGAGCGTGTGCGCGCCATCGGCCATCCTGGCACCGGCGCGCAGGTCGGCCGCACAGACCTCGCACTCGAAGAAATGCTCCTCGAACTCGTGACGTTCGAGCTCGGACATCTCCTCGAGGAGGTACCGTTCAACGGCCAGCGTGCGGATCGCGTCGTCGTGAGTCATGGACCTCAGCTGATCTATGGTGACGGAGCGGGCCGTGCCGTTTCAGGCGCCTGGTCCGCGGCGATCCGGTCGAGCACATCGCGGAACCGGCCCTTCACGCGGTGGAGCATCACGCGCAGGTACTGCCGGTCGATGCCCAGCCGGCGACAGATTTCGTCCTTGGGCTGTTCCTCGAAGAACAGCCAGCGAATCAGCTGCTGGTCACGAGCCGGTAATTCCGCCAGCGCCCGGCGCACCCGCGCGTGCTCGGACTGGTCGACCAGCGCGGTTTCGACGCTTTCGGCTGGCGATTCGAGGACCTCGAGCGGCTCCGGTTCGGCCAGTCTGGCCTTGGATTGCGCCCGGTACGTCTCGAACAGCACGTTGTTGCACACCGAGTTCACGAAGGCCCCCAGGCTCGGCGCGGAGGCCACACCCTTCTCGCGCAGGGTCCGGATGACCCGGAGAAACGTCTCCTGCTTCACGTCCTCGACGAGGGCGGGCGAGCGGAGCCGCGAGCGGAGCTTCAGCATGATCAGGTCGCCGAAATACGACGTGAAGTGGCGTTCCACCTCGGGGTCGCCGGCGATCAGGCGATCGAGGTAGGCGGCGTCGAACTCGAAGCGCTGAAGAGTCACCACCGGCGTTCATGATAGGTCATCGGACATTGGATCACCCGGCGGGAATGCCCAAGCTTCCAGGGGCGTGCGCCCCGGTTCACTCCACCCGCAACACGCCACGCATCATTAACCAGTGTCCGGGGAACGAACACACGAACGGATATTCGCCCGGTTCGCTTGGCGCGTCGAAGGCGAGGACCGTGGACTCGCGGGCGTTGAGCAACCGCGACGCGACGAGGACGTTCGGCGAGTCGGGCACGAAGCCGCGCGCCTGGGCGTTGGCGTCGTTCATCGACCCGAAGAGCTCCTTCTCGTACGTCGCGATGCTGCCACGTTTGAAGATCACGAGGTTGTGCTGAAGGTCGTCCGTGTTGCTGAACGTGAGCTCCACATGCTGACCGGCACGCACCGCGATCGACGTCTGACTGAACTTCATCTCGCCGGTCACGACCGAGAGAGTGACCGCGAGCGTTGACAGCGCGCCCGGACGCGCCGCGCCGGTCGTGGCACCGGCGACCGCCGGTGCGGTGGCCGCCGGCGGTGCCTTGAACATGTCTGCGACCGGGCTGTTGGCGAGCAGGAACTGTTGCGCGATTGGGACCGTGGTCAGCACATCACGCCGTCGCGCACCGTCCCACGTCTCCTCGACCTTGGCTCGCCAGTCACCCTCGAGCCGGACGTCGAATCCGTCACCGGAAATGACCATGCCCGTGAGCGCGGGGCCCGCGGTCTGCGGAGGCGCGACTCCCGGTGGCAGGACGGGCTCGCCGGCGAATCCTCCGCGGCCGTTGACGTTCGAGATGCGCACGGCAATCACGTTCCGGCCCGCCACGAGCACGCCGGGAGGAATGCTGTACTGCCGCACGAGATTCCGCTGGTTCGTCGTGCCGTTGATGCGCACTCCGTTCAGATATGTCACGTCCGTGTCGTCGACGATGCCGAGGCGAATCGCGGCAGGTTTGCCGGCGGCGGCCGCGGGCACATCGATCGTCCGCCGGAACCAGATGGTGCCCACGTGCTCTCCGAGGGGTGTCTCGCTCCAAATCTTCGGTGCTGGAATCGTCAACCAGCCACTCTCGGACAGATCCGCCCCTGACCAGTCCACGCCGCTGCCACGTTCGCCTCGCGCGCCGCGCACGGCCATGCGCATGAGTGCCTCGAGGCCGACCTCGCCCGCGTACGCCTGCAGGAAGCCATCCCTGTGCTTGGCCGCGGCGATCCAGACCGCCTCGGGCAGCCATTCGTCGTCGATGACGTCCTGCGCTTTGCTGAGCGCGTACACCGCGCGTCCAGCTTCGGCCGACGCCGGCAGCTGCGACAACGCCAGCAGCGCGTTGAGGCGAACGTTCAGGTCCCTGTCGAGCAACGCGCCAGCGGACAACAGGTCGGTGACCGACTGCGCGGTCTTCGGCATGACCGACTGTGCCGCCTTTCGGACACCCGCCGCTGGATGCGTCAGCGCGCCTTTCGCCGCGTCGAGTGCCGCCGCGTTCCGCCCGTCGAGGAGGCCCAGGCCCTGCATCGTCCACAACGCGTGGACGGCGGGGGAGTTGAGACCGATGGCATCGACGGAACGGTCGTTGACGATCGCGATGAGCTGCGGGAGGACATCGGGGCTGGCGCGTTCGACGAGAAGCCGCTGCGCCGTCGTTCTCCAGAACATGTTGTCGTTGCGCAGTGCCTGCACGAGTTCGTCCGGACGACTGGTGCTGAG
>JBDTNQ010000031.1:0-37216 GCA_039933635.1 Acidobacteriota bacterium
GGCTCCACGGAGAGTCGGGCGGGGTTCCGTGGAGAGGCGGGGCAGTCCGTGGAGCCCTGGACCTTCAGGTCCAGGGCGTGCCGGCGCCCCGTCCAATCAACTCCATCGCCCGCTGGACGGCGCGGAGCCGCCAGGACGGATCCGCCGGACAGAACGCCTCGCGCAACCGCGCTTTCGATCTGGCGACGACGGGATCCGACGCATCGGCCCAGTGATGCGCCTGATTCTCGGCGCGCAGGGCCGCGAGCACCCGGGCGCCGCCAAACGTACCGAACTCCGCGAAGGCGAAGAGATAGCGCGGCGCCAGTTCGCGCGACACGCACCACTGTCCGAGGCCGCCACTCGCGGTGTAGGCCTTCGGATCCAGAAGAGGCTCAGAAATCATCGTGTGCCCGAACGTCCGTCTCCACCACGCGCGCAGCTCGTCGGTCATCGGATAGTCCACGATGAGCGTCGCATCGCCACTCTGGCCAAGGCCGGTGTGCAGGTCGAGATGCACGACCGTCGACGCGCGGCCGATCCACTGCGGAAGTTCACGCGCAAGCAGGCCTTGCAACGGCGGCGGCTCGGCGCCCGCATAGAAAAGACCCTTCGGATGAGATCTCTGGCCGCTGGCGATGGTCCGCTTGAGCGTTGCCGGGCCAAACCGCAGCGCCGCCGCAACGAGGCGCGGCCCGAACAGGTCCGCGGAAGGTGGGCGACGCGGGTTCAGCAGTCCGTCAATGCGCCGATAGGCGTCGTCTGGCGGGGACTCCGCCATCCCGGACCAGCGAAACGCCCGGTTCAGGTCGACGTTCCGCGCATCGCAGCGCCGGGACCACGCGAAGCCGTATGGATTCAGCGCATGGACGAAGACGCAACGCAGATTCCGGCCCCAGGTGCGATCGGTCACGAGCTTCCCAAGCGCCGCGAGCTGTACGGCCGATCCGAAGTGGCCCTCGACGCCGTGGAGGCCGCTCGAGAGGATCAGTGTTGGACGATCCGCGCCCGCCGGCTCGGATTCCGCGACGTCGACCGTGAGGGGGGTCCCTCCCGGCGCCGTTTCACCCGTTTCGTGAGACACGAGGGACCAGCCGGCCAGGGCGGCGGCTTGTCGAAATCGTTCGCGAGCCGTCGCGTAGTCAACGGAGAAGAGACGAAGCAGGGACGCGTTGCTGCCGTGCGACGCCCGGTCCCGCACGATCAGCCCCGGTCGGCCCAGGCGAGTTCGTGGGAAAGTTCGTCGAGAAACCGACGAAGCACCGCCGTGCGGCGGTCCGCCTCCGCGCGGCCCGCCGTCGTTTGGAACAGGTCGGACAAATGCAGCAGCTTCGTGTAGAAGTGATCGACGGTCGCGGCCAGATCGTCCGGTTCGCGCCGTTCGCAGAATGGATCCGAGGAAATGTACAGCGGCCGGCCCAGCTCTCCACCGAGCATGAGGCACCTCGCCAGACCAATGGCGCCAAGCGCATCGAGCCGATCCGCATCCTGCAGCACACGCGCTTCGAGCGATTCCGGCGCGATGCCGGCGCTGAAGCTATGGGCCTCGATGGCGTGGGCGATCTCACCGAATGGCAGATCGTCATAGCCCCAGCTCGAGAGAAGGCGCGTCGCCTCTTCCGCCGCGAGCGCTGATGCTCGCGGCCGATCAGGACTGTTCTTCGGCACCGCGACGCAATCGTGCAGCCACGCGGCCGGAATCACGACCCGCTCGTCCGCCTGCTCGGCACGGGCCAGCGCCTTCGCGTTCGCCACCACGCGCTGGATGTGATCCAGATCGTGGGCGACGTCACCCTCGAGAGACGTCAGGTACTCGATGCATTCGCGCTCGAGCCGGCCGAGCGTTTCGTCGCCGCTCATCGACGGGACACCAACAGTCATCGCTCCTCCGCCACGCGTCGATCGAGCGATCGCAACGCACTGGCTGCGTAAACGCGACACGCCTGCGCATCGATGAACGGGTTGGCCGCCCCGCCCGCGGCGCGAGCCTGAAGCTTGCGGTCCATGCCCGAGAACTCCGGATGGACGGAGAGCAGCACGTCGCACGGCAGGTCCGCCACAGTCGCAATACTCTTGCGGAAGGCGTCGACGAGCCTGGGATGCGACGCATCTCCGTTGAATCGGAAGCCCGGCGCCGACACCGAGTTCAGGCTGTCGGCGTAGACGACGTCCAGACACCGCGTGCCTTCGCACGACTTCCACGTCCACGTGGTGCTGCCTGGCGTGTGACCGGGCGTCAGGTGCGCGGTCAGCGCGATCGGTCCGACACGCAGCACCTCGCCGTCCTTCACGACGCGCACATGACTGACTCTCGGAAATCCATTCACCGCGCGGCCGAACGCATACTGCGGATCATCCGGAGTCGGCTCGCCCGCCTCGAGCGCGCGCGCGCCCGACGGGCTGGCCGCGACCTCCGCTCCACTCGCGCGCTGCATGGCCGCAATGCCCCCGCCGTGATCGAAGTGCGCGTGGGAATTGACGATGAGTTTGACGTCCTGTGTTCTGAAACCCAGCGCGCGAATGTGCGCGTCGATTGCGGGCGCCGATTGCGGTAACCCGGCATCCAGCAGGACGTGCCCGGCGTCCGATGTGACGAGCACGGTGCTCAGACCGGCAACCCCGACGTAGTACGTGTTGCCGAAGACCCTGAACGGCTCGCGCGGTGCATTCCAGCCGTCACAGGACGAACAGCGTATCGGCGGATCGGCCTTGAATTGCGCCGCCACTCCAGCGACAGCGAGAACGGACAGCAGTCCTGCAACGAGACTCTTCACGCACCTCTCCCGATCAACCGTTGTCTTTCGGCGGCGTGAACGGCGCCGGTCCGCCCTTCGTCGGTTGCCACACCGTCGCGTTGACGCGCGACAGCGGCTGAGATCCCGACGAGAAACTGACATGCCACATGGCGGCGGACACACCGTAAATCGAGGCACTGGGCGTCGCCCGGCACTCGCCGGTGCCATTGAAATCAAAGTGCCTGCCACCGAGATCGGCGCTGGCGGCTATCGCCGGAGCTGCCTGGAACGGCGCATACGCCGATGTGGCACCACTCACCACGCTGACGGCCATGGCGACCTGGGTCACGCCGCTCGACAGTTGTTTCATCCGCTCAACGGTTCGCATGGTGGCTCTCCATTATGTCGTCAAGAGGTCGTGGCCTCAGGCCTTGACCGCTCGACCCACGGTCAGCCAGCCGTGGGTCCGAGGGGTCCCGGGCACCTGGAAACTTCGGACGGGATCGAGCGAAAAGCCTGCGCGGACAATCGTGGCCGCCACGGGTCGATCGAGATGGCACCCACACGCGAGGATCTTCTGAAGCGGGTTGAGTCGACGCTGCCAGCGCGCCACATCGGGATCGTCGGCCAGGCCATGTTCAGCGAACAGCAGTTGGCCGTCCGGCCTGAGGACGCGGCGCACTTCGGCCAACACCGCGGACGTGTTCGTGACGCTGCACAAGGTCAGGACGCTGGCCACCGTATCGGCGCTGCCATCCGCTAGAGGTAGATGCTCGGCCACGGCAAGCACCGTGCTCACCGGCGCTCGGAAGGCGGCGATGCGCGGCCGCGCCCGGACCAGCATGCCCTCGTTGGGCTCTACACCAATCACGCGGGTCACGCCGGACGGATAGTGCCCGAGGCTGGCGCCGCTGCCGAAACCAATCTCGACGACGAGTCCTCTCGCTGGGGCCAGCGCCTCCTCGCGGAGCGTCTCGAACTCCGGTCTGACAGCGAATGTGTCATTGATCCACGGAAAGACGCAGCGCTCGTAGAACCCAGACACGCCACGCTGTCTCATCGCACGATCCTTCCGGGCGATACCGCCCAGGTGATCCACGCGCCGCAGAGTCCGCACACCAGCATGGCCACCCATAGTGATGTCGCGGGCGTCCGCGCTCATTGTTCCTCGTCGTCCCGCGGCAGCGTGTTCCAGATCAGGCGATGCGCCTGCCACGTTCCCCCGGGCGCCCGACGAAAGACACGCAGATATTGTCCGCGCTCTTCGTAAGACAGGCCGGTTTCCTTGATCACGAAGTCGTGCTGATAGACGCCACGGTCGATGGCGACCGTGCCCGTAACCGTCAACTCGAGCGTCGTGTAGACGAGTGACCGGCGCTCGATCTCCTCGGCGTTCCGACGCATGACCTCACGAATCATCTCCGCGCATGCCGGTTTGCCTTCAACCATCGGCAGCACCGGCGGCATGAGGACTACATCGTCTGCCATCGAGGCCAGGAGCGTGTCGACGTCGTCGTCAATCTCCGCCTGCACCATGCGCTCAGCCAGTGTGCGTAGCGCCTGTTCGTCGGTCTGCGCCTCACGAAGGAGACGCGCCGGCGTGTAGTCCGGACTGATCGCCGTGACGACCTCAGCCGGGTCGATCTCCGTCCGACGTCCGACCACGCGTGCGTAGCCGAGGTAGCATCCTCGATCGGCTTCGAGCGCGGCGATCTCGACCGCGTTGTCCGGCGCAACGAGACGATGCCAGTCGAGCCACCGCTGCCAGCCTTCGGGCATGCTGTCAGCGACGAGCACATCCACCAGGCCGGTCTTCTGCCAGTGGCGCTGCCACCATTCCGCCGAATGCAGGCACCACAGGTCCTGCGTCCACCAGGCGCGCAGGTGATCAGGCAGGCCGTCGGTGACCTCGCGCATGACGGCGGCGCCGGCAATTCCCAGGACGCCGCCGGGCTTGAGATACCGCGCCAGGTAGTTCAGGTAGAGATCGTCGGTGCCGTAGTAGAAGAAGGAGTCGATGCTGACGATGGCGTCGAAGAAGCCCGGAGTGAACGGCAGCGATCGGGCATCCGCGGCGACGACCGTCACACCCGGGTCAGCGCCCGCATCGCGGATGCGCCGGGCGCGATCGTCGGCATCGAACCAAAGGTCCGTCGCCCAGACGTCCACGCCGAACTCGCGATGCAGGAACACGGACGATGCGCCGCGACCGCACCCAAGGTCGAGCACTCGCATCCCCGGCCGCAGATCCATGGCCGACGTCAACCATTCGGTGAGCCACAGTGAATTGGCGCCGCCGCTGACCGTGGCGAGAATCCAGTCCGGGTCGTAGGCAGAGGCGCGCGGAAATTGGGGTGAGACGAGGCTGGTCATGCTTTCGACCTAGTTCGCCCGAATGCCACGAATCCAACGATGAGCGCAACCAGGCCCAGGAGCGGACCGGTGACGAACGCCCCCGTCATCCCGGCTTCGACCGACGCGTCGTGCGTATTGGATGTGAGGACGCTGACGAGATATCCGCCGCCGAACGCGCCGACAAGGTACCCGATCACGCCCCAGAGCAGGGCCACGAGAACGCGTTTCACGAGGTCACCCGCGGAGAGGGTGTCCGATCTCCCAATGGTGACCGAACGGATCGACGACGCGGCCCAGGTGCCAGCCGTACTCGTCCTTCATGGGCGTCACGACGGTGGCGCCGGCAGCGACCGCTCTCGCGAACAGCGCGTCGGGGCCAGCGACGGTGAGAATCATGCGGACCGTGCCTCCGCCGAGCGAGGGCGGGCTGAAGTTCCCGTGCGCCGGCGACTCGTCGCTGACCCAGAACTCGCCGTCGTCCACCGCCAGCGTGGCGACCACGCTGCCGTCTGGAGCCTCGACGCGGAACTTCTCCACCGCGCCGAAGGCCGCTTTGTAGAATTCAACGGCCTTTGCGCCTCCGCGCACAGACAGCAGCGGCGCGATGGATGTGCGAATGGTTGGGTTCGAGGCCATGAGTTGGCTAGCGTCCGCTGACGATCCGCTTCTGAGCCTTGTCGACGTCGCGATGAAACACGAACAGATGATCGGCGTTGCCGCCGGGGTCACCGAAGTTATACGTGCGGCCCTGCTTCGTCCTCAGCCTGAGGTTCTTGGCGAGGTAATCGACGTCGAACGCCGCGAAGTCCGTGAGTGGTACGGAGAAGCTGTCCTTGCCGTCGGCCGCCTCGTAGTGCAACCCCGCCGGCGTGGCGCTCAGCACGCCGCGGCAGGAGCCGACGCCATGTTTGTGGACAACATCCAGCTTCGCGTCGAGCTTCACGTCCTTGAAGGCGACGGAGATCGTGCGCGGGCCTGGGACGACCTCGATGGTGTCGGAATACCCGTCGTATCCAGTGGCCGAGACGTTGAGCCGGTGGGGTCCGGGTGCGACGTTTGGAATGGTCAGGGGCGCGGTGCCGACGCCGACGCGATCCAGAAGCACCGTCGCATCCGGCACATCGGCTTCAACACGCAAGGTGCCCGTCGTGGGCGCGGCCTCGACCGGCTCGGTGGTGACGGGGGCAGGGGCGACGGGTTTCGGGGCCGCGCGCCGCGCGGTTGTCGACGAGGCCTCGGGCACGGGCTCGGGCGGCGGCACCACAACGGGCTGGGGCGCGGACGCCTCGACGGGTCGCGTTGGAGCGGCCGGCGCCGGTGCCACGGGCGCGGGTTTCAGAATGAACCATGCACCGGCCGCGACGGCCAGCACGACAAGACCTGAGGTGATGATGACGGGGGCTCGCACTCTCCGGGCACGATACCACGCGATCGCGCGTAAGCGGCCCTCAGCCCTGGACGGCCTCCAGGCGATCGATTAACGCAGGCAGCGCTGCGAGATCGGGTATCTCGAAGTATCCCGGCACGTCGGCGCGCGGCGCCTCGGCGGCCTCGTGCGCCCACGTGAGTGAGTGCGGCACGTAGACGGCGTTCCCACCGAGGGCCAGCACGGGCAGCACGTCCGACCGCAGCGAGTTGCCGATCATCAGAAAGCGGTCCGGCGAGACGCGATGGCGTTGGAGGATCGCTTCGTACACGCCCGCGCTCTTCTCGCTGACGACCTCGACGTGGACGAAATGCGTGCCGAGCCCCGATCGCGTCATTTTCACGTGTTGATCGCGCAGGTCCCCCTTCGTGATGACCATCAGCGGATACCGGCTCGCGAGGGACTCGATGATCGGAGCCGTGTGCTCGAGCAGCGTCACATCGGCGGCCAGCATGGCTTTTGCGGCGTCGATCATCGCGCGCACCTCCGCGCCGGACACGCGATCCTCGGTGAGATCGAGGGCGGTCTCGATCATCGACAGCGCAAAAGCCTTGATGCCGTAGCCGAAATGCTGCATGTTCCGCATCTCGGTTTCGTACAGCCGCGCCGCAATCCACTCGGGCGGATGGAACTTCGACAGTAAGGCCTTGAACTTGCCCTGGGCCTCGATGAACAGGTGCTCGTTCTCCCAGAGGGTGTCGTCGGCGTCGAAGGCAATCAAATCGAAACGGGCCATCTCGGAGTCATTCTGGATCGATCACGGGCTGGCAAGACGACGGCCGCGGCGGACCACGACAGGGGACCCCAGCGCGACGAACGCGGATGCTGGCGGGTTCATGAGAACGGGACCAAACGTCGCGCCGTACAACTCGAGGGCCCGACCGGTGAATGTGGCCGCCGTGGGCGTCCACACCAGCCAAGGTGGATGTTCAACCTCGTACTCGAGTGTGCCCCCATCGCGCTGGCGCGTGTAGCCCCAGTAGTGTTCCGTGATGAACGCGCCTTCGGAGGACGGATCGAGATACGCCGGACGGCCTTCGACCACCGCATCCATCGCGTAGTCCGTGCCGCGGAATCTCCAGCCATACCGCACGGCTCCGCCGGTGGTTGGATTCACATCCACCTGATGAGACATCGGCACAGCGAGATACGGCTCGTTGTAGATCGCGTAGGCGACTGCGGCAATAGCGCGGCGAGGCACCAGCTCGCGGATGAACACGACCGCGCGTCGGCGTCCATCTGCCGCGTCGCGCCGCACGTAGAACCGCAGGTTCACCTCTTCGAAGTGGCGATGGCCCGGCAGCGGCACGCCGAGCACGCGGGTGTTGCGAAACTGAAACCCGACGAGACTGACGTAGTACCGGCCGTGCCAATCATCCAATTCGGTCCCGGCGGGCACCAACGGCCGGAGACATGCCGGATCGACGATGTAGTTGAACAGGACGAGGTGTTCCCAGCGTGCGGTGAGAAAGCGGGACGCGGGCATCGATCGGCTACGCGGTCCAACCGACCGCGCGGCGCCACGCGAGCTCGGCCTGGTCGGTGACCGCCTGATTGCGAGATGACGGCGGCGGGGCCGCACGCGCCTTCCTCAGGACTTCGCTGAGCGCGGGCAGTCCCACCTGTACGCGCCGTTCCTCGACGCGGGATTCGTCCTCGAGCGGATGGGGCTCGAGCCCGTTCGGCCCGCCTCGCAGCTGCGTGCCGTATCGTTGCGGACGTCCCTCGAACGCGCGGATGCGATCGTCCAGAAAGGCAAAGTGCTGCCGTTCGGCATCGCCACGGAAACTTGCTTCGTCGAGCCGGTCACGACACGCCCGCATGAATGCCGGCTCACCAATCGCGTGCTGCGCGATCCGCCACGCCGCCTCCGCGCCATCGTCTCCCACGAGCGCCCTTCCGGGCCACCCGTGCGTGTCCATGATCACTCGTAGCCGCGCGGCATTCGCGCGATGAACGGCTTCCATGCGCGGATGATACCCGTCGAACAGTGAACCGTCGGCAGCCAGCTCGCGGCGGACGGATTCGTCGTTGGCCCGTAGGGTCAACAATTCGGGGCGAAGGCTCTCGTTCATGGCCGTCATGCGTTTACGACTGGACGGAGCACGGTCGCGGAATTGCTCCGGAGGCGCCGTGAAACTCGCATCACGCCCACCTATTTCGCTGCGCCGGCGTCGCCGACGGCGCGATCCAGACGCGGAATCATCTCTTCGTAGATCTTCTGCAGCCGCGGTTCGAGCAGCGCGCAGTCGCCGTAGTAGTTGCTCAAACCCCTCAGGAACAGGACGTCCCCGGGATAGGCGTACATCGCGTGCGTGATGCCCGTCGTCGCCTCGTCAATCTGCCGTTGCACGCGGTAGACGTGGGCGATCGCCACGGCCAGGTCCTGATCGATGTACGCCAGAGACTGCGTGGCGAGCGCGACGTCCCAGGCGGAGTACTCGAAGAACGCCGGATCGGTGGACAGGTCCGCCAGCGCGCCTTCATCAGGTATCGGCAGGCTCGGGTCCTTCATACGCGCGGCCAATTGAGCGTTGTGCGACCGCAGATACCTCGAGAGCGCCTCGAAGCGCTGGCGGTGTTTCTCAACCACGCCGTCTACGGCCTTCTGATTGGTCTGGAATTCCGTCCGGAAGCGGCGCAGCGCCTCTTGCGCCAGCTCGCGGTGCTCCGATGCTTGCCGCCACTGCTCACCCGCCAGGCCGAGAAACACGCCGAGACTGATCAGGACGACTTCGAGGACGATCTTCGGAAGAGACCGCCCTCTGGGCCGACGCGATGGAGCGACCGCCGCCGGCTCGGGCTCATCGTGATCGTCGAGTTCCGGGACGTGAATGTCCGGCATGGCCGGCAATGCTAGCACCGGGCCGGGTCGGCCAGGGCGTCGGACATGGTGCCGTTGGCGCGACGCCATCACGATGCGACATGATGGCAGGCATGAAGCACTTTCTCTTGATCTACGACTACGTCGCCGACTACATGGAACGCCGGACCGCCTATCGCCCCGCGCACTTCGCGCTCGCGCAGGCGGCAGCCGATCGCGGGGATCTGTTCCTTGCTGGCGCCTGCACGGACCAGGGAGAGCCGCTGGGCGTCCTCGTGTTCAAGGCGGAGAATCGCGAGGTGGTCGAGGACTTCGCCAAGGCCGACCCGTACGTGCTCAACGGCGTCGCCACGGGCTGGAAGGTCCGTGAGTGGACCACGGTGCTCGGGAAGGACGCGCTGACCAAGGTGGCGCCCGCGCCAAAGGCGTGAGGTCGTTCAACGTGGCCGTCGGGAACGGTCACTGTTGGCTCTCGGCGATCCGCGCTTTCACGAGACGCTTCACGAGGGCCACGGGAATCGGCTCGTCCAGCCGAAATCGGACCGTGCCTTTCGACAGTTCGTACCCCTTCAGATCTTTCGCGAACGCGCGTCTGATGGCTCCAGTCATCGGGTAGAGGCTGCAATGCTGCTTCCACCCGGCGTACCAGACAAGAATGCGTCCGTCGAGCCTGACCGCGAGGATGCTGTAGCTGAAGGCGTCGGTCGCGCGCGGCGCGGCGGCGCGGATCGCAGCGCGCAGCGTCTTGAGCGCGCGGCGCGGGTTCGGCGGCTGCGCCGCGAAGTACGCGCGAACGCGTTCGCGCTCGAGCGCGGCCTTGTCAGACGACGAAGGACTCGGTGTCACAGGGAACTCCAATCCGAAGAGGTCAGCGGCCATAATGGCGCATGCGTGCCTGGCCGATCCACCTGTCGATCCTCGTCACCGCGTGCCTGGCCGGATGTCGAACTTCGCCGCCTCCGCCACCGGTGGACACGTTGATCAACCAGGCGAGCACCCTGGACCTGGCGGGTCAACATGATGCCGCCATCGCGATCTTCCGGGAAGTGTTGCAGCGGGAGCCGAACTCCTACAAGGCGCACTATGGCATCGGCCGCGCCCTGGATCTGGCGGGCCACTACGAGGACGCGCGCGAGCACTTTGGGAAGGCCATTGAGCTGGCCTCGGCGGGAGAGCGCGACCAGGCGACCAGAATGCTCGGCATCGCATGGACGTTTGCCGGTGACATCGCGCACGCATCCTCGACGTTTCAGCAGGTGTTCGATCGACAGGTCGCCGACGGCAACTTCGGCGCCGCATCCGACGTGGCGTACGAACTCGGGCGCGTGTACCTGGAATACGGCGACCTCAATCAGGCCGAGGCGTGGTACCGCAAGGGACAGGAGATCGCCGGACGTGAGTCTGAACGCGCGGCATGGCGGGTCGATCTGGCCGACATGCGCCTGGCTCACGCACTCGCGCGCATCGCGGCGAGACGCGGCCATCCAGACGAATCACACCGGCAGCAGGCCATCGTCAAGCGGCTCCTCGACAAGGGCGGGAACGACGACCAGAAGATTCAGTATCAGTACCTGCTCGGTTACGTGGATTTCTATCTCGGCAACTACGCGGCGGCTCAGAAGGCGCTCGAACAGGCCGATCAGAAGGATCCGTTCATTCTGTTGCTGCTGGCGCAGAGCCATGAGGCGCTGGGCCACGCCGACGAGGCACGTGACTACTATCAGCGCGTTCTCGGCTCCTCGTCACATGCGGTCAACAACGCGTTCGCGCGGCCAATCGCCAGAGCCAAGCTGGGGGCGTAGGCGCGACCGGACTCAGCGGCGGGATTTCGACAGGGCGACCGCCCCCACGATCGCGAGCACGATCCAGGAGACCAGCGGCACCACCAGGTAGATGAACGCCGCTTTCGGCGAGATCGGCGTCGCCGCGTCGACGACGTACGTGCCGACGGAGCCGAGAACCACGGCCAGCGTCGCCCGATCGACCCACGTCTGGCTTTGCGACGGCCATCGCCGCACAGCCCTGCCCGCGAAGCCCATGGCCGCGAACGGCGCAGCGACCCAGATCGCGAACATCGCCATCAACAGCACGGAGGGATTGCGATGGCCGGCCCGATACATCAAAGCGAGTGAGACTACGGCCCCGACGATGAGAACAACCCGGGTGGTGGATCGTCGCATGGTGCAGCTCCGAAGCAGCCGTAGGAGTCTGAAGCGTCCGTCTGGAGACGCACCGGACTCGCTGCATCACCCTGGCAGGCCGACGCGCGTGAGACGCACGCCGGCGAGCCAGGTTGCAGTGGATTCGTCTCAGGGAGCCGAGACGAGCGGCGAAATCAGGCTTCCCTGACGTCTTCCGCGCGCGGGCCCTTGGGACCCTGACCGGTCACGAACGTGACGGCCTGTCCTTCACGAAGGGAGCTGAACGACGCGCAGGCGGACTGGTGAAAGAAGTACTCACGGCCCCCCTCGTCGGCAACGAATCCAAAACCCTTGTCGTGCACGAGACGCTTGATCGTACCGTTGACTGCTGACATGTGAAACTCCTGAACTGAACTGACGTGATTGATGAGCGTTGAAGTGTTTGAAGTGAAGTGATGTGGGTGCGCGCGAAGATTCAGCGCGCCGGCCGCAACGCGGCAGACGTCGACGCGCGTGGCGCGCGTGGACGCCGCGCGGGAGCGGCTGATGATGTGGGACGCACGACCTGCACTTGCGTCGCGCGGGGACCGCTAATCGCATCCGCGACCAGCTCGAACTGCACGACCAGGCGCTCGTCGAGCTCATCGAGGGTAATCGAGCCGAGATCGCTGACGTGGAAGAACACGTCCTGTCCGTCGGACGTTCGAATGAATCCGCAGGCCCGGCTTCTGACGACCTTGATGATTCGTCCGGTCATGCGCCGCGCTGGCTCTGGAGCAGCCGCCGGCGATGCCGCGACCGACGCCGCGCGCGGACGGGAGGCCGCTGGAAACCGTGTAGAACGGGGCATGAGACTCCTAGGGCCGAAAGGTGGGCCCATCGGAGCACCCGCACGTGCGGGCAATTCGATGTCTTGAGGCTCAGCTTAGAGGCGAAGAAACGACTGGGACCAGTATAGCAGGAGTCCTGGGGCTCATGGGAGCCCCCCGCCCGGCCCCTTCCAGAGACCCTGTCAGGCCTCGTCGCCGGGCCCCTCCCCCCTACCTTCGCTGGGCCTTCACGGTCTTGCCGAAGCTTATCTGCCTTATCCCCGACTCGACACCCCGCGGGGGCCGATCGCCGCGTCGGCAACCGTGCCTTAACGCAACGGAGTCGGCTTGCCGCGCTCGAGCCACTGCAGGCGCTCCGCGAGCCCGGCTGCCGTGAAGGCAGCGACGATGGCCTCGCGGCCCTCACTGAAGTGTGCCCAATCTTCGTAGTGCACCGGAACGATGGTCGCGTCGCGGAAATGGCGGGCAAGCTGGACGCCGTCCTCGGCGGTCAACGTCAGCGGTGACGGCCCGGCAACGGCGACCTTGGCCGCACCGAGGAACGCGACGACCCCGCAAATGGTCGTCTCCGCCCGGACAGCCTCGAGCGCGGGATACCAGACGGTATCGCCCGTCACCCACACCGCGCCCTCCGCGGCTTTGTTCTCCCACTCGAGCAGAAAACCAATGACGGGACCACGGTCTCCGCCCTCCGGGCCGTGCCGCGCTGGCGTCGCGCTGACGCGCAGCCGCGCGCCGGACGGAGCGTCCAGTGCGTATTCCTGCCCGACCGACAGCCCACGCGCGCGGTCGCCAAGCCGCTCGGCTCCATCGCTCGTGGTCAACACCAGGCCCGCGTCCCCAAGCAGCGCGCGACCGGCGTGGTCCAGGTTGTCGAAATGATGGTCGTGACTCAAGAGGACGACGTCGACGGGCCCCAGCGCAACGGGAGACACCGCCGGCCCCTCGCTTTTGCGCAGCGTCGACACGGGCGTCGGGTAGTCGGTGCCAGCCGGATCGAAAGTGGGATCGGTGAGGAGTCGCAGACCACCCCACTCGATGAGGAGCGTTGGACCTCCCAGATATGTCAGCCGCGGCAATCCAGCGATCAATGTAGAACTCCGTCCAGCCAGTGCTCGAATTCGGGCCGGACTATACGTCCAGCTCTTCCGCCTCTTCCGCGCGCTCCATGATGAAGCGGAACCGCGCCGACGGATCCTTGCCCATCAATTCGTTGATGATGCGGTCGGTGACGATCTGATCATCAATCCCGACCTTGAGCAGCCGCCTGGTGCGCGGATTGAGCGTCGTTTCCCACAATACCTTAGGCATCATCTCGCCGAGGCCCTTGAAGCGGGTGATGTCCGTCTTCGCCTTCGCGCCAATGCGCTTGAGGATCTCGGCCTTGTGGTGGTCGTCGGTGGCCCAGAACGTTTCCTTGCCGGCGTCGATGCGGTAGAGCGGCGGCTGGGCCAGATATACGCGACCGGCCGTCATCAGACCAGGCATGTGCCGATACATGAACGTCAGCAGCAGCGTCGCGATGTGGTGCCCGTCGGAGTCCGCATCAGCCAGGATGATGACGCGGCCATAGCGGAGGCGCGTGATGTCGAATCCCTTACCGATGCCGCAGCCGAGCGCGGTCACGAGATCCGCGAGCTCTTTGTTCTCGAGCACCTTCGCGAGCGTCGCGCTCTCCGCGTTCAGCACCTTGCCCCGTAGCGGCAGAATCGCCTGCCGCGCGCGATCGCGGCCCTGCTTGGCCGACCCGCCTGCCGAGTCACCCTCGACGATGAAGATTTCGCTCTCTTCGCGGCCGGGATTGGTGCAGTCGCTGAGCTTTCCGGGCAGCGTCAACCGCGATGACCCCGCGCTCTTGCGCGTGACCTCGGCCTGGGCCGCGCGGCTGGCCTCGCGCGCGCGCGCTGCCAGGATGATCCGCGCGATGATCGCGTTCGCCATCGTCGCGTTCTGATTCAGCCAATGCTCGAGCGCCGGCCGGATCATCGAATCGATCGTCGTCGTGACTTCAGGGTTGTTGAGTCGATCTTTCGTCTGCCCCTGGAACTGCGGCTCCTGGATGAAGATGCTGAGCACGCCGATCATGCCCTCGCGGATGTCGTCCGCGGTGAGCGTGACGCCTTTCGGAGCCAGACTGTGCGTGTCGATGTAGTTGCGAATGGCCTTGCCGATGCCGCTGCGAAGGCCGTTTTCGTGCGTGCCGCCCGAGCCGGTCGGAATGCCGTTGACGTAGCTCCGGACATGCTCCTCGGTGGATTCCGTCCATCGCAGCACGACGTCGA
Organism: Acidobacteriota bacterium; assembly: GCA_039933635.1. Classification (GTDB taxonomy): domain Bacteria; phylum Acidobacteriota; class Vicinamibacteria; order Vicinamibacterales; family SCN-69-37; genus JBDTNQ01. Next base: position 14,573 of record JBDTNQ010000031.1, read on the forward strand.
GCCGCAGGCCGGTCTCTTCGTGCTCACGCGTGAGCGCGAACGGCTGCTCGTGCACCGGGTTCGCGTGACGCTCGGCGAGGATCTTCTTCAGGTAGTCGCCGATGCCCTCTTCGTGCTGGAACGTCTCCCGCTCTGGATGGCCGCCTTCGGCGGCCTCGTTCTCGAACACGATCTTGAGCCCCTTGTGCAGGTAGCTCGCCACCTCCAGCCGCTCCCGGATGGTTGCCGCGTCGAAGTGCGTCTTGGGAAAGATCGTCGGATCGGGCCGAAAGAACACCGTCGTTCCGGTGCCCCGCGCCGGGCCGATCTTCTTGATCGCTCCCTGGGGTATGCCCTGCTTGAACCGCTGCTCCCATGTCGCACCATCGCGTCGCACGGTGGCGACCAGTTCGCGTGACAGCGCGTTGACGACCGACGCCCCGACGCCGTGCAGGCCACCCGCGGTCTTGTAGTTCTGTCCCTCGAACTTGCCACCCGCGTGCAGCGTCGTGAAGATGACCTCCAGCGCGCTGGTCTTCGTGTGCGGGTGCTTGTCGACGGGAATGCCGCGACCGTCATCCTGGATCGTCATCGACGCGCCGTCCTTGTGGAGCATGACGGCGATGTTCGACGCGTGGCCATTCATGGCCTCGTCGACGGCGTTGTCCAGGATCTCCCAGACCAGATGATGGAGACCGGTGGCACCAACGCCCCCGATGTACATGCCCGGACGACGACGGACGGGGTCGAGGCCTTCGAGAACGGTGATGTCTTTGGCGGTGTAGGTGGACACGGTCGGGTGGAAAGATAGTACAGGTTCCGGGTTCTGGGTTCTGGGGTTCTGGGTTCTGGTTCCGGGTTCTAATGCCCGATCAAGTCGAGCGTTCGCTGATCGCGCTCACCGGAGAAGTAGCGATCGAGCACGCGCTCGAAGACCGATCCGGGTGGCGAGACCTCGGCAAACAGCGTAGCGCACGACCGCAGCTTCGTGTCGTCCGGTGCTCCGAAGATCTCGCGGGCCGAGCGGTCCGGGGCGGCGAGCGCGGCTTCACAGCATTCGATCAGGCGGGGGCCGAGGAGCGGATGACTCAGGTAGGCCCGCGCTTCGTCGAGGCTCGCGATCGAATATCGCACCGACATCGCGCTCAATCCCAGCCCCGCGAACTGCGGGAAGATGAACCACATCCAGTGCGACCGCTTGTGGCCGGCCCGGATTTCCGTCAGGGCCTGGGCGAAGTGAGGCGTTTGCGCCGCCACGAAACGATGGAGATCGCCGAGATCCGTCACGCCAGTCCCCTTCCACGGACGCGATCATTATCTTCATCTTCCCTCCGTCCCGCGAGAGGTCACGCCCCAGAGGCATGGTGCGAGGCAAAGGAATGGAGCTTGAAGGCAGCGGGGTGCGTGCTAGACTCCCGCCCGTCCCACACACAAGGCAGGAGACCATGAGCGCAAAACAAACCGGTCGCACGTTCCTGATCGTGGCCGTTCTAGCAGCGGCATTCTCGGCGACTGCGACAGCCCAGGCAGTGCCGCCACCAGTCGCGCCGCCAGGAGTGGGCCCCGCTCCAGTCCAGCCAGGAGCCATTACGGGTCAGACCGGACGCGGTGGCTTTGCGCCGGTCGTCATCGGCCCGTCCGCACCGGTGCCGCCGGAAGTGGCGATGCTGCGTCCCAGCCCCGCGGAACTGGCGCAGATCAACGCGGCGTTGACGAATTTCATTCAGAACGACACGTCCCCGGCCAAGCCGGTCCTGACGACGTACTCCTCGATCATCATGCTGCAGCCGCCGCGGCTGAACACGGCCGCGACGTACACGCAGACCGTGCAACGTCAGGGACCGAGGCACCTGGGCTTCGTCGAGACGGCCAGGCAGGGAAACATCGACCTCCTGCTCCACGGCGACTCGATTACGGACTTCTGGGCGCAGAACGACGAGAACAGGCAGATGTTCGAGAAGTACTTCGGCGGAATCAAGACCGCCAACTTCGCGATCAGCGGCGACACGACGCAAGGCGTGCTCTGGGGACTCAAGAACGGCGAGGGCCAGGGCTTTCAGCCCAAGGCCATCATGGTGATGATTGGCACCAACAACACCGGTCCCAACACCGGGCCTGAAATTGCGGAGGGCATCGGCGCCGTGGTGCTGGAAATGCGACGGGATTTCCCGGACGCCAAGATTCTGCTGCTGGCGATCTTTCCGCGCAGCGTGCCCGGGGATCCCGTCCGCGACAAGATCGCCGACATCAACCGGACCATCGCCAGGTTGGACGATCAACGGCACGTCTTCTATTTCGATATCGGCGCGAAGTTTCTCGATGAACGCGGCGTGTTCCTGCCGAACGCGTTCCGGACAGACAACCTGCACCCTCTGGCCCTGGGCTATGACATCTGGGGCGCGGCGGTGCAGGCGAAGTTGGCCGAGCTGATGAAATAGGCAGCGCAGCCGGGCGGCGCCAACCCGCCCGGCGTGCAGCCCTGTGCTCGACGAGCACAGCCTTGACGATCCTTGCCGCGCGCGCAGACCAACCGTTACCCACGTCCGGACGTCCAATCGCTGTCCACCTCGGGCCCGCGCCCGCGTAAGGTCTGTCGGGGAGTCCCATGATTCGACACGCGCTTCGCATGTTCCGGCAGCGGCCCGGATTCACCTTCTCGGCCGTGGCAGCGCTCACCCTCGGCATTGGCGCGAACACGGCGATCTTCTCCATCGTCAACGCGGTGCTGCTGAAGCCGCTCGCGTTTCCGAATCCCGACAGCATCGTGCTGTTCGGAACGCGCTCGCCGGAGGGTGAAAACGAAAGCGGATCACCGGCGAAGTTTCAGCATTGGCGGAGTCAGACCGACGCCGTCCGCGACGTCGCCGCCTTCCGGACGAACGTCATCACCTTCACCGGAGGTGAAGTGCCCGAGCAGTTGCAGGCCGGCCAGGTGTCGACCGGCTACTTCCCTCTTTTCGGCGTCACCCTCCTCCAGGGCCGCGCGTTCAACGAGCAGGAAGACCGTCCCGGCGGAGACCACGTCGTCGTCCTGAGCCGGACCACGTGGACGCGCCGGTTCTCCGGGCGCGCGGACGTGATTGGTCAGACGATGTCGCTGAACAGCACGCCGTACACGGTGATTGGCGTGGCCGAGGCACCCCCAGCCCTTGCGGAACTTGATCGGATGCCGGACGTCTGGATTCCCTTCCAGCTCGATCCCAACACCAGCGACCAAGGCCACTACTTCCAGGTGGCAGGCCGTGTGGCACCAGGTCTCTCGTTGCAGCAGGCACAGACAGCCGTGAGCCTCTCTACGGCGGCCTACAAACAGCGGTTCCCGACAGCCCTGCAGAACGACGAGGCCTTCGCGATCCTGTCGCTGCGCGAGTCTGTCGTCCGAGGCGTGCGGTCCACGCTGCTCGTGCTCGCAGGCGCCGTGGCGTTCGTCCTGCTGATCGCCTGCGCCAACGTCGCGAATTTGCTGCTGGTCCGTGCCGCGGGCCGAAAGCGGGAGATCGCGATCCGCGCGGCCGTTGGCGCCAGCCGCGGACACATCATCCGGCAGTTGCTCACCGAGAGCCTGATCCTTTCGACGGCCGGCGGGATTCTCGGTCTTGGCGTCGGGATGCTCGGCATCCGCGCGCTGCTCTCCATCAACACCGCCGGCCTGCCGCGCATCGGCGATGCCGGCGCGAGTGTCGGCATCGACTGGCGCGTCCTGCTGTTCACGCTCGGCGTTTCTGCGCTCACCGGCGTCATCTTCGGTCTTATGCCGGCACTCCATGCGTCGCGCGCCGATCTCGGCTCCGTGCTGAAAGAAGCGGCCGGCCGGTCCGGCACCGGCATGCGTCAGCAGAAGACGCGCGCGCTGCTCGTGGTCATCGAGACCGCGCTCGCGTTGATTCTCCTGATTGGCTCCGCGCTCCTCGTGCGGACCGCCGTCGCCCTGCGTGCCGTCGATCCGGGATTCGACGCGGCGAAAGTCCTGACGATGCGGACGTCGCTTGGTGATGTGAAATTCTCGACATCAGCCAGCGTCGATCAGCTTGTCCGCACCGGCACCGAACGCCTGCGCGCCGTGCCGGGCATCGTCGCCGCCAGCGCCGGGTGCTGCGTGCCGCTCGAGGGAGGATTCGGTCTGCCGTTCATCATCGCGGGCCGGCCGCTCCAGCAGGGCCCGTACCACGGCGGCGGCAGTTGGATCACGATCTCGCCCGGGTACTTCGATGTGTTCCAGATCCCGGTCACGCGAGGCCGGTCGTTCACCGATCGCGACACGCTGCAGAGTCAGCCGGTCGTGATGATCAACGAGGCGATGGCCAAGCAATACTGGCCGGATGCGGATCCGTTGACGGCAAGGCTCGTGATTGGCCGCGGCGTCATGCGCGAGTTCTCGACGGAGTCCGAGCGCCAGGTCATTGGCATCGTCCACGACGTACGCGACGGCGGACTACAGGATGATCCAAGACCGACGATGTACGTGCCGCAGGCGCAGGTGCCGGACGCCGTCACGGCGCTCAATGCGACCATCGCGCCGCTCGCATGGTTCATCCGCACCGAGACGGCGCCGGCGACGGTGAGTCTGCCGGCACAGACGGCCCTGCGACAGGCCACCGGTCTGCCCGTGGCGCAGGTGCGGTCCATGGGCGAAGTCGTCGCGCGCGCCACATCGCGACAGCAGTTCAACATGTGGTTGATGACCGCATTCGGCGCCTCGGCGCTGCTGCTGGCCGCGATCGGCATCTACGGATTGCTGGCGTATTCCGTCGAGCAGCGCACGCAGGAAATCGGCATCCGGTTGGCCCTCGGCGCCGATGCCGGGCAAGTGCGACGCATGGTCGTCGTGCAGGGGCTGGGCCTGGCACTGCCGGTATTGCGCTCGGCCTGGCTGGCGCGTTCGGACTGACACGCTTTCTGTCGACGCTGCTCTTCGGCGTGCGGGCCGCTGATCCAGCGGTCTTCATCGGCGTGCCGCTTGTGCTCACGCTCGTGGCATTTCTAGCGGCGTGGATTCCCGCGAGGCGCGCGAGCCGCGTGGATCCGATACGAGCGCTGCGGTACGAATGACCGCCTCGGCGCGATGTCACAGTGCAGGCGATTCACCGTGGGGGCGTGGAGGCGCTTGGCAGGGCTGAAGATCGATCCGGCGGCCGGCACTTGCACGCACTTCTCCACTCCTCAAAACGAGCATGACTCGAGGACTGGTTGTACGTAGAGTGACCTGGCGCGCCGCCGACGGCGGCGTGCACGACGGAGTGCCGCGCGGAAATGAGTGGCTAAGAAGGACCGGGCGGCGCTCGTTTCCACGCGGCACTCCGTCGCGCAGGACCGGCGAAGCCGGGGCCGCCAGGTCACGACGTCTTCACCTGCCAGAGAGACGCTGCCCGTGCTTTTCTTCCGGCTCCTCCATGTCTCCATGGTTGACGGCCCTTCGGCCATTTCAGCCTGCCAGCCGTTGCGCGAAGCGCTCGCGCCATCATCGCGCGAGCGCGGGATGGACGCTTGGCAGGTTGCGGCTCTCTTCACACCGCCACGTGCCGCACCTCGGATCGCCATTTCCACATGGTGAAGATCACAGGATAGATGAGCAGTTCCAGGAGAAACGACGTCACGACTCCCCCGACCATCGGGGCGGCGATGCGTTTCATCACGTCCGCTCCGGCGCCCTGGCTCCACATGATCGGGAGCAGCCCCATCAGAATGGCTGCAACAGTCATCATCTTCGGACGGATGCGGCGCACGGCACCCTCTTCAACGGCCGCTCGCAGGTCGGCCATCGACCGCATCCCACCCCGTGCCTTGTAGCGTTCGTAGGCCTGCTCGAGATACAGCAACATCACGACACCGGTCTCCGCATCGACGCCGGCCAGCGCGATCACGCCCACCCAGACGGCCACGCTCATGCTGTAGCCCAGCCACCAGATCAGCCAGAACGCACCCACGAGCGAGAACGGCACCGCCAGCAGCACGATGCACACCTGCGCGACGCTGCGCGTGTTCAGGTAGAGCAGGACAAGCACCAGCATCAACGTCGCTGGCACGACAACGAGTAGCCGCGCCTTGGCGCGCTGCATGTACTCGTACTGCCCGCTCCATTCGATCGAGTAGCCAGCCGGCAGCTTCACCGCCGCGCTCACCGCCGCCTTCGCGTCGTCGACGTAACCACCGAGGTCGCGTCCGGCGACGTCGACGTAGACGTAGCCCAGGAGCTGTCCCTGTTCGGTGCGAATGACCGTCGGGCCCGTGGAGATCGCCACGTCGGCGAGTTGCTCGATCGGAATCTGTGCCCCAGCCGGCGTGGCGACCAACGTGCGCCGGAGCGCCGCGAGATCGGCGCGGTAGGCGCGTTGGTATCGAATGCTGACGGAGTATCGCTCCCGGCCCTCAATCGTCGTCGTCACCTTTGCGCCTCCGATGGCGGACTCGATGACCATTTCGACGTCACGAACGGTGAGGCCGTATCGGGCAATGGCGCCGCGGTTGACGACGAAGTCGACGTAGTAGCCGCTGGTCACGCGCTCGGCCAGAACGTTTCTCGTGCCTGGCACCTTCGCCAGCACGCCTTCGATCTGTCTTCCGAGCTGGGTGATCACATCGACCGACGGCCCGAAGACCTTGACGCCCACCGGTGTGCGAATGCCGGTTGACAGCATGTCCACACGCGCCTTGATCGGCATGGTCCACGCATTGACCACGCCGGGCAGGCGCACCGTCCGGTCGAGCTCCGCTTCGATGCGGGCCGAGGTCATGCCAGGCCTCCACTCGGATTCCGGCTTCAGGTTGACGACCGTCTCGATCATCTCGAACGGAGCGGGGTCGGTTGCCGTCAGGGCTCGGCCCGCCTTGCCGAAGACGGATGCGACTTCCGGGACTTTGAGAATGAGCTTGTCCTGTGCCGCCAGCATCTGTTGCGCCGTTTGAATGGACGCTCCCGGCAGGGTCGTAGGCATGTAGAGAAGCGTGCCTTCGTCGAGCGGCGGCATGAACTCCCGGCCCAGGCCCACGAACACGGGAACCGTGCTCGCCATCGCGAGCACGGCGGTCAGCAACGTCACCCACCGAAACCGCAGGGCGACTCGCACGACCGGGTGATAGATCCACATCAGGAAACGATTGATGGGGTTCCGCTCTTCCGGCGCCACGCGCCCCCGGATGAAGAGCACCATCAGCAGCGGCACGACGAGTACGGAGAGGACGGCCGCCGATCCCATGGCAAACGTCTTCGTGAACGCCAAAGGGCGAAACAGGCGGCCTTCCTGCGCCTCAAGACTGAAGATTGGCAGGAACGAGACCGTGATGATGAGGAGCGAGAAGAACAGCGGACGCCCGACCTCGGTGGCGGCCCTCAGCAACACTTCGCGTCGTCTGGCAGGATCCGGCGTCTGCTCGATGTGCTTGTGCGCGTTCTCCACCATGACAATCGCGGCGTCGACCATCGCGCCGATGGCGATGGCGATCCCGCCCAGACTCATGATGTTGGCGCTCAGTCCAAGTGCGTGCAGCGCCAGGAACGCGGCCAGGATCGACAGCGGCAGCATCACGATCGCCACCAGGGCGCTACGGACGTGCCAGAGGAAGAGGCCGCACACCAGCGAGACGATCAGGGCTTCTTCGAGGAGCTTCCACCACAGCGTGCGGATCGATCGCTCGATGAGTTCCGAGCGATCGTAGGTGGTGACGAACTCCACGCCAGCCGGCAGGGAGGGGCGAACCGTCTCGCGGACGACCCGCTTGATCTCCGCGATGACGCCATAGGCGTTGGCGCCAGAGCGCAGGACGACGATCCCGCCCGCCACATCGCCTTCACCGTTGAGGTCGGCCACGCCGCGCCGCATGTCCGGACCGATCTGGACCCGAGCCACATCGCGGACAAGAATGGGCGTGCCATCCTTGCGCGCGCCGAGGCTGACCTGCTCGATGTCCTCGGTGTTGCGCAGGTATCCCTTGCCCCGGACCATGTACTCGCGGCCGGTCCACTCGATGACGCGGCCGCCGACGTCGTTGTTGCTGGCCCGCACGGCCGCCGCCACCGCCTCGACGGTCGTGCCGTACGCGAGCAGCGCGTTCGGATCGACCTCGATCTGGTACTGCTTCACATAACCGCCCACCGGGGCCACCTCCGCCACGCCCTGCACGCTGCGGATCTGGTACTGCACCTGCCAGTCGTTGAGACTGCGCAGCATCGCCAGGTCATGACCGCCTGTTCGATCGACGAGGGCGTATTCGAAGCCCCAGCCGACGCCCGACGCGTCGGGCCCCAGCACGGGACGCACGCCCTCCGGCAGGCGATCCTGCAATCCATTGAGGTACTCGAGCACGCGCGATCGCGCCCAGTACGGGTCGGTGCCGTCGACGAAGATGACGTAGACGAACGAGACGTCGAAGTACGAGAATCCGCGCACGACCTTGACGCCCGGCGCCGAGATCAGTGCGGTGACGATCGGATACGTGACCTGATCCTCGACGAGCGTCGGCGCCCGGCCTTCCCAATCGGCGGTGATGATGACCTGGACGTCCGAGACGTCGGGGATGGCGTCGATGGGCGTTTGCCGGATGGCCCAGATGCCGCCACCGACAATCGCCACGCACAACAGGATGACGAGGAAGCCGTTGCGAACGCTGAAGGCGATGAGCTTCGTGATCATCAACGCCTCCTCTACTGCAGAGTCAACGTCAAGCGGCGGATGCCAAGACGCTGTCCAGCGCGCGTCGCGGTGATGCTGACCGTCCAGGTGCCCGCCACAGGTACGTTGGCCGTTCCCTGGTACCGTCCGTTGCTGCGCGACTCGAGAGTCGAGGTCAGGCGCATGTCCGGCATGCCCATGGCCGGCATGCCGGCCATGAAAAACGTCACGGCGACCGAGGCGTCCACGATGGGTTTCCCGTCAGCGCCGGTAACCGCGACGTCGATTGCGTTGTCGCCGACGTGGATGGCCGATGGGCTTGTCTCGAGCGCGATGACCGCCGCCTTCCTGGTCTCCTGTCCGGTGGCGATCGTAGCGGCCGATGCGGTCGGCGCAGGCGGTTCGGACGCGGCACCTACAGGCGATGAAGCCAGAGGATCGCTCATGACCTGCATGGCGGCCTGCAGGTTCGTTTCGGAATCGATCAGGAACTGCGCGGACGTCACGACGCGATCGCCCGCAGCCAGCCCACGATGAACTGTGACGAAGCCGCCAGCGGCGGCGCCAGTCTCGATGGACCGCGGCTCGAAATAGCCGTTGCCCCGCGCCAGGATCACGTACTGCCGGGTGCCGGTATCGATCACCGCCTCGGTGGGGACCGCCAGCGTCCGCTCCGACGCCGTGTGGATTGTCACCGTGACGAACGCGTCGGCCCGAAGCGACAGGTCGCGATTCGGCACTTCGACGCGCACGCGGCCGCGGCGGGTCGTCGGATCGACGTCGGGATAGATGAACGTGACCGTGCCGGTCAGCGCCCGGGCGCCGGGCACGTTCGTCAACTCGACGGTTGCCCGCTGCCCGATGCGCACGCGCGCCAGGTCGCCCTCGGTCAGCTGGCCGATCGCCCAGATCCGCGACAGATCGACCAGGTTGAAGATGTTCATATCCGGCGTGATGTAGTGGCCGGCGAACGCATTTCGTTCGAGGACGATGCCGGATGACGGCGCAAAGACGGTGAGCGTGTGGCTGGGTTCGCCGGTCCGCTCCAGCGTCGCCATCTCCTCCGCCGACACATCCCAGAGCATCAGTCGGGTGCGGGCCGCGGCCAACATCGACGCTGCGCTCTGACGCGTCTCTTCGAACCGGCTGTTGCCGAGCTGGGCCGCGGCCTTGCGCGCCAGCAAATACTCCTGCTGCGTCGACACCAGGTCGGGACTGTAAATCGTGAACAGCGCCTGCCCCTTCTCGACGGGTTTGCCGACGAAGTCCACGAACAGCTGATCGATCCAGCCGGTGATCTTCGTGTGCACACGCGTCACGCGCGTTTCGTCGTACGCCAGCGTGCCGACGGTCTTCACCTCGTCGGACAAGTCACGCGCGGCGATCGCCGCCGTGCGGACGCCGATGATCTGCTGGCGCGCCGGGGAGATGTAGATCGCCCCTTCCGGCGCCGTGCCGTCCGCTGGCGGCGCGTCCGGCGTCGCCGGGTCTGCAGCAACTGGTCCGGCGGTCCGGTGAACGATCGTTTGACCGGCGCTCGGCCCGTACCGGAGGAGCGCGACCGTGCCGCCTGCGCCGATGAGGAGTGCGGCGGCGGCCACCGCGCTGAAGGCTGCCCAAGGTGTCGAACCTCGCACCTCGGCTGTCGGTTCCGTCGTCGAACGTGAAGTGGTCTCAGTCATGGCATTTCTCAGCGCACGAAGGTCGTACCGACGTAGGGCTCGAGTTGCACCAGCGCCTGATCCCGGCGCGTCTGCTGCTCGAGCTGCGACACCTGCGCCGCGAAGACGGCGTCGAAGTTGGTGAGGACGGACAGGAAGTCCAGCGAGCCGACCTGATAGGCCGCCAGCGACGACTCGAGCGCGAGACGCGCCTGCGGAATGACGCTGTCGGTGTACAGGGTGGAAAGGCGGTCGGCTGATTGCGCGGCGAGGAAGGCCCGGGCCACCTCACCTGACGCGCGGCTTCGCATGCCCTCGCGCACCTGCTCCTGTTGATCGAGCGCCGCCGATGCCTCGACGATCATCGGCCGCTGTTTCCGGGCGGCGAAGACCGGCAGTGAGACGGAGACGTCGAGCCCGTACATCCACGGCATATCACCCGCGAAGCGCGCCGCCGAAACGCCCACCATGAATTCGGGCCGCAGCCCGAGCCGCGCGAGCGCGACGGCCGATCGACTGCGTTCGACGAGGTGCGCTTCCCGCTGCAGGGCCGGGCTCTGCACTTCGATCCGTTGCTGCAGTTCCACCAGCGTCGCAGGCACCGGCTCGGCGCGGTACCGATCGATTGGAGGAGCCGGCGCATCGATCGGGCGTCGCAGCAGTTCGTTCAACCGCACCACGGCTATCGCGCGTTGCTGCTCCAGGATCGTCATCCGCTCGAGCAACAGTGAGATGTCGACCTGCGCCTTGATCACGTCCTGCTGAAGGCCACGGCCGACGCTGAAGCGCGTCTCGGCCACCTGGCGCAGCTGATCAAGAAGAGCTTGGTTGTCTGCGACGATTTCGAGACTGTGCACTGCGAGCAGGTAGTCGAGGTAGGTTGTCTTCAGGTCGGCGATGAGCGTCAGCCGCTGCGCCGCGTAGTCCTGGCGTCCAGCTTCGAGGTCAGCGGCGGCCACGGCGGTCCGCAGACCGCGCGTCCCGCGCGCGGGAAGCGGCTGGGCAATCCCAATTTGGTTGAAACCGTTCGGCGTCGTGGCCGACGGGAAGAAGGGCGGCCGCGCGAAGCCGGCCATCGTGCTGGCGGACAGAATCGGATCCGGCAACGCTCCAGCCGGCGCCACCCGCGCCGTGCGGACATCAATCTCGCGCCGGGCGGCCTGAAGATCGGCGTTCTGCCGATCCAGTTCCGCCACGAGGGCCGACAGGGTGCCGCCCTCCTGCGCGCGTGTGACCGGCGAGGACGCGGCCACTCGAGGTTCCGCTGCCTGCGGCAGCGCAGCGCCAGGGACCAGCGCCATCACGAACAACGTACAAGCTCCAATCACACCCACCTCCGCCGCGCGCGGGAGCGCGCGGGACACAGCGATACGAGGAGGAGAGCGGCGCGCGAACAGCGCCCGCTCCGCGCGGTCTGGGCGGGATCAGATCAGGAGCGCGACCAGGTTGCGTGTGCGGCCTGGTGCTGTCGAAGGATTGAAGGGCGGGCCGGGCGGCGCGACGACAGGCAGAACTGATGGGAGGAGATCGACGCGGTCGGCAACCCAGGTCGTGGCGTGAAAATGGGCCTTCGCCGCGGCGGCGGTGACCTCGGCAACCGGCGTCACCACAGGCGCCACCGGTGCGGCGTCGGGACTGCAGCAATCGCTCACTCTCGGCAGGTCGCAGGTTCTGCCGGCGGGCCGGCAGGACTGATCCGCCATCGCGGCGACAGCGGCCGCGGCGGAAGTTGCCCAGATCGCAGCCACAAGGGCCACGGCAACGATCGCCCGCCATCCCGGCATACGAGCCATGCCCTGACTCCTCGCAGATGTCGTGCCAGGGGCGCCGGGCGGATGGATTCGATCCGGCGTCAAGCGGGTGGAGTGGGCCAGGCAAGGTTTCCGCAGTCGACCCGAAAGACTCCGCGGTGGGTGAAGACGAGCGACTGCGCAGGGCAGCGCCTGCGAGGCGCGTAGTAAGACGGCCTGAAGCCGGGTCAGGGCCGGTCTTTCGGAACCATCACCCACGCGCGTCCGCGGACCGTGGCTTTCGGTGCGTCGACTTTCACCTTCAACTCATGCGTCTTGCCGTCGCGATCGCGTTCGGCAACTTCGACACCGAGGCCGACGTCTCACGCAGCAGGCGGTCGAACGCGTACGCGCCATCGTCGGTGAGCGAGCGGAACATCTCGCCGCCGGAGGCGCCAGAAACCTGATCGATCATGCGACCGAGGATGTTGCCGTCACGCGCGATCGGCTGTTCCCGCGGCATGGCGCTCCGGCGATCTGCGGACATCTGCGCGAAGAGGCTCTTGTCGATGAACAGCGAGTAGACGGTCACGTTCGCCTCGGCCGCGACCTTGCCGACGCGCATGCCGTACTCCCCGAGATCGGGCCTGAAGCCAATGCGGTCGGCGACGACCATGCCCGCGCTCACGAGCACGACGACTTTGCGCCCTTTGACTGTGCCCAGATTGCGCATCAGCTCTTCGAAAATGCCGAGCTGGGTTCGACCTTGTGCTTCAAGCTCCTGAGCCTGCATGAAGGGATCCCCCAGGGGCGGACAGACCGGGCACGGCGCGATAGACCCGTCGACAATCTGCGACGGGAGCAGTTGCGTGGACCCCTTCTGCCCGAGTACCTGCCCAATCGCGTCCGCCACGCTGCGATGGTCGGTCGTCGGGTCGAGTTTGGGTCCAATGGGGTACGCCAGTAGCCCCACCCGCTGGGCCGGATCGAGCTGTGACACGAAGTCACGCGCAAGCTGGACGACGCGGAACTCGGCCGCCGGCGAGAAACTCAAGCAGTCGAACGCGAGAACGATCGGTGGCATCTCCTGGAGAATCTCGTCAGGTGCCGCCACTGCAGGTCGCCGTACGGTGGCCGTTCCTGTCCGCCCCTTGCCGCTGGCCATCTCGCGCTTCAGCGCCGTCCCGACGAGCGTCGCCGAGACGACCTGCCGCGGCCGGCCATCGACGGTCACGTGGAACTTGTCAGGCGTGAGATCGGCGACGGGAAACCCATCCTTGTCGATCACCTGCACGTCGACGGCGATGACGTCGACGCCGCTGTGAAACGTCGGCTGCTGGGGCGCAGCGCCGGCCACTCCGGAAGCCACGACGACCGCGCACGCAAGCGCTATCCACGACACCGCCATCGCTGTCTTCACTGGCGCCATCCTGTATTTCCATCTGTCAGCTTTCCACGACCGGTGGCTTCGAAACCGGTCACGGTTCGCGGCCATATCTCGTGGAGCGGTCACGCCCCAAGCCTCCGTCGGAAGTTCTCGCGCCAGCCCACCGCCAGCGCCGGATGAGACGCCGCCAACTGGAGGCGATCGCGCGAGCCGTCGCCGAGCATCAGACGAAATGTCTCCGCCACCGTGAGGCCATGCCGATCCTGCTCGATCAACTCGATGTCGTCGCCGGCCCCAATCTCGCCTTCCTCCTCCACCGCGAAATAGAAACCGCTGCGATCGACGCTCGCAAAGCGCCTGATCATGTCCGAGCGGCCGAACTTGATCTCGAGCTTGTAGCAGGGCATCCGCGGCTGCCTGACGATGAACCCGGTGGTGCCAATGCGATAGCGATCACCGATGCAGACCACCGATTCGCGCAGCCCGCGCGTGGTGAGATTCTCGCCAAACGACGCCCACGGCAGCGTCTTGATGCCGAGTTCCCGCTGCCAGGCAGCGTAGTGCTCGGACGGATAGGCATAGACGGCCTTATCGGGGCCGCCGTGCACCGTGAGATCGGATTGCCGGTCGCCAGCGATGTTCGTGCGGCCAACTCGCACACGGCCGTTTATGGGCGTCTTGAAAATGCTGGTCAACACGACCTCGTTGTTCCAGCGAACCTCGGTGGGCATGCCGACCGCGACCGAAAGCAGAGTCATCGAGAAACTACGCTCCCGGTTTCCTGTCGTCGTCGTAGATGGCTTGCTCGCGCAGAGACTCAGGCAGCGAATCCTTCTCGGCGAGCTTGATGCGCGTGCGCGCGGAAAACATCGGCCCACGCGCCGGGACGATCGGCGCGAACTTCATGAAACCCGTGGCCTGCACCAGGTCGTCATACACGGCTTCCATGCCGCCACGCATGAAGTACGCCTCGTGCCAGAAACCGGTGCCGCCGCTGTCCTTCATGAACGCTTGCCACCACTTCATGTGCGTCCCCGACCGGGCCCAACGCTCGAGCGCGTCGAAGTCTCGCCAGTACTGTCGGAAGCCTCCGTGCAGCGGAAACAGCGAGTAGAGAAGGTTCTCGTGCAGCAGCAGGCCTTCCGGCCTCTCGGCCACGGCCGCCTGGACCTGCGGTCCAAACCCGATCACGGTCTTCATGCCCTTGAACATGTTGACGCGCATGCCGAGGTAGATGACGACGAGGTCGGGATAGCCACTCAGATCGACGGTTCGGCGATCGATACGGGACATGTCGCCTCCGTGTTCAGGGAGCCTCGATCGGAGCTACCGCTGTGCCGCAATGCAGCTCTTCAGAACCACGCGACCGGCCAGGCCATCGCAATAGCACCTCAGCATGACCCGACGGCTGTCTGCGGTGGATGCGAGTAGAGCCTTCGCGCCATCCTCGAGAAGGTTCGCCTCGACGAGGGGTACGCCGCTTTTGTCCGCGAAGATCAGCGCGGCGCTGATCGGCTCGTCACGCGTGCTCGAGACGACGCCGCTGACCTCGATGGCCTTACCCCAATAGCGCCTGTCCGCGGTCTTGCGGTCCTGCTGATAGTCGCGACTCAAGTCCTCAACGGTGAGTTTCGCGACGGGCACGGCGTCCAGAATCCGACGGTCCTGCGCGGGCAGGCTGTTGACGCACGCGGCTGTTGCCAGCAGGCAGGCCAGGGCCAACGCCGACGCCTTCATCGTGTCGCCCCTGCAAGCAGTTCGTTGTTCGTCCAGGGCCTCGTGCGGCCGGCGTTCCGCGCGCGCACCGCGGCGACAGTGCCGGCATCCACAGGTGATCCTGTCTGGCCCCACTCGCGCCGCACGTAGGTCAGCACGGACGCAATCTCATCATCGCTCATCGTCGCACCAAGGGGCGGCATCAGGCCGATGCTACCTTCTTTTCCGCTGAGCAGGATGCGGACGGGCACGTCGGGCGCTGCCAGCGCGAGGTTGGATCCGACGAGACTCGGCGCCGTTCGATCCTGCCCGCGTCCGTCGGGCTGATGGCACGCCTGACACACGTTCTTGTAGATGACCTCGCCGGCGTTGAAGCGACGCAGGTCGACGCCGGCAAGCGGCGCGAGAGGCGCCGACGCACCGGGCTTTCCAGGCCACTCAATCCGCGCCAGCAGTGCTGCCGCGCGAGCCGCCAGCGGCCCATGGCCTTCGGCGACCGACGCGAGCGCCTGCGGCTCGCGACTGATCCTGACGATGGGTCCGCCACCTCGGCCACCCGCGGGTCCGGCCGCGGCTTGAGCGGTCGCACCACGACCAGCCGTCTGCACACCCGCGACGAAGGGATTCACGAAGTTCGTCGCGGCCGCTTCGGGCCCGCCGGGAAACGCGCGATCGCCGCCGGGGCCGCCCCGCGCGCCCGGGCACGTGGGACACGGCACGTTCGTCGCAAGCGGACCGGGTCCGCCACCTCGTCGTGCCGCGCCAGGCATCGCCGCGTTGGCCCACGCGACTTCCGCGCCGCGGAGCACGGCCGACCGCTGCCATTCCGGACGCGCATCGTCGGCGACGCGGGCCAGCAGCGACTGAATCGCGGCATCCTGACCGCCACGAATCACGAGCGCCGTGAGCATCACGATGGCGTCTTCACGGGCGCTCGTCTGCCCGCTGGCCTGCATGAGGTGCCCGATCACGGCCGGCTCGCTGCCGCGCAGACCGCTCAACGTCGCATCCAGGGCAATCGGATCGGAGGCATGGCGCTCGAGAAATGCCGCGGCTGCCGATTCGCGCGCGCCCGGCGCCATCGTGCCGATCGTCGCCGCGAGCTGGTACGTCACGGCCCAATCGGCATCGCCGACGTGTTTGATCACCTCGGACTGAATCGGATGGTTGGGTGTCCCCAGCCAGCGTTCGGCGATTCGGATCGAGGACGCGCGGACGTCCCGGTCGGGGTCGCTCATCAGCGTCGTCACGAGTACGGGGTCGATCGCGTCAAGACCGTCAAGCACCCACATCGCCTTCAGCCGCGCGCGGGTCGGCGCATTCCCCTGGGCCAGCCGCACGAGCTGCGGCACGACGGAGCGGTCGCGCCGTTCGACGAGCAGCCGCTGCGCGGTGTCCCGGTGCCACCCGTTGGGATGCGAAAGCGTCTGCACCAATCGTGCGCCGGTCATCTTCGACATCGCCGGTTTCGGCGCGCGCTGCGTGCCCTCATGCATCACGCGGTAGATGCGCCCGAGCCCGGTCGGTGTTTCGAGCTTGCGCGACAAGACCTGATCGCGCAGGTACTCCGTGATATCGCTGCGTTGCTGGACGATGCCGCGGTACATGTCGACGATGTAGAGCGTGCCATCGGGTGCGTTCGCGAGATTCACCGGCCGGAACCGCTCGTCGGTCGACGAGAGGAACTCGCCGTCCGGATACGCCTTGCTTGCCTTGATGCCCGAGCCCGTGTCCGACAGCACCAGGCGGCTGACCGTGTTGGCCGCGGGCTCGGTGACGAAAACGTTGCCGTACAGATCCGCCGGCAATCGATCGCCGCGGTATATCGTCGGCGCGCTCGACGAGGTGAACTTCGCCAGGCGGCCATCGTCTCGCAGAATCCCGGCCTGGTATCCGCGATTGATGCCACGGTTCGGCCTGACGGTCCAGACGACGTTGACCTCGCCGTTCTCGCCGGAGAGCGAGTCGTAGCTCCCACGCGTGCGCAGCAGCCGCGGATGCCGCGCGTAGTACTCCGTCGGCACAGGGTCGACGTGCAGCACGTTCTCGTTCGTGTTGCGGAAGATGCGGCCGGCATCATCCTGCGTGAGGCCCCACTGTCCGCGGTCGAGCGTCGGCAGCGTCTCGAACGTACCGTCGGCCTTCTCGCGGAGGTAGACGTCGCTGTTCGCCGTGTGCATGCGATTGTCGAGCGCCCAGAAGAATCCGTTCGCATTGTGCTCGAAGCTGGCCTCGCGGCGCCCGTACCGATCCGTAACCTGTTGCTTCGTGTCCGCCTTCAGGTCGCCATTGGTATCCCGCAGCAGATACACGTACGGCGGCTCGTCGACCAGCACGCCCTTGTCAAGCACGGCCAACGATCGCGGCTGCACCAGTCCATCCGCGAATACCGTCCGCTTGTCCATCTTTCCATCGTCGTTCGTGTCCTCGAGCACGACGATGCGGCCGATGGGATCGAACTGGCCGGTGAAGAGGACGTCCCGCATGTACTCGGGCGCCTCGACGACCCACAGCCGCCCGTCGGGATCCCAGGTCATGAAGATCGGATCCTGAACGAGCGGCTCGCTCGCGACGAGCTCCAGCCGGTAGCCCGGCGGCATGAACATCGTCTGCATCGAGTCGGCCGGTGTCAGCACCGGCGATGCGTTGTCGATCGGTTGGAGGCCCGGCGGAAACGGGCGATTGACGGGGAACGACTGCCGGCCGGACATGGTCGCGACGGCGGCGACCACGAAGAGGGCAGAGAGACGAAGCCGTCCCGTCATGAGTGGCTAGGATTCAATCAGCAAGACACCCGGATCTTCAATCAATTCCTTCACGCGCACGAGAAAGCGGACGGCCTCGGAGCCATCCACGATCCGGTGGTCGTAGGTGAGCGCCGTGTACATCATCGGGCGGAGGACGATCTGGCCGTTGACGCCGACGGGACGCTCCTTGATGGCGTGCAAGCCAAGGATGCCGACCTGCGGCGGATTGAGGATCGGCGTGCTCATGAGCGAGCCGAAGACGCCGCCGTTGGTGATGCTGAACGTGCCGCCTTTGATGTCTTCGAGCGTCAGCGAGCCGTCCTTGGCCTTCGCGGCAAAGGCGCGAATGGCGCCCTCGATGCCGGCGAAGGACATGGCGTCCGCGTCGCGCAGCACGGGCACGACCAGGCCTTCGGGCGCGCCAACGGCCATGCCGATGTCGTAGTAGTGCTTGAGCACCATCTCGTCGCCCTGGATCTCGGCGTTGAGGCGCGGGAATTCGCGGAGCGCGGCAATCGATGCCTTGACGAAGAACGACGCGATGCCGAGACCGATGCCGTACTTGGTCTTGAAGGATTCCTTTTGACGCTCGCGCAGCGCCATGACCTTGGTCATGTCCACTTCGTTGAACGTGGTGAGCATGGCCGCGGTCTGCTGCGCTTCGACAAGCCGCTTCGCGATCGTCGCGCGGCGCTTCGACATGCGGATGCGCTCTTCCTGCCGGCTGCCCGCTGGACGCGAGGGGGCGCTGACCGCCGGCTTGGCAACGGGCGCGGGGGCCTGAACGGCGGGCTTCGCCGGCACCGGCGCGGCGGCAGCGGCAGGCGGAACAGGCGCGGTGGATTTGTCGACGTCGGCCTTCGTGACGCGCGGACCGTCGGCCTTCACCGCAGTCAGCTCGACGTTGAGTTCGCGTGCCGCCTTGCGGGCGGACGGCGTAGCGGGCACGTCCGCGTGTTTCGCGGCAGGCGTCGCTGCCGGAGCGTCCGCCTTGGCCGGAGCCGTAGCGCCGGCACCTGCCGCGATGGTGCCGAGCACCTCGCCAATCTTCACGTCCGTTCCAGCCGGATGCGCGATCGACTCGAGGACGCCATTCTGCGGTGCGGACACTTCGACGTCCACCTTGTCGGTCTCGAGTTCGACGAGGGCCTCGCCCGCGCTCACCGCGTCGCCCGGCTGCTTCAGCCACTTGGCGACACGCGCGTCCACGATCGACTCGCCCATTTCCGGTACGACGATGTTCACGGCCATTGACTGTACTTCCTCGCTACTTCGTCTTCGCCGTCACGCGCTTGGTCTGGCGCGCATCGCGGAACGTTTCGAACGCGCGCGCGACGAGGCGTTCCTGCGTCTGCGCGTGGCGCGCGGCCGAGCCTTCCGACGGGCTCGAGCTGCGTGGCCGGGCCAGCACGGCCAGGCGGCGGGCGCCGACGAGTCCCTCGAGTGACGGGCGCACGAACTCCCAGGCACCCATGTTTTCAGGCTCTTCCTGGACCCACACGACTTCCTCGAGGTTGGGATACGCCTCGATGGTGGCATGAATCTCGTTGATGGGCAGCGGGTAGAGCTGTTCGACGCGGCAGATCGACACGTGGGGGTTGGCCGCCCGATGCGGACTCACGAACATGTCGACGGCCACCTTGCCGGTGCACAAGATCAGGCGGCGCACGTTCCCCGCGCGCGTCGCCGCGTCCGCATCGTCGATCACCTTCATCCACTTGCTCTCGGCGAGATCCCGGGGCGCGGACGCCACGAAGGGATGACGCAGAAGGCTCTTGGGTGTGAGGACGATCAGCGGCAGGGGATCCTTGACGAGCAATGCGGCCTGACGCCGCAGCAAGTGGAAATACTGCGCCGCGGTCGTGCAGTTCGCCACACGCATGTTGATGTCCGCCGCGAGCTGCAGGAACCGCTCGGGACGCGCACTCGCGTGATCCGGTCCCTGCCCTTCGTACCCGTGGGGCAGCAGCAGCACGAGCGAGGGCTCCTGTCCCCACTTCGCGCGGGCGGACAACACGAACTCGTCGAGAATCAGCTGCGCACCGTTGATGAAGTCACCGTACTGCGCTTCCCAGACGATGAGCCGCTCGGGTGCCTGGACGTTGTATCCGTATTCGAAACCGACGGCCGCCGCTTCACTGAGCGGGCTGTTGTGAATCTCGAATGACGCCTTCGCCTCCGCCAACGATTGGAGCGGCACGAACGGCCGCCCGCTCGTCTGATCGACGAGCACGGCGTGACGATGACTGAAGGTGCCGCGACCGACGTCCTCGCCGGTGAGCCGGATCGGCGTGCCGTCCTCGAGAATCGACGCGTATGCAAGCTCTTCGGCCAGCGCCCAGTCGATCGTCCGCTCGTCCGGATTGTCGAACGCCTGCCTCCGCCGTTCACGGGCGCGCTCGAGCTTGCGGTTGATCGTGACGCCGTCCGGCACGGTCAGGAGGGACGCGTTGAGTTGCTGCAGACGCGCGGCGGGCACGTTCGTGCGCGTCTGCGACGCCGTGCCCGGCGCGGCGATCTCGGGCGTCGCCTCGAGGAGGTTCTTTTCGGGATCGAGCGCGTCGTACTTGTGCTGGAGGCGGTCCATGCGCTCCGCGACCATAGACTGCGCGCGTCCCGGCGCGATCAGGCCGCGCGTCTCCAGGGTTCGAGCCCAGAGTTCCCGGGTCGTGGGATGTTCGGAAATCTTTCGATACATCACCGGCTGTGTGAACGCGGGCTCGTCGCCCTCGTTGTGGCCGTACCGGCGGTAGCCTACGAGGTCGATCAGCACGTCACGCCGGAACATCATCCGGTAGCCCAACGCCAGACGCGCCGCGGACACGCAGGCCTCGGGATCGTCGGCGTTCACGTGGATGATCGGGATCTTGAAGCCACGCGCCAGCCCGCTCGCGTACAGCGTGCTGTACGAATCGCTCGGTTCCGTCGTGAACCCGATCTGGTTGTTCGCGATGATGTGAATCGTGCCGCCGGTCGTATAGCCGTCGAGCTTGTGCAGGTTGAGCGTTTCCGCGACGACACCCTGGCCCGGGAAGGCCGAGTCGCCGTGGATGAGGATCGGCAACACCGCATCGGGATTGAACACCGGCGCGCCCGGACGATCCGCGGTCGTCCCCGCCGCACGCGCCATGCCTTCGAGCACGGGGTTGATCGCTTCGAGGTGGCTCGGGTTCGGCGGCATCGAGACGATGAGCGCTACGGCTTCGCCGCCGCCAATCGCGCGCGACGCGCCGAGGTGGTACTTGACGTCACCGCTCCACTGCACACCCTCGAACTCGACGGACGTGCGAATGGGATCCTTGAACTCCGCGAGAATCTGCTCGTACGGCTTGCCCATCACGTGGGCCATCACGTTCAGGCGGCCGCGGTGGGCCATGCCGATGAACGCCTGCCGCAGACCCGCTTCGGCCGACTCGGACAGGACCTCGTCGAGGATCGGCACGAGCATGTCGAGCCCCTCGATTGAGAAGCGCGTCTTGCCGGGAAACGTACGGTGCAGGAAGCGCTCGAAGACCTCGACGTCCGTGAGCCGATCGAGCAACGCGACGGGATCGAGCGGGTCGGCCGGCGCGCGGTAGCGGCCGGTTTCAATCGCCTCACGCAGCCACTGCCGTTCATCGGGGACGAAAATGTGGGCGATGTCGTAGCCGGTGGTCGAACAGTAGATGGCACGGAGCCGCTGCACCACGTCCCACATCGACAACGCGCCGCTGGTGACGGGACCGGTGGCGAGGCTGGCGGGCAGCGTCTTGAGTTCGTCCTCGGTGATGCCGTGCGTCTCGGGCAGGAGCATCGGATCGCCCATCGGGCGACTGCCAAGTGGATCGATCTCGGCGGCCAGGTGGCCATAGCGACGAATCGAGTCCGCGAGATTCACCGCGCCCATGATCACCCGCGGATCGTGGTCACCCCCGTCGGCGCCACTCACCACGACGCGCGCCGGGGCCGTCGACTCGCCCGCCGGCGGCGTCCACGTGCGGAAGAACTCCCGCGTCTCGTCGTCAACCGCCTGAGGGCTGGCCTTGAACTTCTCGTACAAGTCCAGGACGTACCCGAGGTTGACTCCCTGAAAATCCTTCTGTTCCAGCGACATACCGCTCATTCAACCCGGCCCGTGAGGCCCGTTCGAGGTCCGGGCGACGGTGCACGATTGTGCACACCGCGGCGACCGGGACCGCATCCTTATCATCTTCTATCGGCCCCTCGACCAGCTCGGGGCAGGCCCTTCAAAGCTCGAAGGTTGAATTGGCCCTAGTCCCCCGGCTCGGTCATCTTCCGGGGATCGATCCACGCGTCGAAGTCGCGCTCCGCAACCAGTCCGAGCGCCACGGCCGCCTGCTTGAGGGTCGTCCCCTCCTTATGCGCCTTCTTGGCAATCTTCGCGGCGTTGTCGTACCCGATATGCGGATTCAGCGCCGTCACCAGCATCAGGCTCTGATCCAGATTGCTCTTGATGCGTTCGCGGTTCGGCTCGATGCCCACCGCGCAGAACTCATTGAAGTTCGTGCATGCATCGGCCAGGAGCGACAGACTCTGCAGCACGTTGTGGATGATGAGCGGCTTGAAGACGTTCAACTCGAAGTTGCCCGATGCGCCGCCGATGCCGACCGCGACGTCGTTGCCCATCACCTGCGCCGCCACCATCGTCATGGCCTCGGACTGCGTGGGGTTCACCTTGCCCGGCATGATTGAACTGCCAGGCTCGTTCTCGGGAATGGTGATTTCGCCGAGTCCCGACCGAGGCCCCGACGCGAGCCAGCGCACGTCGTTCGCGATCTTCATGAGGGAGGTCGCGAGCGTCTTCAGCGCGCCGTGGAG
>JBDTNQ010000032.1:0-37074 GCA_039933635.1 Acidobacteriota bacterium
CGAGCAACGACGCGGTGACCTTTTCCATGATCTGCGCCGCGCGGTCCGTCGCCTCTTCCGGCCACTCGCGGCTCTGGAGATAGAGCGCGGCGGGCACGTAGAGCGGGGTGATCAGGACGGGAAGAACGACGGGATAAAGCGAAACGGCGCGGCCGTTCCGGCCTGTCTGAATCCAATAGGAGCCGGCCGCCGGCTGGCCCTGTCGCACGAGCGGCAGGATCGGATCGAGCGACAGGCTGCCGTAACGCAGGATGCCGAACGGCAAGTAGCGCGCGGGATAGGTATCGCCGGCGCTGATCGATCGGAAGTTCGCGTTGTAGACGATGAAACAAACGAGGCCAATGAGCACACTCGTGCGGAGAGTACGGCCACGCGTCTTGCGATCGGAGGTCGAGTGGCGGCCGTACCACGCCCAGCCACCGCGCCTCACCACGCCCGCCCGGGCCAGATGCGCTCCAGATACGCGCCGAGCGCGGCCCGAAACTCCGTCACGGAGCGATAGCGATCGTCCGGTACCGGAGCGAGTGCGGTCAGCAGCACCTGCTTCAGCTCGGTGTCGAGGTCGGTATCGGGCTCGACGCGCGTGCGCACATCGTTATCGTCCGTCCAGCGTGAGCCGGCGAGCAGGCCGTAGAGCACGGCGGCATGATGGCCGCTGCGCGCCGGTACAAGCCGCTGAACGTGCTTGTGGCGGTCGAAGGGGGGCGCCGATGCATCGAACCCGATGTGTGACGTACGCGACATACGGTTGCGAACAGGGGTGAGGGGACAACGCTGGCCGCTGGTTGATCCACGCCGGATCCCGTTGAGATCTCCGTCGACAGAGGCAGATTAGCGGGCGCTCAACGGCGACGCAACCCGGCCCGTCGGTTCAGCCCGCAGCCGACACGTCCGGGCCCGTGTTCCAGCCCGCCGGGACACACCTGGACCGTCAGGGCACTGTGGCCCGAGCACGAACCCGGCCACGATGCCGGACCGCCAGGCGGCGCGGGCGCCGAGCACGCCGTAGTAGAGGATCAGATTGACCCGCGGCCGCGGCACGAGCGCCGCCAGCCGCGCCAGGAAGGTCACCGGATCAAACCGCACCGCCGTCGTGCCATCGCGCCAGGGCGCCTTCAACCATCCTGCACACCATTGCGCACCCGGCCATGGCGGCCGCTCCCGGACGGCTGAAACGCGGGTATCCTGACCATTCACGGATCCCCGGAGGGCTCCGCAGTTATGGCCCGCTCCCTGAGCTTCGTGATACCGCTCTATCACAGTGCCGAGACCATCACCGACGTCGTGCGCGACATCCAGGGCCTCGCGGTTGAGGGCGGTCACGAGATCATCTTGGTCAACGATGGCAGTGCCGATCGCACGCGCGACGTGTGCCTCGATCTGATCCGGCGCGCACCCGCCGAGGCGCCGCTCGTGCCGATCGTGCTCATCGAGCATGCCCGCAATTTCGGCGAACACAACGCCGTGCTTACCGGCTGGCGCCACGCCTCCGGCGATCACATCGTCAACCTGGATGACGACGGCCAGAATCCGCCGCGAGAGGCCGTGCGGCTGTGGCAGGAAGCCAAGGCCCGTGACCTCGACGTCGTCTTCGGCCACTACTCGGAGAAGAAGCACTCGGCGTGGCGGAACTTCGGCAGTTGGTTCACCAACAAGATGACGGACTGGGCCGTGGACAAGCCGCACGGGTTCTACCTGTCCAGCTTCCGCTGCGTCACGAAGTTCGTCGCGAAACAGGTCGCCGAGTACGCGGGACCGCATCCGTACATCGACGGCTTGCTCCTGCAGGTCACGCAACGCATCGGGTCGATCGAAGTTCAGCACGAGGCCCGGAAGGCCGGCCGCAGCACCTATACGCTGAACCGGCTCCTGCGCCTCTGGCTGAGCGCGTGGGTGAACTTCTCGCTGCTGCCGCTGCGCGTGGCCACGATCTTTGGGTTGGTGCTGGCGATGCTGGGGTTGGTCGGGTTCGCGAGGGTCGTCTACCTCTACTACACGAACACCGGACCGTCACCGGGCTGGGGATCGCTGATGACCGCGCTGCTCGTCTTTTCGGGGATGCAGCTGATTCTGCTCGGTTTGATCGGCGAGTACGTGGGGCGGATGTTCCTGGCCATCAATCAGCGCCCGCAGTCGATCATTCGCTCCGTCGTTCGCAGCGAATAGGCGCTGCGCGGTCCCGGCTACCCCACGAACCACGCGTCGTCTTCGTCGTGATCCTGCGGCGTCGGACGGGCGGTCTTGCGGCTCTGCCACTGGCGGATGGCCCCCATCACCGCGCGCACGGCGGACATCGCCACGGCCCCTTGCCGGACCGGTCCGGACATGAGGGACTGCACGATGCCGAGGGTGTCATCGATCCGGCTCGTGGCCGTGGCCATGAACTCGTCAATCCGTTCGACCTGCTGGCGCGCCATGGACGTCGCACGACCGGCATCGTCGGCAATCTGATTGACCTTGTCCATCAGCGGCCGGATCTCGCGGCGGACGTCGTCAATCGCGGCGCCAAGCTTCTGTGCGACGCGGATGCCGGCGATGATCAGCCCGACCTGGATCAATGCCATGACCGCCAGCGACACGGCCATGATCCCCAGGAAGACAGTCGCCGAATCGCTCACGAATTCTCCTTCCGCGCCTGATCGAAGGCCTCGCGGCCGCGGTCGACCGCCGACGCCAGATTGTCGCGCTGTCGGTTGACGAAGTCGCGGCCCTCGCGCGCAAACGTCTCGGCGCGCTCGCGTCCTTCTCGCGCCTTGTCCCCGAGCTTGCGGCGGGTCTCCTCGCCCGACGCCGGCGCGAAGAGCAACGCCACCGCCGCACCCGTCGCCGCGCCCAGCAGGAACGCCACGAACACACTGCCCGCCGATGATCCGTTGTTCGCCATATGCCCTCTTCAGAAGATGCTGACGCGCACTTGCAGGTACTTTCGAGGGTCCTTCCGAATCGCCTCGAGGAGCGCCCGCAACTCGACGACTGTCCCGTTCATGTTCTCATAAAGCTGTTGATCGTGAAGGAGCTTGCCTGCCGTGCCACGGCCGCCTTCGAGTCCCGCCACCACCTGATCGACTCGCCCCACCATGCCGTTGAGGCGATCGTAGAGTTGCTGGTCGGTGAGGAGCTTGCCCACGGTGCCCTCGCCCTTCGACAGACGTCCCGTAATCTGATCGGTGTTCGCGAGTGTGCTGGACAGCGATCGGCCAGTCGCCTCGTCATTCACCAGCCGCCCGAGCGTCCCCTGCCCGCTGTTGATGCGGGCGGTCATCGTCTTGAGATTCTCGAGAGACGCCTTCAGCGCGTCGTACGCCGCGGGGTCCTTGACCAGCGCGCCCAAGGTCCCGCGGCCTGCTTCGAGAGACTTCGTCACGTTCGCCGCGGACGCCACGAAGGCCTGCATCTCGTTGTAGAGCGCGTCATCGGCGACGATCTTTCCGATCGTGCCCCGCCCGGCCCGTACGTCAGTGATCAGCTTGCTCAGCTGATCGACGCCTTCGGAGGCCTGTGCGGTCAAGTCGGCGAACCCCTTCGCCTTGGTGGTCTTGACGTAGTCGTCCGGATTGAGCGGCGTCCCTCCCGGCCCGGTGCGAATGTCGACGATCGGTTCGCCCAGAAGACTCAGTGAGCCAATCTCGGCCGTCGATTCCGTCGTGATGAGCGGCTTGACGTCATTCAGCACCTCGAATTTCACATCGATGGACGGTCCCGAGAAATCCACGGACTTGACCGCGCCGATTTCCTTGCCGCTGAGGCGCACGACAGCGCCCGCTTTCAGCCCCTGCACGTTGTCGAATCGGGCCTTGAGTGGATACCGCTGCCAGAAGTAGCCTCCCTCGCCGCCGACCGCGACGATGGCGACAATCAGCAAAGCGAGAGCCACGATGCCGGCGATGCCGACCTTCAGTTCCGACCAGGCGAGTGAACGTGTACGGGGCATATTCGGGCTACAGGACTCAGACTCAACTCAGAAATGACTGCAAATACGGGTCCGTCGAGGTCCGCAGTTCGCTGGCGCTGCCAGTGAAGGCCACGCGCCCGTCACGGAGCATGAGGAACTCGGTATTGGCTTCCCGCTCGGCCGGAGTGGGCACAAAAGTCAACTCCTGCCCCTTCATCGTGGCCTGCTGCGTGGCCGCATAGAACGCGTCCCGCAACTGGTGGGTCACGAGTATCGCACTCACGGATTCCAGATCCCGCAACTTGATGATTTCCTCGTCGACGGTCAGCGCGGTAATGGGATCCAAGCCGGTCGTCGGCTCGTCGTACAGGAGAATGCGGGGACGGTACGCGAGCGCCCGGGCAATGGCCACGCGTCGCCGTTGGCCGCCGGACAACTCGGAGGGCATGCGATCGGCGTACTCGGCCAGGCCGACGAATCCGAGTACTTCGCGCACGCGGGCATCCACCTGCTCCAGCGGCTGATCCGTTTCTTCGTACAGCTTGAAGCCGACGTTCTCGCCGACGGTCAGCGAGTCGAACAGGGCACCTTCCTGAAACACCATTCCGAGCTGCGAGCGCACCGCCATCAGCTCCGTCTCCTGCATCGAATCGATACGCTGCCCACCGACGAGGATCTTCCCGGCGTCGGGCTTCAGCAGGCCAAGGATCAGCCGCAGAATCGTCGACTTGCCCGATCCGCTTGCACCGAGAATCACCTTCAGCCGGCCCGGCAGCAGCGTGAAGCTGATGCCATCGAGAATCACCTTGTCATCGAACGCCAGCGTGACGTCTTCGAACGCGATGACGGGCGCGTTCGGCTCGGCCGCGGCGGTATCTCGGACGTTGGCAGCGACGGCGGTGTCCATGTCCCTCAGTACATCAACACGATCAGGAGCTTCGTCAAGAGGAAGTCCACGATCAGCACGGCGACCGATGCGGCGACCACCGCGTTGGTCGTCGCGCGCCCGACGCCCTGTGTGCCGCCGCGCGTGCGAAGGCCCACGTGGCAGCCGATCGTCACGAGCGCGAAGCCGAGGACCACCGGTTTGATCAAGCCCATCCAGAGGTCATTGAGGTACAGCCCTTCGGACACGTTGCTCCAGTAGATGCTGCCCGCGACCTTGAGCTGCGTGACGGAAATCACCATGCCGCCGATCATGCCGACGCCGTCACTGATGATGGTGAGAATCGGCACCATGATGGTGCCCGCCACCACGCGGGGCACGACGAGCTTGCGGATGGGATCGGTGCCCAGGGCGCGCAGGGCCGCAATCTGATCCGTGACAACCATTGACCCCAGTTCGGCCGCGATGCCGGAGCCGACGCGGCCGGTGACCATCAGGGCCGTCAACACGGGGCCGAGTTCCTTGACCATCGACGCACTGACCAGCCGACCGACCACCGACCGGGCGCCGAACTGGTCCAGGGTCAGGCCCGACTGCAGCGCCAGCACCATTCCGGTGAACAACCCCGTCAGCAGCACAACGGTCAGCGACCCGATGCCGATGGCATCCAGCTGCTCGATGATGTCGCGCGTGTAGATGGGCCGACTCACGAGCCCACGCCCCACCTGCCCAATCAGGAGCAGGTATTCCTGCACCTCGTGCGCGGAGCCCTTCACCCAGGCGGACAGCCGGCTCACGCGGCGCCCCGGGAATCGTCCCCGACGAGATCCGGATTGCGGAGTCGACGCAACCGATCGCGAATCGTCGCGGCGCGCTCGAACTCGAGGTTGGCCGCCGCGGCGCGCATGTCGAGCTCGAGCTTCCGGATCCCCGCGTCCAGCTCCGCGGGCGTCCGGTACTGATCACGCTCGTCTGGCGCCTTCGGCACGGTCAGGTAGTCCCGCTCGTACACACTCGAGAGCACGTTGTCGATGTCCTTGATGATCGAGGCCGGCGTGATGCCATGTTCCTCGTTGTAGGCTTCCTGCACGCGCCGACGGCGGTCGGTCTCCTCGATGGCCTTGCGCATGGACTCGGTCATCACATCGGCATAGAGAATGGCGCGCCCGCGAACGTTGCGGGCCGCGCGTCCGATCGTCTGGATGAGCGCCCCCGCCGACCGCAAGAACCCCTCCTTGTCCGCGTCAAGCACGGCAACAAGGGACACTTCGGGCAGATCGAGACCTTCTCGTAGCAGATTGATACCCACCAGGACGTCAAACGTTCCCAACCGGAGATCACGCAGAATCTGTACCCGCTCGAGCGTATCGATATCCGAGTGCAGGTAGCGCACGCGAACACCCAACTCCTGGTAGTACTGTGCCAGATCCTCCGCCATCCGCTTCGTCAAGGTTGTCACAAGCACCCGCTCCCGGCGCTCCACCACCGTCCGAATCTCGGCAAGGAGGTCGTCGACCTGCCCCTTGATGGGCCGGATGTCGATCGGCGGGTCCACCAGGCCCGTCGGCCGAATGATCTGTTCCACGATGACGCCCGCCGCCTGTTGCAGCTCGAACGGACCAGGCGTGGCGCTGACGTAGACCAGCTGTCCGACGCGCGCTTCCCACTCCGGAAAGTTCAACGGCCGGTTGTCCAACGCTGACGGCAGCCGAAAGCCGTACTCGACCAGCACGGTCTTGCGCGAGCGGTCGCCGCCGTACATCCCGCGAATCTGCGGCACCGTCTGGTGGCTTTCGTCGACGATGACGATGGTGTCGCCGGGCAGGTAATCCAGAAGCGTCGGCGGCGGCTCACCCGCCGTGCGCCCCGACAGGTGCCGCGAGTAATTCTCGATGCCGTGGCAGTACCCGATCTCCTTCATCATCTCGAGGTCGAACATCGTCCGCTGGTGCAAACGCTCGGCCTCGGCCTTCCGGCCGGCCCCCTCGAGCTCGGCCAATCGCTCGCCCAGTTCCGTCTTGATGGCCTCAATCGCGTACTTGGTCCGCGCGCGGGGCATGACGAAGTGCGACTTCGGATAGACGGTGATGCGATCATGCCGCCGGATCTCGCGCCCGGTCAGTGGATCGAACGACACGAGCTCGTCAATCTCGTCGCCGAAGAAGCCGATCCGCAGTCCCACATCCTCGTACGACGGATAGACCTCGACGATGTCACCGCGGACACGGAAGGTGCCGCGGGAGAACTCGTGGTCGTTGCGCTCGTATTGAATCTCCACGAGCTTGCGCAACATCTCGTCGCGATCCATCTGGACGCCGCGCTCGAGGGCCACCACCAGGCTGTAGTACGCCTCGGGCGAGCCGAGGCCGTAGATGCAGGAGACGCTCGCGACGATGATGACGTCGCGCCGCTCGAAGAGGGAGCGGGTCGCCGAAAGGCGGAGCCGATCGATCTCCTCGTTGATGATCGCCTCCTTCTCGATGTACGAGTCACTCGCCGGCATGTAGGCTTCCGGCTGGTAGTAGTCGTAATAGCTGACGAAGAATTCGACGGCGTTGTGCGGAAAGAAGCGGCGGAACTCCTGGAACAGCTGCGCCGCCAGGGTCTTGTTGTGGACCATGACGAGCGCGGGCCGATTCAGCCGCGCGATCACCTGCGCCATGGTGAAGGTCTTGCCCGAGCCCGTGACACCGAGCAGCACCTGCGCCTTGTCTCCGCGCGCCAGGCCCTCGGTGAGCTGATCAATCGCCCGAGGCTGATCGCCCCTCAGCTCGAAATCGGTCTCCAGGCGAAATGCGTCACCGGGCATCCCTTCATTCTATCGGGGGCCTCCCCTTATCGGGCTGCGGTGTCCGCACTCAGGGCGATGTAGCCAGAGCGCGTGCGCAGGCGGACGCCGGGGGCCGGGTGGCGCAAACGGACTTCGACCTTGCGAAAGCGCCCATCGCGGCGGTCATCGGAGGCGACGTAGCCCAAGGTGTACCGGGCATCAATCTCGGCGCGAATGCGGGCGTACGAGGCGGCGACGTCCTTGAGCGACGACGGGAAGAATGCCTCGCCGCCGGTTTCGTGCGCCAGTTGGGTGAGGGTGGACTGCTGCCGGAGCCGTTCGCTGGACGGCAAATGCTCGACGTAGCCCATGACGTAAACCATCACGTCGCCCATCCGCAGCAGGGTCTGCACCTCGCCGGCCGTGATGCCGGTGGCCGAGTCACCCCCATCGGTGTAGAGGAGCAGCACGTGTTGCCCGTTACGCCCCCGCGTCGTCTCCACATAGCGTCCGATCGCGTCGTTGAGCGCGGTGAGAGGGCCCAACTTGCCGTTGCGGATGCGCGAGAACAACTGCGGGTAGCTCAACGGCGAGAACCGGCTCACCTGGACGGTCTTCTCGAACTCGACGAGGGTGACGTCCTGCGCTTCCTCGAGGGTGTCGATGAACTTGATGGCCGCGTCGCCGGCCGCCTTGAGATCCTGCTCCATGCTTTCACTGCGGTCGAGCATGATTCCGAGGTGGAGCGGGACGTCGGGGCCCGGCCGGCCCTCGGCGAAGAACGCCACCTGCTGGACGCGTCCGCTGTCCAGAATCTCGAAATCGTCGGCCCTGAGCCCCCGGACGGGCGCCCCGTCCTTTGCCAGCACGACGACCGGCAGCCGGACGGGATCGACCACGCCGCGAAAGGTCTGCCCGGCGAGTGGTGACACCAAAGCCGCGAGGGCCATCAGCGACAAAAATGCGCGTCGAGCCGTCACGAGTTGATTTTAGCGGTACGGAGAATCGTGAGGGCTCCCGTATAATCTGGTGCTGTGCGAGCACTGGCCGTCTGTCAGGACGAGCTGGTCATTCGAACCCTGCATCGGGTTCTTGCCGGCGTCTTCGAGATCGAATTTCTGGTCGAGAGTCGTCCTCTGGCTCGACGTCTCGTCGATGACGGAGTGGCGGCCACCGTCGCCGATCCCAAACGCGTCGACTCCTACCTCCGCGCCGACCTCACCCCCAGCACCTGCGTCATCGTCGAGGACAACGGCCGTCGTGGGCTGAAGAAGGTAGTGAGCACCATTCGCGACGCCGGCGGCAGCCTGCTCTACGTGCTGCACGTCGGTGGCGCGCCGGAACGCCGCAGCGTCGAGGAACTGCGCGCCGTATTTCCGGAAATCACCCATCTCGACCTGGCCGAACTGCTGTCCGGGTCGCTCACGACCGAGCTGGGGCGATCCCTGACGCGGGCGCGGGTGCAGCAGTACCAGCGCTTCTTCGCCGATGCCGATCGGGTGCTGATTCTGCTGCACAACGAGCCCGATCCCGACGCCCTGGCCGCGGGACTGGCGCTGCGGAACGTGCTGCGCCGCACGCGGACAACCGCCATTATCGCCGCGCTGCAAGGCGTGACTCGCCCGGAGAACATGCGGATGGCCGACCTGCTCGACATCCAGGTCGAGACGATCACACCGGCCGAGTTCGCCAGCTTCGACCGGATCGCGACCGTGGACGTGCAGCCGCACTACTTCCACGGACTGCTGCCCCGCGTCGACCTGGTCGTCGACCACCATCCCGAGCAGCCCGGCTACACCGCGGTATTCAAGGACATCCGTTCGGACTACGGGTCGACGTGCACGATTCTGACGGAACATCTGCGCGCGGTCGACGTGAACATCTCGGAACGCACGGCGACGGCCATGCTCTACGCGATCAAGTCCGACACGCTGTTCTTCGCGCGGCAGACGAATCGCGTGGATCTCGAGGCGTTCTCGTTCCTGTATCCACTGGCCGACGCCGCGCTCATCCGCAAGATGGAAGGCGCCGAAATCACGCTCGAACGCCTCGAACACGTGACGCGCGCGCTCGCCACCAGCCGGCTGCGCAACCGCGTCTTCTCGGCGTTCCTCGGGGAGGTCTCGCGCGAGGACTTCATCCCCTACACGGCGGACTTCCTGCTCCAGGTCGAGGACGTGAAGTGGACGATGGTGTCCGGCATCGTAAACGGGCAGTTCGTGCTGAGCGTGCGGAACCTCGGCTACACACGCAACGCCGGGGAGTTCGTCAAGGCGAACTTCGGCGACATCGGCAGCGCCGGCGGCCACCGCGCCATGGCCAAGGCCGTCGTGCCATGGGACCGATTCCGCGGCAAGTTCGGCGATCTGTCCGGCGTGGGGATTGCCGCCCGGATCGGCGAGTTGGCGGAAAACTTCCTCAAGGATGCCGGCGAGCGCAAGCCGGACAAGGACAAGGTCGCGCCGTAGGAGCCGCGTTCACCATGGAGGCATGGAGACGCCTGAGCGGGACCTGGAGCCCAGCGTAGCTGGGCTCCAGGTCGCGCCTCGTCCAATCCGCTTCGCCCGTGCCATTAATCAGGGCACGCCATCACGAACAGCGACCTCGGGCTCTCCTGAACGGTCGTCGCCCCGCAACGCGCCTCCATGCCTCCATGGTGAATTGATCTGACGGGTCGTCAGACGCGGTCCAGGAAGTCCGCGACCAACGCCGCAAGTTCCTGCGGCCTTTCGAAAAACGGCATGTGGGCCGCGTCCGGGATCACCGCGATGTCGTGCGGGGCCTGCATCGCGGACATGAACGCGCGGACCGCATCTGGAGGCGCGTACTGATCGTGCTCGCCGGTGACCGCAAGGCAGGGCACTCTCACGGCCGGGACCCGATCAATCGCGGACGCGCCGAGCAGGATCTCGAGGCTGCGTAGATAGGTCGTGACGTCGTGGGTTTCGAAGAGACGCTCGAAAAGGCCGACGACCTCGGGTTTGGACGCGAACGTGGCCGGGCTGAAGATGCCAGCCACCACCTTCGGTCCCCATCCGGCGATGCCTGACGCGCGCATCGCCGCGGCGCGCGCGATGAGCCGCTCACGAATCGGCGGCCGGACCTCGGGCAAGCCGCCGATGAACACCATCCCGCGGATCCACTCTGGCCAAGCCGCGGAGGCCTCGAGGGCAATGATGGTGCCCATCGAGTGTCCGATGAGGACTACCGGCTCTTGGATGTCACGCGCCACGAACTCGCCGAGGTCGGCGACCCAATCCTCCAGGGAGAATCCGCCAGGCGCGGGGCTGAAACCCGTGCCTGGCAGATCGACCGCCAACACGCGGTGACGCAGGCCCATGTGGGCCGCGAGTCCGCGGAAGAAATAGGCGCCGCCGCCCAGGCCGTGCAAGGCCAGCGCTGGACGGCCCGCGCCGGCCTCATCGACGTACAGGCCGTGGCCGCGGCTGGTGGTGAACGCAGCGTTCAAGAACGATCCCGACTCAGGCGCCGGCCAGGCCGTTCAGGCAGGTGAACACTTCGCGATAGAACGCGGGGTGCTGGACCCAGGTGGGCGCCGTGACCAGTCGGCCGTCGCGCACCGCGTCCATCCGGAGCCACTTGGCGCCGACCTGCTCCGCGTCGAGGCGCACGTGCTCGTAGCACGTCAGCTTCTTCCCGTTGACGAGGCCGGCCGCCGCGACGAGTTGGACGCCGTGACAGATCGCAAACAGCCACTTGCCCTGTTTGTCGAACTCGCGGAGGATGTTCAACACCTTCTGGTTGTTGCGGAGGTACTCCGGCGCGCGCCCGCCGATGCAGAGCACGGCGACGTAGTCCTCCACCTTCACCTCATCGAAGGTGATGTCCGATTCCATGGCGTAGCCCGGGCGCTCCATGTAGGTGTCCCAGCCGGGCTCGAAATCGTGAATGACGAGGTTCAGGCGCTTCTTCGCCGGCGCGGCAATCCGCGGTACGAGCCCCGCTTCTTCGAACCGGTGCTTCGCGTACCACGTCTCATAACTCTCGCCGCCGTCACCGACAATGACCAAGACCTGCTGACTCACTAGACCCTCGCTTTCACGCGTGTGGAACCGGTGCAAATTAGGACGAATGCGGACGGCGTGTCAACGAACGCGCGGGTGGCCGTTCGCCCTTTGTCCCGTCACCATTCGAACCGTCGAGCTCAACCGACTCGCTCGTTCGCCGACACCAACGGCTCAATCAGATGATGGAACGCGTCGGCGTGGCCCTGCTCGATGAGCTCGCTCACCGTGCGCCGGCGGTCGGACGCCTCGTCGTAGACACCACCGAAGTCGAACGGGCCGATGGGGTTGTGATCGGGACGCACCACGAACACGCTGGCAAACCGGCGGGCGCACAGGGACACCGTGTCGCTGAGCACGGCGGTCTCCATCGACCGCACCAGTTCACCGGCGCGCGCGCGGAGATTGATCGGCTGGGCGCGCAGCGTGTGCGGCGTGGCCGGCGCTGGCGCCGGACTGATCACGATTACCTGCTCAACCCCGATAGCCGCCATCTCGTCGACGAGACGCGTGGCCAGTTCGGGCCGATCGCACAGCCGGTGCCGTTCGCCGCGCCAGTAGCTCGACGGCGGAAACTCGATGACCGCCGCGGGCGCGACGACCGGTGGCCGCAGCGCGCCCATGAGGAATCCGACAACGGTCTCCCGGAGCGGCCCGGTGAAATCCACCGTTTCGCTCTCCCGGGGCGGCGCGCCCGGCCGCCGCACTTCGAACTCGCCCCGGGCCGGCGCCGCCAGGACCGCGCCCACGAGGTCCTGCCGGGCATCGAGGTCGTGCACCGCAATGAGCACTTCGTGGAATCCCGGCTGCCCGAAGTTGTCGGCCAGCACATCCACATACCGCCGGCCGATCTCTCCGGGCGCCGGCCGCGGCTCGCTCGAGGCGCCGCGTACCAGCCGCCAGAGCGTTTCCACCGCGGTCGCCGACGGCTCTGTCGCATCGAGCGGCGACGCGATGAGACGCCACCAGAATGCCCCGACGACACGCCGGCGCGATCGTTCGCGACGTACCGCCTCGATGGCTGAGACAGCCAGGACCGCGCCGATCGTGAGCACCGCCAGCACCAGCAGGCGTGGCAGGATCGTCGGCAGGATCGGCGGGTCGAACAAGGCTTCGACGCCGCGCCGATAGAGGCCAATGCTTTGAGTTGAGAGCGTCGTGAGGCCGACCAGCGAGGCCAGTTCGCCGAACGCATAGGCCGCGGCGGCAGCGACGAGCACGATCAGCGGCGAGAGCAACAGGACGATGGCGCCGAGCAGGCCGCCGAACGCCCAGCGGAGGGCCGCCCTCCAGCGATACGCACGGCGCAGGCGCGGGTCGGTCCACGGCCCGGCGGCATCCCACACGCGCGCGCCGCCGTCGACCGACGCGGCCAGCGCGGTGAGCACGCCGGCCCCGTGCGCGGCGATCACATCAATCTTGATACCGGCTTCGAGAATCGCGCGCAGCGCGCCGGCCTGATAGGCACCAGCCGTCCCCGACCCGCTGAGCAAGAGGCCCGTGCGTAGCCGAGGTGAGTACGAGGTCTCCAACACGATGAAAGGCTATTCCTCTTCGTGCACGGTCACGAGCTTCAGGATTTCGAACTCCCGCGTCCCACCTGGAGTCGGCGCCGTGACCTCATCCCCGACAGCCTTCCCCACGAGAGAGCGCCCGACGGGAGACGCGACGGAGACCAGCCCCCGTTCCGGGTCCGCGTCCTCCGGCATCACAAGCTCGTAGACGAACGTCTTGCCGTTCTCGCGCAGCGTGAGTTTCGATCCGAACCCGGCCTTGTCGTGGGGAATGCGTTCGAGGCTCATCAACTGAATCTGCGCCACGCGCGTACGCAGCATCGACACGCGCGCCTCGACGAAGCGCTGCCGCTCCTTGGCCGCGGCGTACTCCGCGTTTTCGCGCAGATCGCCCAGCTCGCGGGCGCGCTGGATCTCTTTCGGCAATTCCTGCGTCAGCTCCCGTTCGAGCACTGCAATTTCGTCCTCGAAGCGCTTGATGAGTCGGGCTTTCATCGGTCTGGGTTGAGGCTAACATAGATTCATCGGGACATCGGCTATCGGATGACTGCGTCATTGCAGCGGAACGTCGGGTTATTGGGACAATGCATCGCGGCATCGGCGCATTGGGTGAGGGTATCGGGACATCGGCACGATCCCTTCGGCATCAACGACACGCCGGACAAGGGCATCGAAACATCGGACGCGCGGTCTAAGATGCCTCAGATGACGAAGGCTCTCCTGAAGCGTTGCCGCGCGGTTGCGGCGGGCCGCGGCGAACCCGGCGTCGTGCTGCTCGACGGCGACCATCTCCTCGCTGATGCGCTCGCCGCTGGGGTGGCGATCGAGGTCGTACTCACCAGCGGCCGCCATCCAGATCTCATTCGCCAGCTCGACGCGCAGGGCACGCCCGTTGTGCGCGTGACGGACGATGTCGTCTCCGCCGCGAGCCCGGTGCGCACCTCGAGCGGTCTGGTCGCCCTCGCGCACTGGAATTCCGGATCGATTGCCGACGTGCTCGCCGCCTCGACACCGGTCGTCATCGGACTCGTCGGGGTGCAGGATCCCGGCAACGTCGGCGGCATCATTCGCAGCGCGGAGGCGCTCGGCGCGTCTGGCCTGCTGGCGCTCGACGACACAGCCGACCCGGCCGGCTGGAAGGCGCTTCGTGGCGCGATGGGCAGCACATTCCGACTCCCGATCGGACGAGGCCGCACGACCGAGCTGTTCTCGATTGCCAGCCGGCTCGGTATTCCTGTCGCCGCCACCGTGCCGCTCGGTGGAATGATTCCCGCGCGCGACAGGCTCGTACCGCCGCTCATCATCCTGTTCGGCGGCGAGGGTGAAGGACTGACCGACGACATTGTCGGTCGGTGCGATCGACGGTTTACGATCCCAATGCGCGCGGGAGCGAAT
The DNA here is from genome assembly GCA_039933635.1 of Acidobacteriota bacterium. GTDB lineage: Bacteria > Acidobacteriota > Vicinamibacteria > Vicinamibacterales > SCN-69-37 > JBDTNQ01. The sequence continues at coordinate 14,483 of JBDTNQ010000032.1, forward strand.
TCGCTCAACGTGGGCGTATCGGCGGCGCTGATCTTATGGGAAGCTAGACGAGCATCTCCCCTGCCGTAACGAGACCTATGCTCTCATCGCTGTTCGCCGACGACCCACAGCCGCACACGGGCACACCGCTGGCCGAACGCATGCGCCCGCGAACGCTCGACGAAGTGCAGGGCCAATCCGCACTGCTCGCGCCGGGACGTCCCCTGCGTCAGGCGCTCGACCGCGGCATCCTGCACTCCCTCATCTTCTGGGGTCCACCGGGCACCGGAAAAACCACACTCGCGCGACTCATCGCCACCGTCGCGGGAGTCGACTTCATTGCGTTCAGCGCGGTGACGTCCGGCATCAAAGAGATCAAGGAAGTCATCACGGCGGCCGAGCGGCGGCGTCAGATGGTGGGACGGCGAACCGTCCTGTTCATCGATGAAATCCACCGGTTCAACAAGGCGCAGCAGGACGCCTTCCTGCCGCACGTCGAGGCGGGCACCATCGTGCTGATCGGCGCGACCACCGAGAACCCCTCGTTCGAGGTGAACTCGGCGCTGCTGTCTCGAGCCAAGGTCTACGTCCTCCAGCCACTCGGCGCTGACGACCTCGCAGCCATCCTCCGCAGGGCCGTCGATGACGCGGAACGCGGCCTCGGTGCCGACCATGTCTCGGCCGACGACGACGCGCTGATGGCGCTGGCGGTGTACGCCAACGGGGATGCGCGGGTAGGTCTGAACCTGCTCGAGCAGGCCTCGGCGCTGCTCTCGGCAGACGCTCATGGTGTGCGGCGGCTGGATCTGCCGGCGCTCTCGGGCCTGATCGAACGACGCGCGCTGCTCTACGACAAGAGCGGCGAAGAGCACTTCAATCTGATTTCCGCCCTCCACAAGTCCATTCGCAACAGCGACGCGGATGCGGCCATCTATTGGCTGGCGCGCATGCTCGAAGCCGGCGAAGATCCCCTCTACGTCGCTCGTCGTCTGGTCCGGTTCGCCTCCGAGGACATCGGGAACGCCGACACCGCGGCGCTGGAAGTAGCCCTCGCCGCCAAGGATGCGTCGCACTTCCTCGGCATGCCGGAGTGCAATACGGCGCTCGCCCAATGTGTGGCGTACCTGGCGGCCGCCCCCAAGAGCAACGCCGTCTACGTGGCTTACAACCTGGCCGCGCGCGACGCCCTGTCGGACGTCGCCTCGCCCGTGCCGCTTCACCTGCGGAACGCGCCGACGAAGCTGATGGAGTCGCTCGACTACGGCCGCGGCTACAAGTACGCGCACGACGAAACGGCGGGCGTCGCCCAGATGTCGTGCCTGCCGGAACATCTGCAGCGGCGACGGTACTATGAGCCGACCGACCGCGGCAGCGAACAACGCATCAAAGACGCACTCGACCTGGCGAGGAAGATCAGGGAACGGGGCGGGAACATCTGAACCTCCGGGGATGCGGATACTCCGCCTTCGCGTCGTGCTCGTCGCCGTCCTCGCTGCCGTGGCGGCGCCCATCGGACGCGCAGCTCAGTCGCCGCTCGACGTGCCCGGGTTCAAAGCCGCGGATTTCCTCAGCGCCACCCGACTCTGGACCGCGCAGTTCACGTTCACCCCGGAACAATGGGCGGCGATGCAGCCGCGCTACGGCGCCGGCGGTGGTGGAGGTTTCGGGGTTGGCGGCCTCGTCGGGCCGGAGGGCGGACGCAACGGCGTCGCCGCCAGGCAGGGGATCGAATTCACCTACGTCCACGGTGATCTCGATATCGAGGGGCACCGTTTCTCCGACGTCGCCGTGCGCTACAAAGGCAACGGCTCCTACCTTCGCGCCCGTGGCAGCGACAAGATCTCCCTCAAAGCCGACCTGAACAAGCACGTCAAGGGCCAGTCGCTCGCCGGCTTGACGACCCTGAACTTCCAGAACAACATCACGGACATCGGCTGGATGAACGAAGTGCTGGCGTACCGGCTCTATGGTGACGCCCGCGCCTACGCGCCGCGCTCGTCGTACGCCAAGGTGTACGTCACCGTGTCCGGCCAGTTCACGCAGCGGTATCTCGGGCTCTACTCGATTGCCGAGAACGTCGATGAGGTGTTCACGCGCGACCGGTTCGGCGTGCGCGGGGGCGCGATCCTCAAGCCATCCACCCAGCGCCCGTTCACGGACCTGGGGACCGAGTGGTCGGCCTACCGGCAGATTTACGACGCGAAGACCGACCTCACGAATGCGGAGCAGGCTCGGGTGATCGAGTTCTCGAACTTCGTCTCCACTTCGAGCGATGCGGAGTTCGCCGCCAGGATTGGAGATTACCTCGACCTCGAGGCCTTCGCGCGCTACTTTGCGGTGCTCGCGTGGCTGGCCAACGCCGACAGCCTGCTGCAGCTGGGACAGAACTACTACGTCTACCTGCACCCGACCACGCACAAGTTCACGTTCATCGCCTGGGACCAGGACGGATCGTTCGGCAACTTCCGAGGCAACGCCACGAGTTGGCCCATCGAATCTCCGTGGGCCAACACCAACCTGTTCCTCAGCCGCGTCTACAACGTCGAGGCCTTCCGCACCCAGTACCTGGATCGGATGCGGGAGTTCTCACGCACCCTGTTCCTCCCTGCTCGCTTCGCGGCGCAGGTTGCGGACATCGTCCCGGTCATCCGGCCCGCCGTCGTCGAGGAAGGCACGCAGTGGGTGCCAAGCTTCGATCAGATGGCGAACGGTAGCAGCGGTATCCTGCCGTTCGCGCGGGCGCGCGCGCAGTTCGTGACGACGGCGCTGCCGCAACACTGATCGCTGGTCAGCGCACGACGCAACGATCGACCCAGCCTCCGCACCATCACCAAATGACAGACCCCACGTGGCCGCTGGCCACGTGGGGTCTGTGTGTGTCTGTGTCTCCGTGTGCGACGGTGCGCTAGTTGAAGTTGTACCGGAAGCTCACCATCATCGTGTACACGTCGTTCGAGAAGGTCGTCGTCGAGAACGTCGATGCCGCCAGCGCGTTGTTGATGATGGCCATGCGGTAGCTGTACTTGCCGGTCGCGTCGGTCGTCACGTTGGTCAGCAGAGGCACCAGGTTCAACGAGCTCGATGACGAGGGGACGGTGAAGCGCTGCCCGACGCCCCAGTTGTGGTTCAACAGGTTGCCGAAGTTGGTCACGTCGAGCCGCACCTGCCCCGTGTGCTTCGCACCTGCCGCGCGGCCGAAGACGTCCTGGGTGATGCTCAGATCCATCCGCTTCACCATTGGGAGAAACACGGCGTTCCGCGCCGCGAATTCCCCACGGTGCTTGCTCAGATACGGATCCTGTTTGATGTAGGCCTCGAACGCGTCGTTCTCTTCGGCCACCGTGAACGCCCGGGTCGTGGAGGTTGCAGGAATCGCCGCGAAATTCATCTCCGACGTGTCGCGCGGGATGTAGATCAGGTCGTTGTTGCTGATGGAGTCGCCGTTCATGTCACCCGCGAACACGTAGCTGCCGTTGGTCGCGAAGTTGTTGGAGTTGGTCCGCGCCTCCCAGAAGGCCGACACCGTCGTCGCTCCGAAGCCGAAGTACTGCTTCGTGTACGACAGGTTCAGAAACACCCTGTGGCCCGGCGAGTTCTGCGAGAAGCCCAGTCCGGGATTGTTGGGATTGGTCGAGTGGGCGATGCCATTGAACGTGCCTGATGCCGTGCTGCCGGCGTCAACCGTATTCCGCGACTCGCCGTAGGAATAGGCCGTCTTCGCCGTCAGGCCGCGATAGAACGACTTCGTCAGCGCGCCGGACGCCACCCACGACTTGCCTACATCCTCGTTCTTCAGCACGAAGTTCTGCAGCACGACGGTGCCCGGCTCCGCGTTGATGCGCGTCACGCAGCCGCCCTTGTTGCCGGCGGCTGAACAGGTGGTCCCGACCCACCGCGGACGCGTGTCGACGCCCGTAAAGTTGCTCTGCGGGGCCGGCAGGTTTGCATTGATGTAGTAGACGCCGTTGATGTCGTGGTTGTACACGAACTCCCCAGTGGCGATCAGACCGAACGGCAACTGTTTGTCCACGGCGATATTGCTGCGCCACACCTGCGGGAACTTGAAGTTGGGATCCGTGACGTTGAGCGCGAAGCTGGCGGCAGACGCGCCGGTGACCACGGGCTTGTAGGCCAAGGTGTCGGGATTGAACCCCCGGAACGTCGCGCCGCCCGCCGGCAGGTTGTTGTCGTCGAGTCCGCCCAGCAGGAGGCCGGTATTGCCAATCTGGTTCGACAGCCAGACGTAGGCCGGCTTCCCGGTGAAGACGCCCGTGCCACCACGCACCTGGAGTTTCTGATTCGACAGCACATCCCAGTTGAAACCGACACGCGGCGACCAGAGCGGCTTGGGATCGGGCAAATTGCCCGTGTTGTACTGCACGGGCTGCCCGTTCTCGTCACGGAAGATCAAAGCGTCAGCGACGGGGTTCGGGAACGTCGTCTTATCGCTGAGGAAGGGCGTGTCGAGCCGCAGGCCCGCGGTGATGCTGACGTTCGGACGCATGGCCCACTGATCCTGCATGTAGGCGCCGATGTACCACGAGTCAATCTGCTGCAGGGGCTTGTCGAGATTCGGCACGTTCATGTAGCCGAGCTGATACCGGCGCAACGGCACGGTCTGGGTCGTTCGATTCTTGTTGGCCAAGTACGCGTTCGCGTCGGAGTAGAAATCGGCCAGCGTGTTGTAGGTGTACGCGCCGTTCGACAACTGGAAGAACACGTTATCCGAGTGATACTTCTCGGCGCTGAACCCCGCGGTGAGCGTGTGGCTCCGCGCAAATCGCGTGAAGCTGTCCTGCAGTTGGAACGTCTGGTAGTAGAGCTCGTTGTTCCGCGTGAACGGGTCGGGACCAAACGACGTGTACGCCGTGCCCGCGCCGTCGAGGATGTCGACGAACGGGAAGAACTGCGGCGTGCCGCGGCTCTCGTTGTTCGTGGTGTAGCCGACGATCACGTTGTTCGACATCTTGTCGCCGATCACCGAGTTCCACTCGCCGATGCCCGACTTGAAGTTCTCGAGCTGGCTGTAGTTCGAATTGGCGAAGCCGAGGAAGTTGGTGCTGTTGCCCGATCCCCGCCCGACGCCGGCCGAACTCGATCCGGACAAGATCTTGTCGGCGCTCGAGGACAGTTGGCTGTATCGGAAGTTGATCCGGTTCTTGGTGTTGATGTTGTAGTCGCCCTTCACGAGGAAGGGTTTGGCCGGCGTGTTGCTGCTGATGTTGTTGTACGGACCGGTGTCGTAGTTGAAGTTGGTCTTCAGGAATGCGCTGAGGGTATCCAGGTCGGACGCGAGCACGCGCGTCACACTCCCGGCCACGGGTTCCCCGCCCTGATTGGCCCGGAACGTCGAGATCGGACGGACATCAGACTGCTTCTCGAAGCTGCCGAACACGAACAGCTTGTTCGGGATGATCGCGCCACCCACGAACGCGCCGTTCGTCTTCGTGGTGAAGGTGCCGGGGTTGAACGCCAACCCTTTGGCATTGGTCCCAAGAAAGGACTGGTTGCGATATCTCGAGTAGTAGGACCCGGTCAGCGTGTTGGTGCCGCTGCGCGTGACGACGTTGACGCCGGCGCCGACGAAGTTGCCCTGTCGCACGTCGTACGGTGCAATGCTCACCTGGATCTGTTCGACGGCCTCGAGTGAAATCGGCGCCACGCCGGTGCGGTCACCGGGTTGGCCCTGCAGGCCGAACGCGTTGTTGAAGTAGGCGCCGTCGACGGTGATGTTATTGAGCTTGCTGTCCTGGCCGGCGAAGCTGCCGTTGCTGCCCGCCTGCGGCGCAAGACGCGTGATGTCGTTGATGCGACCGGCGACGGTCGGCAATTCGTTGAGGTCAGCACGGGTCACCGCCGTAGCGGCGCCGGTTCTGTTCGAGCTGAAGACCGCGGCGGCCTCGCCCACCACCGTGACACTCTCGGTGACACCCTGCACCGACAACGTGAAGGACAAATCCTGCGCCACGCCCAGGTTGAGCAGGATGTCTTTCTTCGCGTCGTCCTTGAATCCTGACAAGGTCGCGGTCACGAGGTACGGACCGCCCACCCGCATCGCGGGGATGAAGAAGCGGCCATCGGACTGTGTGATCGCCCGATAGGTCGTGCCTGACGGCTGATGGACGGCCGTCACCGTCGCGCCTGGGATGGCCGCGCCCTGGCCGTCCTTCACAAGCCCGGTCATCTCGGCGCTGGTCACGCCCTGCGCCGCGGCCTGACCCACTGCCGCGACAAACAAACCAATCGCCAGCAGCGCAAGGGTTCTACGTAACAAATTACTCATTGATCCTCCACAACAGGCGTCGCGCCTCTCCACATCAACAACGCGTAAAAAAGTGCCCGGGAACATCCGCCCATTCATGATCGAGCGTACGGGAGACGCGTGACGAGCACGCAACACCCGCGTCCGATCACGCGAAAACACGGCAATGGTGGGGACCTGGGCCGAGAAGGCCGACCCGACTGTCTGGCCGTACATTACCACGACAGTTCGGATGGATATAGGCCGCAAATATGCAGATTTGTCGATACGTGTTCCGGCAAATCTGTCGAAACATGGCCGGGCGGGTTCAGATTCGTTCGAAACTCTTCTCGATCTCCCGGCGGGTCAGGCGTAAGACGACGGGGCGGCCATGCGGGCACACCGACGAGTGGGCCGTACGGCGGAGCTCATCGAGCAGATACTGCATCTTTTCCCGCGGCAGCGGGTCGTTGGCCTTCACCGCCGCATGACACGCCATGGTCGCCGCCATCTGCCGCAGCGCGACGTGCACCCCGGCGCCCGGCGCGAGGCCGTCGAGGTCGCTCACCACCGCGCGCAACGCCTCCTCGCTCTGCGTCCAGTCGAGAATGGCCGGCACGGCCGCCACGCGCACGCTGGAGCCGCCGAAGTCCTCGACGTCGAACCCCAGGCGCTGCAAACCGTCACGGTGCTCCACGATCGCCTGATGCGCGCCGGGATCCAGGTCCAACACGATCGGCGTGAGCAGGCGCTGCGACTCGAGAGGCCGCTCGGTCAGCCGCTCGGAGATCTGCTCGAACAGAATCCGCTCGTGCGCGACGTGCTGGTCGATGATCGCCAGGCCGTCGTCGTCGGCCGCGATGATGAAGGTGTTCCGGAACTGGCCGAGCGGCACCATCGGGCGAATGAGCGCGGCGACGTTCTCGTGGCCCGAGGTCGTCGCGGCTGACGTCGTCGGCGCGGGCCACGCGGGCGCGTCGCCGGCCGGCGTCACGAGTCCGCCGGGCGTCGCCGGCATCATCGGCCCAAACGCCGAGTCGTTCGGCCCGCGAAAGGTCGAAGACATGTCGAGGGGCAGTGGCGACGTCACGGGCCAGACCGCAGGAGACGCCGGCGACACCGGCGAGAGCACAAGCTCCGGCGCCGCCGTCGCGCCCAGCGCGTCAATCACCGCGCGACGGAGCACCTCGTGCACGAGTCTCTGATCGAGGAACCGCACCTCGGCCTTTGTCGGGTGCACGTTGACGTCCACGCGATCGGCGGGCACTTCGATGAAGAGGTGCACCTCGGGGCTCCGCTCCTTGATCGTCGCGACGCTGTAGGCCTGCTGAATCGCATGCGTGATCGTGCGGTCGCGGACCATCCGACGATTCACGAACACGTGCTGCGGCCCACGCACCGGCCCCTGCTCGGCCAGTTCCGCCACGAATCCGCGAATCGACATGCCGGCGGCGTCCCTCTGCACGCGAACCAGATCCGGCCGCTCGCCATAGATTTGATAGAAGCGCTCGTCCAGCGAGCCGGCCGGCGGCGCCTCGAGCAGCGGACGCGTGCCGCTCTTGAGCACGAATCCGACCTCGAAGTATCCCAGCGCGAGCTGCGTGACCAGGCGCGACACCTGGGACGCCTCGGCGGTGTCCGCCTTGAGGAACTTCCGTCGGGCCGGTAGGTTGAAGAACAGATCGCGCACCTCGACGAGCGTGCCTTCCGGCGCGCCCACGTCACGCGTCTCCGACACGATGCCGGCGTCCACCTTCACCTCGAAACCGGCCAACGCGCCGCGCGGGCGCGTTCGCAATCGGAAGTGCGACACCGACGCAATCGACGGCAGCGCTTCCCCTCGGAACCCGAGCGTGCGGATCGCGGCGAGGTCCGACGCGCTGTGAATCTTGCTCGTCGCGTGACGTTCGATCGCGAGCTCCGCATCCTCGCGCGACATCCCTTCCCCGTCATCCTCCACCAGGATGAGGGCCTTGCCGCCGAACTCGATCGTGACCGTCACCCGCGAGGCGCCGGCGTCGACCGCGTTCTCGATGAGTTCCTTGACGACCGAGGCGGGACGTTCGACAACCTCGCCAGCGGCAATCTGGTTGGCGAGCGCGGGCGGGAGCCGCTGAATGCGACCCATCAGATCCACCGCATGCGGCGGAAGACCCAGAGCATCGACACCGATGTGCCGAGCATGATGCCGCACAGCCACCAGAATTGCGCAGCGGGCCCGCCCGGAAAACTGGGCAGCGGCACGTTCATGCCGTACATGCTCGTCAAGACGGTCAGCGGCATGAAGATCGTCGCGATGACGGTGAGCACCTTCATCACCTGGTTCAGGCGATTCGACTGATTGGACAGATAGGCGTCGAGCAGGCCCGTGACCCGGTCCTGCAGAAACACCGCTTCGTCGGTGAGCCGCACCAGGTGGTCGTACACGTCGCGGAAGCGATAGGCCATGCCCTCGGAGATCTGCGGGAACTCGCGTCGCGCGAGGCGGCCGACCGCATCCCGCTCGGGCAATGCCACACGGCGCAGCGACGCCACGTCCCGCTTCAGCGCGAGCAACTCCTTCAGGGGACTGCCCGCCGTTGGATCGAACACGATCTGTTCCATGGCTTCGAGCCGATCCTCCAGCTCGTCCACCTCGGGATTGTAGTGATCGACGAGGCGATCGACGAGCCGGTGGCATAGCCCCACCGGGCCGTCAGCGAACAGGTCCATATGCCGTAAGCACACGGCCCGCTCGGCATCGATCGACCGCGACGGTTCGTTGTGCACCGTGACGAGGAAGTTGCGGCCGACGAAGAAGTCGACGTCCTGCGTTTCGAAGCCGGTGTGATCGTCGCACTGCACGATGCCGTGCAGGATCAGGTACAGCAGCGAATCGTAGGTTTCGATCTTGGGGAAGTGAATCTCGGAGAGGGCGTCCTCAACGGCCAGCTCGTGGATCTTGAAGACGTCCAGCAACAGCCGGCGGTCAGCCTCACCCGGCGCCTCGATGTCCGCCCACAGCACCTCGGTTGCTTCAGGCGTGAGCCAGGCCGAATCGACCGCGTCGACCTGGTCGACGATGCCGTGACGTTGGACGAGGACGGTCAGCATGAGAAATGTTGGAGGGTCGAACTTCGACGGGCGAAGTTGACCGCGCGGGCCGAGCCTCGATGAAGACCGGAAGCCGTCACACGGGTGTGTTTCTGACGACCGGTCTTCATCGACTCAAGACTCGCCTGCCTTAGGCTTTCGACTGCAGCGCCGCCTGCGCCGCCGCGAGTCGCGCGACCGGCACGCGGTACGGCGAACAGCTCACGTAGTTCAGCCCCACCCGTTCGAAGAAGTGGATGGAAGCCGGGTCGCCCCCGTGCTCGCCGCAGATGCCGAGCTTGATGTCCGGCCGCGTCTTGCGGCCCTTGGCCACGGCGATCTCGACGAGCTGGCCGACGCCGGTCTGATCGATGGTCGCGAAGGGATTCTTCTTCACAATCTCGAGTTCCGCGTAGTGCGGCAGGAACGAGCCCGAGTCATCGCGCGACATCCCGAGTCCCGTCTGGGTCAGGTCGTTCGTCCCGAAACTGAAGAACTCGGCCGACTGGGCGATCTCGTCGGCGGTCAGCGCACCACGCGGGATCTCGATCATGGTGCCCACCATGTAGTTGAGCTTCACCTTCTTCTCCGCCTGGACCTCGCGGGCCGCCTGATGGACGACCTCGAGCTGCAGATCGAGCTCCTTCTTGAAGCCCACGAGCGGGATCATGATCTCCGGACGAACCTTGATCCCCTCCTTCTGGACGATAGCCGCCGCTTCGAACACGGCGCGCGCCTGCATGGCCGAGATCTCGGGGTAGCCGATGCCGAGGCGGCACCCGCGGAACCCGAGCATCGGATTGAACTCGTGGAGTCCCTCGACCCGCGCGTGAATCCGTTCGGCCGATACGCCAATCTTCTTGGCGAGCTCGGCCTGCTGTTCCTGGCTGTGGGGCAGGAATTCGTGGAGCGGCGGGTCCAGGAAACGGATGGTCGCCGGCAGGCCTTTCAGGGCCCTGAAGATCCCGGCGAAGTCGTCACGCTGATACGGCAGCAGCTTGGCCAGCGCAGCCTTCCGCTCCTCGAGCGATTCGGCGAGGATCATCTCGCGCATCGCATCGATGCGGTCGCCCTCGAAGAACATGTGTTCGGTACGCGTCAGCCCGATGCCGACGGCGCCGAACGCGACGGCGTTGGCTGTCTGTTCCGGGGTGTCCGCGTTCGTGCGCACCACCATCCGGGTCGCCGCCGAGCACCACGTCATCAGTTGCTGGAAGTTCTTGAACTTCTCCGTCCGCTTGGCGGCTTCGTCACCGTTGATGAGGCCGGCGACGATCTCCGACGGCGCCGTCTTCACCTTACCGGCGTACACCGTGCCGATCGTGCCGTCGATCGACATCCAGTCGCCTTCTTTGAAGGTCTGGCCGTCGACCTTGACCGTGCGCTTCTGGTAGTCGACCTCGACGGCCGCCGCGCCACAGACGCAGACTTTGCCCATCTGCCGGGCGACGAGCGCCGCGTGCGACGAGACACCGCCGCGCGCCGTCAGGATGCCCTCCGCGGCAATCATGCCGCGCAGGTCTTCGGGTGAGGTCTCGAGCCGGACGAGGAGCACCTGCTCGCCCTTGTCGGCCGCCACCACGGCACGATCGGCGTTGAGGTAGATCTGGCCCGACGCCGCGCCGGGTCCCGCGGGCAGCCCGGTCGCGATGACCTTGGCCTTGGCGACCTCGGCAAGGTCGAAGACCGGAGCGAGCAGCTGTTCCAGCTGGTCGGCTGGATTGCGCATCACCGCCGTCTTCCAGTCGATCAGCTTCTCCTTCTGCATGTCGATCGAGAACTTCAGCGCGGCCATCGCCGTGCGCTTGCCGTTCCGCGTCTGCAACATGTAGACGACGCCTTCTTCGATGGTGAATTCGAAGTCCTGGACGTCCTTGAAGTGCCGCTCGAGTGTCTGGCGGATGCGCTCCAGCTCGTGGTACGCCTTCGGCATCTCTACTTTGAGCTGCGCCACGGGCTCCGGCGTCCGCACGCCGGCCACCACGTCCTCGCCCTGCGCGTTGATCAGGAACTCGCCGTAGAACTCCTTCACGCCGTTCGCCGGATTGCGTGTGAACGCCACACCTGAGCCGGAATTCTTGCCCGTGTTGCCGTAGACCATCGCCTGCACGTTGACGGCGGTGCCCCACTCGGTCGGGATGTTGTACTTGCGGCGATAGACGTTCGCGCGATCGTTCATCCAGGAACCGAACACGGCGCCCACGGCGCCCATCAACTGATCCCAGGGCGAATCCGGGAACTGCTTGCCAGCTCGATCCTTCACGAGCTTCTTGAAGCGGGCGACCAGTTCTTTCAGGTCATCGACGGTCAGCGACGTGTCCTCGATATCCTGGTGATACCGCTCGTGCTTGAGCTCGTGGATCAGGGTCTCAAACGGCTCGTGATCTTCGTCGGGGCGCTTCTGCACGCCGAGCACGACGTCGCCGTACATCTGGACGAAGCGCCGGTAGCAGTCCCACGCGAAACGCGCGTTGCCCGTCTTCGCCGCCAGCGCCTCGACCGTCTGGCCGTTCAGACCGAGGTTGAGAATCGTGTCCATCATGCCGGGCATCGAATCGCGCGCGCCGGAGCGCACCGACACGAGCAGCGGATCCTTCAGATCGCCGAACCGCTTGCCCGTCTGTTGCTCGAGTGCGCGCACCCCGGCCTGCATCTGGCCCTTGAGCGCGGGCGGATAGGTCCGCTTGTTGGCGTAGTAATAGGTGCAGACTTCGGTGGTGATCGTGAACCCCGGGGGCACCGGCAATCCGATGCGGCACATTTCCGCGAGGTTCGCGCCCTTGCCGCCGAGCAGCGGCTTCATCGTTCCGTCACCGTCGGTCTTGCGGCCGAAGTTGTAGACGTACTGTCCCCTCTTCGCCGGACGCGCGGCCGCCTTCTTCGCGGCGGGCTTGCTCTTGACCGGGGCCTTACGCTTCGCCTTCACGACCGACTTCTTTGCTGATTTCGCCATCTGCCTCTTTACTCCGATGCCACGATTTCCGAAATGTCCCCGAGCTGCAGGATCAGGGACTCCAACTGCTTCAAGAGCCTCAGGCGCGCCTGCCGCAGCGTGAGGTCATCACTCATTACGAACACGTCTTCAAAGAACTTCGCGACCACGGGCTCGAACCGCGCCGCTTCCAGGTACGCTTCGCGGTACCCGGCCCCCTCGGCCACGGCCTTGCGGATGGCCGGCTGCCGCTCGTCGATCGCGGCGAGCAACGCCTTCTCGGCCGGCTCCTGAAGCAAGGTGGCGAGCGCCGCCCCGCTGGCCTCATCGGCGGCCAGCGCCTCGCTCGCGTCGCGCGCGATGTTCCGCACGCGCTTGAACGCCGTCGCGAGCTGCCGGAACTGCTCCGACTTCGCGAACTCGGGCAGCGCCTTGAGGTTCGCCTCGAGATCGACGACCGGCGTGCCGAGCGCAATGTCGGGCCCGGTCACGACGGCCCGAATGTTCCGTCGATCCGCACCGCGCGTTTCGAAGACGAAGTGCAGACGTTCGACGAGGAATGAGGCGAGGTCCGCGCGGACGTCGGCCGTCGCCTCGAGCGCGGGCAGACCGGCGTAGCCGGCAATCGTGTGCTCGACGAGAGTGCCCAGGGACACGCGAACGCGCGTGCCGGTCAGGGTCCCGGCGTCGACCAGGATGCGCAGGATGCCGTGCGCCTGCCGGCGCATGCCGAACGGATCGCGCGATCCGGTGGGCCGCTCGCCCGCGAGGAAGAGACCGACGAGGGTATCGAGCTTGTCGGCGAGGGCGACGGCCGCCCAGGTCACCGCTCCGCCCCCGAGCGCCGCCGCGGTTGGTGCGCCTTCGGCCTCCACGGCCACGGGCAGGTAGTGGTAGTAAATCGCCTTCCAGACCGGCTCCGGCTCGCCGGCCTCACGGGCGTAAATGCCGCCCATCGTGCCCTGCAGCTCGGTGAACTCGCGCACCATGTCGGTTGCAAGGTCCGCCTTGGCGAGCCGCGCCGCGCGCGCCGCCGCGTCGGCCGCCTCCGGCCGCTTGAAGACGTCGGTCGCGATCCAGCGCGCCAACGCCTCGATGCGCTCGGCCTTCGCGAGATACGACCCGAGCTGCTTGTGAAACAGTACCGTCTCGAGCCGGTGGAACCGTTTCTCGAGGCCCATCTGCCGATCCGCGTCCCAGAAGAACCGCGCATCGCGCAGCCGGGCCGTGACCACGCGCTCCGCGTTGGTCGCGATGGCGCGCTCGTTGTTGGTCTGCGTATTCGTGACGGCAAGAAACGCCGGCATCAACCCGCCGGTTGTACTCATGACGGGAAAGAAATGCTGATGGTGAATCAGCGTGGTCGTGAGCACTTCGTGCGGCAGCGCCAGGAACTCCGCGCTGAAGGCGCCGGCCACCACCGCGGGGAACTCCACCAGATCGGGAACCTCCTCGAGCAGCGCCTCCGCGCGCGGATGCTGCTGCAGCAGCGCACGGCCGCCAATCTTCCGCGCCTGCGCTTCCAGATCACGGAGGATCCGCGTCTTGCGGTCGATCCGCGACAGCAGCACGAAGTTCTCGTTGAGCTTCTTCTGGTACTCCTCGAAGCTGCGAACCTTGATAGCGCGTCCCGCGCGGCCAGAGGTCGCAAGGAACCGATGGCCGTAGGTCACCGCGCCGGAGCTGACGTCCTGCACGCGCGGACTCGAGGCCAGGGCCGAGCGGGCAATGGTGAACGGCACCACGCGGCCGCCGTAGAGGAACAACAGCCAGCGAATGGGACGGCCGAAGACGAACTCCTGCTTCCCGTCCTCCAGCATCGCGTCCCAGTGCATCTGCTTGGGGAACGTGAGATCCCGCAGGACCTTGGCCAACACATCGGGCAGCACGTCGACCGTGGCCCGACCGCGGATGTGCTTCATGAACTGCAGGTACTTGCCGCGCGGCGTGTCCACCTGGGTGAGGGCGTCGAAATCCGCGCCCAGTTTGCGGGCGAATCCAAGGCCGGCATTGGTCGGATGGCCTTCGGCGTCGAAGGCGGCGCTGACGGGCGGCCCCATCACCGCTTCATCCCGATCCTCCTGGCGATCGATGAGCTCCGGTACGCAGGCGGTGAGCCGGCGCGGCGTGGAGTGCGCCTCGATCGCCACCTTGACGGGCAGCCCGGTTTCGACCAGGCGCGCGTGCAACCGCGTCGCCAGCTGCGCCGTCAGGGTCGGCAGCCATGACGCCGGCATCTCCTCGACGCCAATCTCGATCAGCAGCTCACGATCCATGAGCGGCTCCTTCGGGCGTTTCAGTGCCGGCCCAAGCCTTGGCGATGGCCACGGCCAGTTGCCGCACGCGCAGGATGTAGGCGGTGCGTTCGGTCACGCCGATACTGCCGCTCGCGTCGAGGACGTTGAACAGATGTGAGCACTTCAAACAGTAGTCCAGCGCGGGCAACACCAGACCCGAGTCGATGAGCGCCCGCGCAAAATCGTAGTTCTTGTTGAACATGTCCCGGTGGAACTCGGCGAACTGCCCCTCCGGCAACTGGACCTGACCGAACGCATACTTCGACTGCTCGATCTCATCGCGCAACCGCACGTCGCGATAGGCCACACCGGGCGCCCACTGAAGGTCATACACGTTGTCGACGCCTTGAAGGGCCATCGCGAACCGCTCAAGCCCGTAGGTCAACTCGACCGAGATCGGCGACAGGTCGAGGCCACCCGCCTGCTGGAAATAGGTGAACTGGGTGATCTCCAGGCCGTCGTACAGCACCTGCCAGCCGATACCCCACGCGCCCAGGGTCGGCGATTCCCAGTTGTCCTCCTCGAACCGCACGTCGTGCGCGCGCAGGTCGATGCCGCACGCCTCGAGGCTCTGCAGATAGAGATCCTGGACGTCGTCAGGCGCGGGCTTGAGGATGACCTGGAACTGATGGTGCTTGAACAGGCGGTTGGGGTTCTCACCGAAGCGGCCGTCAGCCGGCCGCCGGGAGGGCTGCACGTAGGCGACGTTCCACGGCTGGGTCCCGAGCACCCGCAGGAATGTTTCCGGATGCATGGTGCCCGCGCCCATCTCGATGTCGAGCGGTTGCTGTATCAGACAGCCCTGCGCGGCCCAGTAGTCCGACAGCTTGAAGATCAAATCTTGAAGTGTCACGAGTAGTGTCCAAGCTCCTTTACCACGCGAGCCGACCGAGGCGTCTTCTCGAGGTGCAGCGCGATCAACCGCGCGTGCGCCCGTTCCAGGTCCCGCAGCACGCCTGCTGGCGCGCCGCCATCCACCACATCAGCCGGCGTCCGAGTGCCCAGGCGCCGGAGGAACCCGAGCGCCGCGCTCGAAATCCGATCGCCCATGTGCGCGCATCGGCCGCAGAAGTACGCCCGCTCCGCCGCCACGAGCACCGCGTCATCCTCCATCACCCGCTCGCACCGGGGGCAGCGATCGATGGCCGGGTACACCCCCTCAAGCCGGAGGAGCCAGTACTCGAAATAGCGCGCGAGCGCGTCGACCGATCCCGGACGTGCCAGCGCCGTTCCCACGGCCGCTCCCAGCCGGAAGAGCCGTTCGTTGGGCGACGCGTCCGGCGCCCATTCGTCGAGCAGTTCGGCAAAGTACGACGCGTGCCCGAGCACGCTCGCACCGTCACCGGCTTCGCGGCCCGACGCGGCCGTCATCGGCGTCTCGTGCGGATCCACACGGTCGAGCCGGACCAGTTCCCGGTTCTCGCGCTCCATGTAGGTCGCTCGGCCCCGCGTCAGGGGTTCGAGCGCCGCCCCAAACCGCCGGCGTGAGGCGCTCGCGTGCTTCGCGACCCCGCGCTTCTTGCCACGATCCTCCGTCAGGAAGACCACAATCCGGTCTGCTTCTCCGTACCGATAGGTGCGTAGCACCAACGCTTCCGAAGAATAGACAGGCATCAGCATTCCCACCGCAGACCGTCGTCTCCGGCTGGCCTACATCTTGCTAATAATACTCAATTCCTGGTCTACCCCGGACCTGAAGGTCCGGGGCTCCACGGACCCTCCGCCTCCGGCGCGCCCACCAGGGCCGACTAGGAGTGATGCAGGAACCGCAGGAAGATCGTCCCCAGCCCCAGGAACGAGAAGAACCCGAACACGTCCGTGAAGGTGGTGATGAAGACCGACGAGGCGAGGGCGGGGTCAATATTCAGAGCCCGCAGTCCCAGGGGAATCAGGGTACCAGCGGTGGCAGCCACGAACATGTTGATGATCATGGCCGCCATCAGAATCAGGCCGAGGGCCCAGTCACCTCGAGTGATGGCCCAGACAACCAGGGCGCCGACCAAACCGTTGGCCACGCCATTGCCGATCCCGACGAGACTCTCCTTGATCAGCGCATGGCGCGCGTTGCTCCAGGTCAGCTCGCCCAGCGCGATACCGCGAACGATGACGGCGAGCGTCTGAGTCCCGGCGTTGCCCCCCATGCCGGCGACCACGGGCATGAACGTCGCGAGCGCGACAGCCTGGGTGATGGTCCCGGAGAACAACCCCACGACACTCGCCGCGAGGAACGCCGTGCCGAGGTTCACGAGCAACCACGGCAGCCGTCGCCGCAAGGATTCGAGCGGCGGGGAGAGAACGCCGTCGTCAACCGAGACACCGGCCAGACGGAACACGTCCTCCGTGGCTTCGTCCTTGATGACGTCGATGACGTCATCGACCGTGATGATACCGACGAGCTTGTTCTCCGCATCGACGACGGGAATCGCAAGGAGGTTGTACGAGGCGACCTGCCGCGCGACTTCCTCCTGATCCGTGTCGACACGCGCGCTGTAGACCTCGGTGGTCATGATGCGCTTCAGCGGCGTGTCCGGCGTCACGAGCAGCAGCCGTCGCAACGAGACGACTCCCACCAGATGCCGCCGTTCGTCGACGACGTAGAGATAGAAGACCATCTCCACGTCCCGCGAGGTCTGCAGCGCCGTGATCGCCTCGCCCGCCGTCACTTCCTCCGGCAGCGCGAACACGTTCGGATTCATCAGGCGGCCGGCAGTCTTCTCGTCGTAATCGAGAAGGTCACTGACGCCGCCGCCCGGCTTGGGATGAATCAGCTCGAGTACGGCCAGCCGCAGCTCATCGGACAGCGACTCGATCAACGCCGCGCCATCGTCCGACGGGATTTCCTGGGACAGGCGCGCGATCTCTTCGGCCGACCGAAGCGACAGCAGCTCGGCGCCTTTTTCCGTCCCGAGTTCGCTCAAGGCCTCCATCGCGAGCTTGCCGTTGCGCTCGACAAGGGTATTGAACGTGGCGTGGCGTTCTTTTTCCGGCAGCTCCGCGAAGATTTGCGCGAGGTCAGCAGGATGCTGTTTTTGCAGCAGATTCAGGAGGTTGGGCATTGCGCCCATCCGGAGGAGACGCCGGACCGACTCGAGGATGAGATCGATTTTGCGTTGTGCCGGCATGGTGGCCCTGCGGAGGTTCGAAGTGACAAGCCAGGCCTCGCGTCAGGGACGGAGGCAGCCGCAGGCCGGGAACAACGGCACCACGTGAACTCTAATTTGTAGCACGGACAAGAGGGACGCGAAACGGGTTTGAGACGTCGGCGGTTCGGGACTCAGGTCGGCCGGCGGTGGCCCAGTCCGATCTCGTTGAGGATGCGTTCGTCGTCGCGCCAGTCGGCCCGGACCTTGACGTACAGGTCGAGGAAGACACGGCCTTCAAGCATCTCCTCGAGGTCCCGACGCGCCTCGGTGCCGATGCGCTTGATCATCTCGCCCCCCTTCCCCACCACGATGGGCTTCTGCGAGTCGTGGTCGACGAGGATGGACGCGTGGATGCGGGTCAGGCCGCCCTCCCGTTCCGGTTCGTCGAACTGTTCGATGACGACGGCGGTGCTGTACGGCAGCTCGTCGTGGGTGTGCGCGAGCACCTTCTCGCGGATGAGCTCCGCCGCCAGCGTGCGTTGGGTCTGATCGGTGAGGTAATCGTCCGGATACAGGGGCTCGCCATCCGGCAGGGCGGCAAGGATCTCCCGTTCGAGGATGTCCACGCCGTCCCCCGTGATCGCGGATGCCGGCACGACGGCCGCGAACTCGGCGACCCCCATGTACTGCTGGATGATCGGCAGCAGCGCGGGCTTGCGCACCTGATCGATCTTGTTGAGGACGAGGATCGTCTTCACACCGGATCGCTTGACGAGATCGAGCACGAACCGATCCCCTCGACCGGGTGGTTCCGTCGCATCGACGACCAGAACGGCCACATCCACTTCCTTCAGGGTTGCCGTCGCGGCATCCACCATCCGCTGGTTCATGCGGTGCATCGGCTTGTGGATGCCGGGCGTATCGAGGAACACGACCTGCCCCTCGGGCGCGTTGCGGACACCAACGATGCGGTGACGCGTCGTCTGCGGCTTGTCGGAGACGATCGCGACCTTCTGACCCACGAAGCGATTCAGCAGCGTGGACTTCCCCGCATTCGGCCGGCCGATGAGCGAAACGAATCCGGCCTTCACGGCTCGCTGGCCTCGTCGAGTGCGGCCATATGTCGTCGCACGCGAATCTTGTGAATCCGCCGGCGTTCGGCTTCGAGGATTTCGATATCGAGATTGTCGACCTCGAAGCGCTCACCCACCGCCGGCACGCGGCCGACGCGTGCCAACACGAATCCGCCGACGGTCTCGAAGTCGCCGTCTTCGATCTCGATCCCCAGCCGCTCGGCCATCTCCCGGATGCCGACCTTCGCGCTGAACACAAACGAGTCATCAGCCTCCCGCATGATGGGCTCGGCTTCGATGTCGTATTCGTCCCGAATCTCGCCGACGAGCTCCTCGACCACGTCCTCGACCGTCACCAGCCCGGCCGTGCCTCCGTACTCGTCGACGACGATGGCGAGCTGGAACCGTCCCTGCTGGAACTCCCGCAGCAGATCGACGACGCGTTTCGTCTCCGGGACGAAGGCAGCCGGCCGCATCATGGTTGTCACGGCGCGCGTGCCGTCAGGCTCGGACGTCATCTGGATGAGATCCTTCACGACGATGAGCCCCACGATGTTGTCGAGGTTCTCGTTGTAGACCGGCAGCCGCGAGTACTCCTGTTCCCGGACGAGTTGGCGGAGGTCGTCGATCGTGGCGGCGGCCCCGATCGCCACGATGTCCGGCCGGGGCGTCATGACTTCGCGTACCAGCGTCTCGCCGAAGTCCACGACGGAGCGCAGCAGACGGTTCTCGTCTCCCGACTCCTGCGTGTCCGATTCGGCACTCGGCGCGCCAGGCGTATCGCCTCGCGTGGCGTCGCTTTGACCGTTGCGAGTCGCGGCTGCAGCCGTCCACGTCACGATCAACGCCGTGAAAGGACCGACGATGTTGGCCACGGTGGTGAACGCGGGCAGCAGCAGTTCGAGAAAGCGCTCTGGCGCCCGACGAACGATGAAGGCCGGAAGGATCTGGCCAACCCCAGCCATGATGGCCACGCCAATGCCGAAGAGGAACAGCCAGCCAGGGAAACCCGGGCTGATCTGGTCCGCCAGCAGCACCATCAGGAGCACCAGCAACGTGCCGCGCATCAGTCGAGCGGGCACGAAGAACTTGATCGGATCGTCGAGGTAGGCCGCCAACGCCTCGCTCTCGGTCGCGCGTTCGGCTTCGAGGCGCTGCGGCAGACGCATCAGCAGCCCGAATGCCGTTTCCACCACGGCCAGAAACAGCAGCCCGGCGGCTGTGAGCACGACCAGAATGGGAATCATTGTTGAAGAGGTGTCAGGCGCGGGTCCGGGCGATCAATCCTTCGTTGAGGCCTGCGCGACGGCGCAACCGTTCCTCGAGCCGCCGCATCTCGCCCCGATCCCGCTCGTGATCGTAGCCCAAGAGGTGCAGCAATCCGTGTAACGCCAGGATTCGGAGTTCGACGGTGAGCGTGTGCCGTCGCTCGGCCGCCTGGCGCCGCGCAATGCCAACGGCGATGGCGATATCCCCTAAATGGCTCTGAGTGTTGGACTTGAGGCGTTCTATCCGCTCTTCGCCATGAGGAAATGACAGGACGTCCGTTGGGCGGTCCACCCCCCTGAAGGACCGGTTCAGCGCACGCATGCGGCGGTCGCTGACCAGGGCAATCTCGACGGTGCCGCGCGCCCGAACCGGAGCCGTTGACGTGAGAAACGCGGCAAGGCCGGCCGTGGCGCGCGTGGGCCGATCGGACGTCACGGTCACGCAGAGGCGATCGCGGGGCGCCGCGGCGCGCGTCATGTCGAGGGTTTGTGCTGCGACGTGTAGTGCTCGTACGCCTTGACGATCTGCTGTACGAGCTGGTGGCGCACGACGTCCCGCTCGTCGAAATACACGGTCGCCACGCCTTCGATGCCGGCCACGACCTTGAGCGCCTCGATCAAACCGGACGTCTTGCCGCTCGGCAGATCGATCTGCGTGACATCACCGGTGACCACGGCCTTCGACCCGAAGCCGAGACGCGTCAGGAACATCTTCATCTGCTCGGACGTGGTGTTCTGTGCTTCGTCGAGAATGACGAACGCCTCGTTGAGCGTCCGGCCACGCATGAACGCCAGTGGCGCGACCTCGATGACGCCGCGCTCGAGGAGTCGCTCGACGCGCTCGAAGTCGAGCATGTCGTGCAATGCGTCGTAGAGGGGGCGGAGATATGGATTGACCTTCTCCTGCAGATCGCCCGGCAGAAAGCCGAGCTTCTCGCCGGCTTCGACCGCCGGTCGGGCCAGCACGATACGGGACACGCGCTTGGCCAGAAGATACGAGACGGCTTGCGCCATCGCCAGGTAGGTCTTGCCGGTGCCCGCCGGTCCGACGCCGAAGACGATATCCGCGCCGTCGATCGCGTCGAGGTAGCGCCGCTGGGTGACCGACTTCGGCACGACCCGCTGCCGGCCGACGGCGCGGGGTGCGCCCTTGAGAAAGAAGTCGTGCAACTCGACGTCTGGGTCCTGCGTGACCAGCTGCGCCGCAACCTTCACGTCGTCTTTCGCAAAGCGGTACCCGCTCCGCAGCAGGTCGCCGAGCTGTTCGAAGACCCGCTCGGCCTGCGTCACGGCGTCGAGCTGGCCTTCGATCACGATGTTGTGACCGCTGGTCTTGAGGCGCACGCCGAGCGACGTCTCGAGCGCTCGCAGATTTTCGTCACGGGATCCGAAGAGCGTCTCGATACCCTCGTCGGGCATCGCAATCCGGCGCATCGAAGAAGCAGGCATTCGCTACCGCAAGAGTAGCAAACTTCGCACGTCCACGTTCGATGTTCGGGCGGCCCCTACGTCCACAGCCACGCCGCCCCCCTCACCCCACTGGCATCGCCGTATTGGGCGGGCACGAGCCTGGTGGTGACGGCGTCCGAGAAGATCCACTGGGACCAGATCGCGGGCACATCGCGGTAGATCGACGCCACCTGGGACAGACCACCGCCGATGACGATGATGTCGGGGTCGAGCAGGTTGATGACCGAGGCGAGGCCTCGGGCGAGGCGTGATGTCCAGGCCCGGAGTGTCGCGGCCGCGCGCGGATCGCTCGACACGTGGGCCACGATCTGTTCGCTGGTCGTCCGCTCACCGCCCCGCCGGTGGTGGTCCTCGGCAAGTCCGGGGCCCGACAGCCACGTTTCGAGGCAGCCGAATCGCCCGCAGTAACAGGAGGGGCCCGGCAGTTCGTCTGCGGCGGGCCACGGCAAGGGATTGTGTCCCCATTCGCCCGCAATCGCGTGCGCGCCGGTCATCACCTGGCCACGTACGACGATGCCGCCGCCTGCGCCCGTGCCGAGGATCACGCCAAAGACGACGTCCGCGCCCGCGGCGGCCCCGTCGGTTGCCTCCGACACGGCCAGGCAGTTCGCGTCGTTGGCGAGCCGCACCTCGCGCGCAAGCGCGCGCTCGAGGTCCACCTTCAGCGTGCGGCCATTGAGCCACGTGGAGTTCGCATTCTTGACGAGCCCCGTCGCCGGCGAGATCGCGCCGGGCATGCCGATACCGACCGTGCATCCGGCGCCCACCGCCGCTTCGCCCTCCGCGACGATGGCCACGACGCGCGCAACGGTGCCTTCGTAGTCGTGCCGCGGCGTCGGCATCCGTTGCTCCCACATGACGCGCCCGTCTGGGGCGAGCACGACGGCCGCGATCTTGGTGCCGCCGAGGTCGATGCCGAGACGGAAGGCGTGGGGCGAGGCCATCTGGGTTCGCGTGGGCAGGTTCGGCGTTGGCGCCTAGGGCGTTGAAAACGTGAACGCGGTCACCGGCGACGATGCGCCGCCCATCGCGCGATAGAAATCAAGCGCGTGCTCGTCTTCGTTGTCCACCAGCACGAATACATCGGCGATGCCTGCGTTCGCGGCCTCGGCGCGGAGCGCCATACGAGCCTTGGGCCCGTCATCCAACGTCAGCCGTCGTGTCCGCATGATCTCTG
>JBDTNQ010000033.1:0-36806 GCA_039933635.1 Acidobacteriota bacterium
GACCAGTGACACCGTGTGGCCATGATGTTGGCGGCGGCCTCGAGCGACGCGTGGCCGGGATGGCCGGTGGCGCCCAGGTTCGTCCGGCGCAGTACGGCGTCGGCCAGACGCACCGCCGCGCCATGCTCGAGCGCGTACGCGATCTCGCCGGCCAGCACGGACGACCCGGGCGTGAGCGGAAACGCCAGGTTCGTCGCCACGGCATGGTCTATTACATCGGGCGCTTCGGTGCCGTACCAGTCCACGAGATGGCGACGAGTCTCGGCGTCGAGAGCCAGACGCGCCCCCCGGCAGCGCGCGTCGATGGCCGCGGCGGTGCCTTCCGCGGTGCCTGCCGGCAGCGTCACGTTCGACGTATGCGAGGTCGACGACCGGTGGAGAGCCGCGCAGACCGCGTCAATCGCCGTGGCGGCGGCGAGGCGCGCCGTGGTGAACTTCACTCCGACTAGCGAATAGATGCCCTGGCTGACGTGCGTCACCAACTGGGATTCGGGTAGGAGATCCGCGCGCCCACGCGTGACACGCGCCGGCGTCAGGCCGTGGTGCACGACGCGGATCGACGCGCGGTCCGCATCCAGGTGCGGGAACGCCGTCCGCACATCGTCCAGCATCGTCGTCACCACGTCGGTGGGCGGTCGGTCCTCTGGCGCCTCGACGATCGCGTCGGACTGGAACGTGCCGACCAGCGAGTAGCCCTGCCAGGGGACGCAGGTGAGCATGCGGCCGGACCGGCCGGGCGCCGCGATCGCGGCCGGCAACGCCGGGCGATCGAGGATCAGGTTCATCGCCCGGATCAATGGGACGGAGCCGGTCAGCCCGAAGCGCTGATGGAGGTCTGGCAATCCCGCGCCCGCACACAACACGGTGGTGGCCGCCTCGATCTCCCGTTCCTCGCCCGATGGCCAGATCCGGACGCGGGCCCCTGTAATGCGCTCCCCGGTCCGCATGGGCGCCAGGCACTCGACGTAGTTGAAGAGCGCCGCGCCCGCGTGCGACGCGGCCTGCGCAATGAGCCCGTTGAGTCGATCGGGATGCCGGGCCTGATAGTCGTACCAGCGCGCACCACCAGTGAGTCCGCGGGTGTCGATGCCGGGAAAGGCCGCCTCGGTCTCCACCCGCGACAGCACTCCGCTTGCGGGCAGCTTCAATCCCTCTGGGACGCCCACGTTCCGGTCGCTCCCGATCGCGTCGTAGGCGGAGAGGCCGACGCGAAGTGCGAGACGGCTGCGCGTGCCCAGTCCGTATGTCCCGATCACGAAGGGCAAGGGCCTGATGAGGTGCGGCGCCAGCCTCGTCCACATGCGACGTTCCGCGAGTTGCTCGCGCACTTTACCGAACGCGCCGTGCTGCAGGGCGCGCAGGCCGCCGTGAATCGTGCGTTGATGGTTGAACGAGAGCCCGGCGCCGAAATCATCGCGCTCGATCAGCACCACGCGCAGCCCGCGGCTGGCCGCGTCATAGGCCGCGAAGAGCCCGTGGATGCCGCCGCCGACGATCAGCACGTCTGCATGGTCGGCGCCGAGGCGGCCGAGGTCACGCGTCATTGGCCGCGATCCTACCCCGCGTGCGAGGTGTTGAACCAGCACAGGTGCGGCGTGTGGGGTGCGCTTTGACCGGCATCATCCGCCGTGCTACAGGTTTTCCCGAAGCCCAGCCGGCGGAACTGGCAGGGCTTCTGTGGCACGTTGGGGCTGGCGATGCCATCCCAAGGCAGACACACATCAGACTCTTCCATGAACCGATCAGACCTGCTCGCGTTCATGCGACGTGAGAAGTACGCCGTCGAGGCCTCCGTGAGTCCCGCCGGGCCCCAGGCCGCGCTGGTGGGCATTGTCGTTGGCGACGCCTTCGAGCTCGTCTTCGACACGCTGGACGCGACTCGAAAGGCGCGGAATTTGCGCGCTGATCCGAGGGTGGCGTTCGTGGTTGGCGGCACCGGCGCGAGCGCCGAGCAAACCGTCCAATACGCGGGCATCGCGGATGAGCCTTCTGGCGCTGAGCTGGACCGGCTCAAACAGCTGTATTTCGCACGCTTCCCTGAAGGGCCGACCCGCGCCTCGTGGAAGGGCATTACCTATTTCCGCGTTCGGCCGACATGGCTCCGGTTCAGCGACTTCAGGGAGGAGCCACCATTCGTCATCGAGTTCACCGGGGCCGATCTCACCACCCTTCGCTGACTCGCTCGATTGACGGAGCGATCGCGCGCCGACGCCTCGCGTGTACTATGTTCGGCAACATGCCTCCGTCGAGCGCGCGCGTGCGCGAGTACTGGGACGCGCACATCCACGACCTCGAGATCTCCGGCCACGCCGCGGGCACCCCCGGCTTCTTCGCGGATCTGGATCAGTATCACTTCGAGAAGCTCCATCATTTACTGCGACTCGTCGACTTCACCGCCTGGCGCGGCCGGGACGTTCTGGACGTGGGATGCGGCGCCGGCGTCGAAGTGGTCCGGTTCGCGCGGGGCGGCGCCCGGGTAGCTGGTGTCGACCTCTCGGGCCAGGCGGTGGCGCTGACACGACAGAACGTCAGCCAACAAGGCCTGCACGCGGGACTGGCTGTCGCCGACGGGGAACGGCTGCCGTTTCCCGACGCGTCGTTCGACTACGTCTTTGCCCACGGCGTGGTGCAGTACGCAGCCGACGACCGCACCGTGGTGGCGGAGGTCCGGCGTGTGCTGCGGCCTGGCGGCACCGCGCTCTTTCAGGTGTACAACCGCGTGTCCTGGCTGCACCTGCTCTCCAAGGTCATGAAGGTCCCACTCGAACATGAAGACGCCCCGGTCCTGCGCCGCTACTCGATTCCGGAGTTTCGCGAACTGCTATCGGCATTCACGGGCGTCGAAATCATTCCGGAGCGGTTTCCGGTAAAGAGCCGGCTGCACAAGGGCTGGAAGGGCGCGCTCTACAACGCGGCATTCGTCGGCACGTTCAACGCCCTGCCACGAGCGCTCGTTCGAAGGTTCGGTTGGCATCTCCTGGCGATTTGTCGCAAATGAAGGATCGAGTTGTGGCGCCTCTCTCACTCGTCAAGACACACGCGTTCGGCAACGACTTCCTGCTCCTGCACCGCGCAGACGTCTCACAGGGAACGGACCTGCCCGGCCTTGCCCGCGCGATCTGCAACCGCCACTGGGGGCTCGGGGCGGACGGGCTGATGCTCATCGAACCCACATCCGACGGCGCACGCACGCAACTCTTGAACGCCGACGGGAGTGCCGCAGAGGTGTCGGGCAACGGCGTGCGGTGTGCGGCTGCCTGGGTCGCACACGAGCGTCGCCTGCGGGCCGGCGGCCGCCTCGTGATCGAGACCGCCGCAGGACCCAAGCGCCTGGAATTGCTCGAGTCCACCGCGTTCACGTTCACGTTCCGCGCGGAAATGGGACCGCCCACGGAACTGCGCGAGGAAACCCTCGATGTGGACGGCACGCCCGTACGATGCGTGGTGCTACGCGTCGGCAACCCGCAATGTGTGGTACTCGGTCCCGTCACGGTGGAGCGCCTGCAAGGGCTGGCCTCGAAGTTGGCCGTCCATCCGTTCTTCCCCGAGGGCACGAACGTCGAACTGGCCACGGTCGAGTCGCCGAGTCGCGTGCGGATTCTGATCTGGGAACGCGGCGTCGGGCCCACGGAAGCGTCGGGCACCGGCGCATGCGCGTCGGCGGTGGCCGCCGCATTCGCTGGTGGGGCTTCCCGCATGGTCGAGGTGGCCTCGCCGGGCGGATCGCAACACGTCGAGTGGACCGATCAGACGATTTGGCTCACGGGCTGGGCGACGGTCGTCGGTCGCTGCGAGTGGTGGGGGGCATAGCCGCCGGCCGCGGGGTCGACATCGCTACGCGCCTGCAGTTCGAGATCGCGATCTTTGCCATGTCGCCACGGCAGGCACGCGAAAACTGCTACCTCACGCGCCTGGGTACTGGGCCCGCGGTCGTGCCGAGTTCCGCGTGCAACGCCTCATTAACCGGCTGCAATCGATCGATCGCGGCCTGATACGCCTGACGTTCCATCGCTGCGCCCGATTCTTGCAAGGCACTCTCGGCATCAACGATCGCCGCGCGAAGTTTCACGAGTTGCGGGCCGCGCGACGATGGAGCGGTGAGGCGCGTTCGGGCGACGGGCAACAGCCGCGCGACGTCGGCCAGCAGACGCTCGGCGTCGCTACGCGCGGCAGCCTTGTTGTCAGCCGCGCGCTTGGCGGCGTGGTACGCCGTGTCGCGGGCTTCGACGGCGAGCGATAGGGCCAGCCGGTAGTCATGCTGCGCGACCGCGGCATCGTATTTGTCGAGCGCCGATTGCGCCGACGTGAGGTCCGCCGACGCGTACTCTGCGGCGCCGGCTTCACGTGCGGCGGTGATGGCGCCTTCAGCCTGATGTCGTTCCTTGTCGGGAGGCGTCGAACAGGCGGCGATGAGCAGAAGGCCGCCGACGATCGGCGCACATAGCGGGCGGATCATGCGTCCGCGAGTATAACGCAGCGCTTCGCGACGCGCGCCGCGCTGGAGGAGTGAACACGCGCTGATGCATGACGTGCTCCCGGACGATCGCCCGCGCGAGAAGCTCGAACGGTACGGCGTACGCACGCTTGGCGACAACGAACTGCTCGCGGTGCTCATCGGACATGGCAGCGCCGGCCACAGCGCGCTCTCGGTCGCCAATACGCTGCTGGCGGATGCAGGCGGCGTGCAGGGTCTGCCCAAACTGCACCACGGCGCGATGACGAGGCACGCCGGCATCGGCGCCGCTCAAGCGAGCCGCATCCAGGCCGCCGTCGAACTCGGCCGCCGCACCCTCACGCGGCCGGCAACTCCCCGGCTCCAGTTCCGGTCGGCACGCGACGTCGCCACGTTCCTCCTGCCGCGGTTCGGCGCGCACGTCGTCGAGCAGTTCGGCGTGGTCCTGCTCGACGCGCGCCACCGCCTCGTGGCGACACGCGTGATTTCGATAGGATCGGTCGACCAGAGCCTGGCCCAGCCGCGTGACGTGTACCGCGAGGCCATGCTGGCGGGTGCACCAGCGGTGGTCGTGTTCCACAATCATCCGTCCGGCGACCCCACGCCGAGCGATGATGATGTGGCGCTCACGACGCGAATGAAGCACGCGGGCCACATCGTGGGGGTCGATCTGGTCGATCACGTCATCCTTGCGGACGCTGGCTATTTCTCCATGAAGGAACAGAGGCTGATCTGATGGCACGCGTGATGTATCTGGAGTGCTTCTCCGGTGCGGCCGGCGACATGCTGCTCGGCGCGCTGATTGATGCCGGACTACCCGTCGATGCGCTCCGGGACGCGCTCGGCAGCCTGGCTGTGGCGCACGAGATCACGGTGAACCAGGTGCTGCGCTGCGGCATCACCGCGACGAAGTTCGATGTTGCCCCGCTCGGCCAAGTAGCCGGGGACGACACTCGCAAGCCCCACACCCACGGGACTGGCGCCTCCGCCCGCACCCATACGCACGCAGAGGAGGACGGCCACCGCTCGCTCGACGAGATCATCCGCTTGGTGGAGCGCTCGAGCCTGTCCGTGCCGGCCCAGACGCGTGCGGCGGCGCTCTTTCGACGCCTCGCCCAGGTCGAGGCGGATATTCACGGCGTGCCGGTCAACGACGTGCATCTGCACGAGGTTGGCGCGCTCGATTCCATTATCGACATCGCCGGGGCCGTGTTTGCCATGGAGTGGTTCGGTATCGACGACATCGAGGCCTCGCCACTCAACGTCGGCAGCGGCGTGGTCGACATCGCGCACGGACGATTTCCGGTGCCCGCGCCGGCGACCATGCGCCTGCTCAAGGGCGTGCCGGTCTACAGCGATGGCCCGAAGATGGAACTGGTGACGCCGACCGGCGCGCTCCTGGTGAGCGACTACGCGCGTCGCTATGGGCCGCTGCCGGCCATGACCCTCGGTCGCGTCGGCTATGGGGCCGGGACGCGGGATACACCCACCTCACCGAACGTTCTTCGCGTCGTCATCGGAGACCGGATGGAGACCGCCGGGCAGGAACAGCCCTCGGCTGTTGTCCAGATCGAGGCCGAGATCGACGACATGAACCCTCAGCTCTTCGGGCCGGCAACCGACAGGCTGTTTCAGGCCGGCGCCCTCGACGTGTTCCTGACTCCGGTCTTCATGAAGAAGGGCCGGCCCGGGACACTGTTGACCGTGCTGGCCGCGCCACCGCGCCGCGAAGGGATACTGGATGTGATCTTTCGCGAGACGACCACCATCGGCGTGCGTATCCAGACCTTGGAACGGGAAACGTTGGATCGAACGTGGGAGGAGGTGGCGGTGCCCGGCGGGCGTGTCCGGATCAAACTCGCCACCCGCGCGGGCGTTGTCGTCAACGCGGTCCCGGAGTTCGATGATTGCGTGAAGGTGGCGGAGATGAGCGGCCGGCCGTTGAAGCAGGTGCAGGCCGATGCGCTGAGCGCGTGGTCGAGAAGCTCGGCCTCCGGCAACGGTTGAGGTCGACCTCGGGCCTGAGGGTTCGGACGTCCTTGCCCGCTACTGCGTGACGAACGGCACGCCCACGGTGGCGCCGCCGAGGCTGCAGGCCAGACTGCGCGGCTCGAGCCGGCCGAAACGCCCCTCGAGGTAACTCACGGCGACGCGAAGGGCCAGGCGTTCGCTCGTCGCCAGAATCTTGATGCGGCGTCCGTCCTTGCCGAAAAGCGGCCTGATGATCTGGCCGTAGTTCTCCAGCACAGACATCCGTGCGATGTACCGGGTCAGCCCGGTCTCGCTCTGCTGTGGCTCGACTTCAATCAGGCAATTCCCCTGGGCGAATTCGACGCACTGGCTGGTCATGGATGTCATCCCTTCGACTGAAACGCCCACACTGCAATCGCCGTGCCTGATGACGGAAGGGGACCGAGGCCGCTAGCGCGGGGTTTTCCATGCCTGGTGGGTCAATTGGGACCAAGGCTGGCCTGGGAGTGTCAATCCTGTGGGTCACATTCTGCCGCGCCCCTGGAGGCTCCCCCCCGGGCGGCTCCAGTCGACGGCAGGGTAGAATGAGCGTTTCGCGTTTCTGCACTCATGCCGCCCTACTACCTCACCACCGCCATCGACTACGTGAACAGCCGGCCGCACCTGGGTACGGCCTACGAGAAAATTGCCGCGGACGTCATCGCCCGCTACAAGCGCCTCGCCGGGTTCGACGTGCGCTTTCTCATGGGAAACGACGAGCATTCCCAGAACGTGTTTCGCCAGGCCGCCGAGGCCGGCCTGCCGCCCATCGCCTACTGCGATCAGATGGAACAGGAGTTCCGGCAGGCCTGGCGCAGCCTGGACATCTCGTTCGACGACTTCATCCGGACGACGCAGCCACGGCACCGGGCTGGGGTCACCGAGTTCGCCGCGCGCCTGCATCGGGCCGGTGACATCTATCAGGGCACCTACGAGGGTTGGTACTGTGTCGGCTGCGAGGCCTTCAAGCAGGAGAAGGATCTCGTCGGCGGCCGGTGTCCGCTCCATCCGCAAACCGAGCCGCAGTGGCTGAAGGAAGACAACTACTTCTTCCGACTCTCCAAGTACCAGCAGCCGCTGCTCGATCATTTCGCGGCGCATCCCGAGTTCATCCAGCCCGACGTCCGCCGGAATGAAATCCTCCGGCTCATCGAGGGCGGGTTGGACGATGTGTCGGTGAGCCGGGCAGGGCAGTCGTGGGGCATTCCGCTGCCGTTCGACTCGCGGAGTGTCGTGTACGTCTGGTTCGACGCCCTGATCAACTACGCGTCGGCGGTGGGATTTGGCACCGACCCCGCGATGTTCGAGCAGTGGTGGCCGGCTGACTTGCACGTCATCGGGAAGGACATCACGCGATTCCATGCGGTGATTTGGCCGGCCATGCTGATGGCGGCGAACCTCCCGCTACCGCGGCGCATCTTTGGCCACGGCTTCATGACCAAAGATGGCCAGCGGATGAGCAAGTCCAATCCCGGCACAATCATCGACCCGGCCGTCGCGGCCGCGCGCTTCGGGCCGGATCCGCTCCGCCTGTTCCTCACCAAGGAAATCGTCTTTGGGTCGGACGGCGATTTCAGCTGGGCGCGGTTCGAGGAAAAGTACAACGTCGACCTCGCGAACAATCTGGGGAACCTGGTCAATCGCGTGACGGCCATGGCAGAGCGCTATCGCTCGGGGCGGCTGGCGGCCGCCCCGGTGGGGCAGCGCCTGGCTGACACGGCAGCGACGTTGATGGGCGCTTATACCCGGGCCATGGACGATCTGGCCCTGGACGTGGCGTGCCAGAGCGCATTCCGGCTCGTGGATGCCACGAACGAGTACATCGCGGCGTCTGAGCCGTGGGCGCTGGCGAAGGCTGGCAACGACCCGGCGCTTGACGAGGTCCTGTGGACCGCCGCGGAGGGCACGCGCCTCGCGGCTGTGCTGCTGAGCCCTGTCATGCCCGGCTCCGCGGAGGCGATTCTCGATCGCCTCGGGGCGCCGGTCCGTCGCGTGGCCGACCTGCGATGGACGAATGATGCCGCGCTGCTCACGAGCGGCGTTCGTCAGCTCACCAAGGGTGCCGCGCTGTGGCCGCGTTTCGAGCCCGAGCCTTCACCCCCTGCGTCCGTGACTCTCAAGGAGACCGTTGTGACCGATACGCCGCCCGCTGCGCCCACGTCTATTCCAGCTATTCCAGCTGCTACACCGGCCCCTGTGCCCGTCCCGGCGCCTGCCGCGGACGCGCGGCTCTCGATCGACGAGTTCATGAAGATCGACCTGCGGGTCGCCAAGGTGCTGACGGCCGAGCGAGTGCCGAACTCCAAGAAGCTCATGAAGCTCTCGGTCGACCTCGGCACCGAAACCCGCACCATCGTTGCAGGAATCGCAGAGGCCTATGAGGCTGACGCCCTGCTCGGGCGTACCATCGTCATCGTCGCCAACCTGAAGCCAGCCAAGCTGATGGGGATCGAATCGAATGGCATGGTCCTCGCGGCGTCTGACGACCAGGGCAAGCCGACGCTTATCGGATTCGACCAGCCGCCAGCGCCCGGTTCGAAGATCAAGTAGGCCGCCGGTTCGAAGATCCAGTACTCCGAACGATGACCTGGTCAATCGTCGACTCGCACTGTCACCTGGCCGACGCCGCTTTTGCGGGCGATCTTGATGCGGCGACCACGCGCGCGATGGCGGCCGGTGTGTCGTCCGCGTTGTGCATCCTGTCGGCTGATGAGCGCGAGGAGGTTGCCCGGGTGCCGGTCGTTCGCGCCGCGTGGCCGGCCGTGCGGTTTGCAGCCGGTGTTCACCCACACCGCTCCGGATCGTTCGCGGGCCGCGTGACGGACGCGATTGACACGCTGACAGCCGCCATCGCCGCGTCGGCCGCCGTGGTCGTCGGTGAGATCGGACTCGATTACCACTACGATTTCGCCCCGAAGAATGTCCAGCGTGACGTGTTTGCCGCGCAGGTGGACGTCGCGGTGTCCCGCGGCCTGCCCGTGGCCATCCACACGCGCGAGGCGACCGTGGACACGCTGGATGTGTTGCGCCGGGCGGGATCGGCGCTCCGCGGCGTGATGCACTGTTTCAGCGGCTCGGTCGACGAAGCGCGCGAATGCCTCGACCTGGGCTTCCACCTGTCGATTTCAGGCATTGTGACGTTCCCGAAGGGCGGCAACATCAGGGAGGTCGCGGCGTTTGTGCCCGTCGATCGCCTGCTGGTCGAAACCGATGCGCCGTTCCTGGCGCCGGTGCCGCATCGAGGCAAACGCAACGAGCCCGGGTGGGTCGCCGAGACGCTTCGCGCGGTCGCCGCGGCCCGCAGGATGGAGCCCGAAGCGCTCGCGGAAGTCATCTGTGCCAACTTCGAGCGCCTGGTGGCGCGGACTGACAATGTCCCCTCGCGTTGACACCCCGTCGAACCTATGGTGTGATTCCGCCAGGTTTTCTCACCCGTGAGCTCTCACGCGCGACCGATTCCTGTCTCTGCCTCGGCGTCGTCGGTCCCGGATCTGACCCAGATCTTCGAACCGGTCCGCGATGAACTGGCGCGTGTCGAACGAGAGTTCGCCAAGTATCTGGAGTCGCGCGTCGAACTGATTCCCCAGATGGGGAAGTACGTGCAGATGAGCGGCGGCAAGAGAGTGCGGCCGGCCGTACTGCTCATGGCGGCGCGGCTCTGTGGCTACACGGGTGACCGCGGCGTCCTGAACGCCGCCGTGGTCGAGTTCATACACACGGCCACGCTCGTTCACGACGACATCATCGACGGCGCCGAGACGCGTCGCGGCCGGCTCACCGCGCACTCGCGTTGGGGCAGCGACATCACCGTGCTGCTCGGCGACTACCTCTATATCCGCTCGATGGCGATGGCGTTGACGCAGGACTCGCTCGAGGTGGTCCGGCTGCTCTGCGACTGCACGCTGCGGATGATTGAGGGCGAGCTCTACCAGCTCACCAAGGCCGGTGACGCCAACATCACCGAGGAAGAGCACTTCGAGATCATCCGCCGCAAGACCGCGTTCCTCTTCGCCGGCTGCGCGGAAATCGGCGGCATGCTCGGCGAGAGCTCGCCGGCGCAGCGTGCGGCCCTTCGCGAGTACGGCTTCGACCTCGGCATCGCGTTCCAGATTGTCGACGACGTGCTGGACTACATGGCGGAAGAGTCGGCGCTGGGGAAGCCCATCGGGGGAGACCTGCGAGAGGGTAAGGTCACCTTGCCGATCATTCTCTTGCTGCAGCGCGGCGGACAGGAAGCCACGTCCCTGATTCACGGCGTGATTGCCGATGGCCAAGTGACTCCTGAGAAGTGGCGGGCGATCAAGGAGCTGCTGGCGCGGCATGGTGCGATCGAAGCGGCGTTCGAGCGGGCCGTCACACACGCCGAGCGCGCGAAGCGCCAGCTCGCTGACGCCTTCCCCGTGTCGCCCGAGCGCGACGGTCTCATCGCCCTCGCCGACTACGTCATCAGCCGCGATCGGTAGACGCTGACGCGGACCGGCTGGAACGCACGAGTGTGAAGCCAGAAGCCAGGGTGGCCGAGCGCGTCGCTCACCTCCGCGACGAAATCCGGCGCCACGAAGAGCTCTACTACATCCACGACGCCCCCGAAGTCTCGGACGCCCAGTTCGATGCCTTGATGAACGAGCTCAAGGCGCTCGAGGCTGAGCATCCCGAGTTGGCCGATCCGAGTTCGCCGACCCAGCGCGTGGGGGGACGTCCGGCCGAAGGCTTCGAGACCGTACGGCACCTCGCGCCGATGCTCAGCCTGGACAACGCGTACGGGGAGGCCGACCTGCGGGAGTTTCACGCGAAACTCTGCCGGGCCATCGAGCGGGATCCGTCGGAACAGCTGGCCTACGTCGCGGAGTTGAAGATCGATGGCCTCAGTATCGCCCTGACGTACGAACGGGGACGCCTGACACGGGCCGTCACCCGAGGGGACGGCCTCGAAGGCGAGGACGTCACGAACAACGCCCGCGTCATCCAGGCTCTTCCGCTCAGGCTGCGCGAGAACAGTCCGCCCGAGCTGCTCGAGGTCCGCGGCGAGGTGTACTTCCCGGTCGCGGCGTTTCAGCGTGTGAACACCGAACGCGAGGAAGCGGGGGAGCCGACGTTTGCGAACCCACGGAACGCCGCTGCCGGCGCCATCCGAACGCTGGACAATACCGCCGTCGCCAAACGCGGTCTTCGCGCCTTCACGTATCAAGTGGTCACGCCTGCAGACGCCGGCCTGCCGCTTCCCCGGCATCAGGACGTCCTGCGCCAGCTCGCCACCTGGAGCTGTCCGGTCGAGGGGCACTGGCGCGTGTGCGGCGGCATCGATGCGGTCGCGGCCTTCTGCGACGAATGGCGCGAGGCCCGCCGTGGGCTGCCCTTCGAAACCGACGGCGTCGTGATCAAACTCGACGACCTGGCGATGCGCGAGGCGCTGGGCCACACGGCGAAGTTTCCCCGGTGGGCCGTCGCGTTCAAGTTTCCCGCAGAGCAGGCCACGACGCGACTGTTGCGCATCGAGACGAACGTGGGACGCACGGGCGCGGTCACGCCGTTCGCGGTGCTCGAACCGGTGCGGCTTGGCGGCACGACCGTGCAGCAGGCGACACTGCACAACGAACAAGAGGTCGAGCGCCGGGACATCCGCGAGGGAGATCTCGTGCTCGTCGAGAAAGGCGGGGACATCATCCCGAAGGTGCTCGGTCCCGTGCTGGAAGAGGGCCGGGAGCGGCGGTCGCCGTGGCGGATGCCGGCGACGTGCCCGTTCTGTCACAGCCATCTGATCAAACCAGACGACGAAGTCGTGTGGCGGTGCGAAAACGCGTCCTGCCCCGCACGGATCCGACGCGGCCTGCTGCACTTCGCTTCGCGCAAGGGCATGAACATCGAAGGGCTTGGGGACTCGCTGGTCGACCAACTCGTCACGAGCGGTCTCGTGCACGACTACGCGGATCTGTATGCACTGACCACTGACCAGCTGGCAGCCCTCGAGCGAATGGGCAAGAAGTCCGCAGCGAATCTCATTACCGAGATCGACCGCAGCCGGGCGAACGAGCTTTGGCGCCTGCTGCACGGGATCGGTATTCGGCATGTGGGCGAGGGCGGCGCGCGCGCGCTGGCTCGGGCCTTTCCCGCGCTGGCGGTCTTGCGACAGGCAGGAGAAGCGGAGTTGCAGGCCGTGCCGGACGTGGGCGCCGTGGTGGCCAGGTCCGTGCGGAGCTTTCTCGATGAACCGCGCAACCAGCGTTTGCTCGACCGCCTGGCTGCAGCCGGCGTTCGCGTGGAAGACGAAATTGGCGACCAGGAGCGGCCGGCGCGGCAAATCCTGGCAGGCCAGACCTTCGTGTTGACCGGGACCCTCGAGGGCTACACTCGTGAGGCCGCCACGGCGGCCGTCGAACGTCTCGGCGGAAGGGTCAGCGGATCGGTGAGCAGAAAGACAACCTGGGTGGTGTTTGGCGCCGAAGCCGGCAGCAAACTGGAGAAGGCCCGCGGACTCGGCGTCATGGTGCTCGATGAGGCCGCCTTTACCGCACTTATAATGAAAGCGGACGCTTCATGACCCGCCAATCCGGCGCGTTCATCGGCCTCACGGCCATTGTCAGTTTCTTGCTGGGCCTCGTCGTGGCCGGCACACGGCCGCCCCTCGCTCGCGGCGTGGCCACCATCCATCCGCCTGTTGTCACGGCCCCGTTGGTCGTCGAGCACCAGACGGTCTCCGATGCGACGATGCCCGCTGCGGTGACAGCGGTGGACTTTGCCGCCGTTGCGGCGCGTATCAACACGTCGGTCGTCAACGTGGACACCGCGTCACGCGGCGATGACCGTCCCCGGCCGTCGCGGCGGTACTCGGCGGACGATCCGTCCGCGCCTCGGGAGAGCTCGGGCAGCGGGTTCATCATCGACGCGGCCGGCTTCATCCTCACCAACCAGCACGTGGTGTCGGGCGCTGACCGGGTGACCGTCACGCTCGCTGACGGCCGGTCGTTCCGGGCCGAGGTTATCGGGACGGACCCGGCCATCGACGTTGCGCTGTTACAGGTGCACGCTCGCGATCCGCTGCCGGTCGCCGTGCTCGGCAGTTCCGACAGCTTGCGCGTTGGCCAGTGGGTGTGCGCGATTGGCAACCCGCTGGGGGTGTACGTTCATTCGGTCACGGTGGGCGTCGTGAGTTTCCTCGGCCGTCAGCTGCGCGACCAGAGCCTGGCGTCGTACATCCAGACCGATGCGGCGATCAGCTTTGGCAACAGCGGCGGCCCACTCATCAATGGCCGGGGCGAGGTCGTGGGGATCACCACCGCCATCAGTGCCGAAGCGGTTAACGTCGGCTTCGCGATTCCAATCGACCAAGTGACGGCCGTCCTGGCTCAGTTACGCGAGCGGGGCACCGTGACGCGTGGGTACCTGGACATGGGGCTCGCCACGCTCACGCCTTCCATGCGGCGCGCGCTGAAGGTCGGCCCCGACTACGGCGCGGTCGTGCAGGACGTGCCGGCTGATACACAGGCCGAGCGGTCCGGCCTGCGGACGTACGATCTCGTGACGGGCGTGAACGGCCGGTCGCTTCGAAGCGCGGATGACCTCGTGCGGTACGCGGCCGAACAGGCGCCCGGCTCCGTGGCCGTGCTCGAGGTATGGCGTGACGGCTCGGTCAGGC
This sequence comes from Acidobacteriota bacterium, assembly GCA_039933635.1. Lineage (GTDB taxonomy): Bacteria > Acidobacteriota > Vicinamibacteria > Vicinamibacterales > SCN-69-37 > JBDTNQ01. Next base: position 14,097 of record JBDTNQ010000033.1, read on the forward strand.
ACGTGTCGATCAAGCTGGGCGTTCGGCGTGTGCCGGAAACGGGACGCCGGCAAACCTTCCGCTCGAGTGATGCGCGGACGATCTCGCAGAACCAGCCCCCGCTCGGCATCGCCGTCCGCGATCTGGATCCGGATATCGCGGCCGACCTGCGGATCCCGGACACCGTTCAAGGCGTCCTGGTTTCAGAAGTCGATACCGCCGGGCCCGCCCATCTGGCGCAGGTCCGCGCGAGCAATATTATTCTCGAGATCAATCGGCATCCCGTTCGGTCCGAAGCCGAATACCGCTCGGTGCTGTCCTCGCTGACCGCTGGCGAGCCGGTCGCCCTGCTTCTGTACGACAAATACACGGGCACGCGCGTACTGCGGACCGTGATGACGGACACTCAACCATGAAAGCCCGGATTCTCGTCATTGACGATGAGCCTGCGATTCGCGATGCGCTGCGCATGATCCTGGAATACGCCGGCCACGAGATGATCGGCGCGGGATCGGGTCAGGAAGGCGTGGCGCTCGTCGAGCGCGAGAGCCCCGATCTGGTTTTCCTCGACATCAAGATGCCGGGGATGGACGGACTCGACGTCCTCACGAAAGTGCGCGCGAGCAACGAGTCGCTTCCGGTCGTGATGATCTCCGCGCACGGCACCGCGGCCACGGCGCTCGAGGCCGGCAGGCTTGGTGCGTTTCGGTTCATCGAGAAGCCACTGTCCAAGGACTACGTGCTCGACGCGGTGCGGGAAGGACTCGAGCTCGGAACGCTGCGCCAGGAAAACCGCGTGTTGCGGTCGGCCCTGGAAGTGAAGCACGAGATGGTCGGCGACGCGCCGGCAATCAAGCAGATCCTCGATCAGGTGCGTCGCGCCGCGCCCACGAGCGCGACCGTGCTGATTCTGGGCGAGAGCGGCGTCGGCAAGGAACTGGTCGCCCGAGCCATTCACCGTGGCAGCCAGCGCGCGCGCGAGCGCTTCGTGCAGGTCAACTGCGCGGCCATTCCCGAAGATCTCATCGAGTCCGAGCTGTTTGGACACGAACGAGGCGCCTTCACCGGCGCCACCGAGAAGCAGATCGGCAAGTTCGAGATGGCCGACCGCGGCACCATCTTTCTGGACGAAGTGGGCGACATGAGTCCGAAGACGCAGGCCAAGGTCCTGCGGGTCCTCCAGGAAGGCGAGGTCGAACGACTGGGTTCGTCCAAGACCATCAAGGTCGACGTCCGCGTGATTGCCGCGACGAACAAGGACCTCGAAGAGGAAATCTCACAGGGCCGCTTCCGCGACGACCTCTACTTCCGCCTCAGCGTGATTCCGATCTTCGTGCCCCCGCTCCGCGATCGGTCGGACGACATTCCTGCGCTGGTCCAGCATTTCGTCTCGCGCTTTGGCCGTGAAAACAACCGCCGCCCGGCGCGCTTCGCACCGGGCGCCCTCGACATGCTGCGGCGCGCGCGGTGGCGCGGCAACATCCGCGAGCTCGGCAACGTCGTCGAACGGCTGCTCATCATGAGCGACCGCGAGACGATCGAGGCCGACGATGTGCGGCAGGTCGTACGGATGAGCGGCGTGGGAACGTCGGTCCCGGCCCCGGCGTCCGCCGCCGCGGTGAGCCTGGGTGAGGACGAGGCCACACCGACTCAGGCGTCCGGCTCCAAGCCGGCGACCCTGCGCGAGTTCAAGGAGTGGTCGGAGCGCGCGTTCCTGGTCGACAAACTGCGGGAATTCAGCTGGAACATCTCGAAAACCGCGGAGGTCATGGATACGCCTCGGAGCAATCTCTACAAGAAGCTCGAGCAGTACCGCATCAGCCAGGAGACCGACGGCTGACCTCGCCCATGTCCTCGGCGGCGGTTTCCGATAAAATCAGCGCTCCGTCGCAGCGGACCAGATGACCGCCGTCCGTCGTAGCCTGAGGCGCGCAAGCGCCGAAGGCGAAAGCGGAGGGAGGAAAGTCCGAACTCCACAGGGCAATGCGCCGGGTAACTCCCGGTCGGGGCAACTCGAAGGACAGTGGCACAGAAAATATACCGCCCTGAGGCGAGGTCGGCGCGTGCGCAAGCGCGGGCCGGCCGAGTCGAAGGGTAAGGGTGAAAAGGTGCGGTAAGAGCGCACCGCGTCTCTTGTAAGGGAGATGGCAGGCAAAACCCCGCATGGAGCAAGGCCAAATAGGGAGGCGGTTGAGGACGGCCCGTCCGAAGCCTCCGGGTAGGTCGCTTGAGCCCGCCAGCAATGCCGGGCCTAGAGGAATGGTCGTCATCCTGAGTGACGTCTTCGCGCGCGCAAGCGCGCGAGGACCGAATCGAAGGAAACAGAATTCGGCTTACGGAACGCTGCGGCGGAGCTCGTTTCGAACGTGGGTGGATGGAAACACGATGCGGAAGACACTGATCGGGATCGCGCTCCTCGCGGGAACGGTTGTGGGCGCGGAGTCCCTTTGGGCCCTAGCGCCGCAGGAAGCGCCTGGGCCTGCGGCGGCTGGGCCAGCCGGCCGCCAAGGGGGGCGCGGCGGGCGCGGCGGCGGCGTCGCAATCAAAGCCGGCGAGGAATGTCCGCCGGGGATGACCGAATGGCGCGCTGACAATTGCCGGGCCCCGGAGTTCCCGGCCCCCTCGATTGTCGACTACCGTCCGACATCCACGCTCGTCACCGCCGAGCACCTCGTGCCGAAGGCCAAATACGGCGCGGTCGACTACCACGCTCACATCGCGAACATGCTCGCCTCGCAGGAATCCCTCGCGGCGTTCATGAAGCAGCTGGACGGGATCGGGGTCAGGCTGTCCGTGAGCGCGGACAACCTCTCAGGCCCACGGCTCCAGCAGGCGCTTGACGTGGTCCGGAATAGTCCCTACAAGGACCGCGTGCGCATCCTGACCGGTATCAACTTCCAGAACGTCGGGCCTGGTTGGGCGGAGAAGGCGGTCGCCCAGCTCGAGGCCGACGTGAAAGCCGGCGCCGTCGGTGTCGGTGAAGTGATGAAGGGCTTCGGGCTGAGCATCAAGAAGGCGGACGGCACCCGCTTGAAGATCGACGACCCTGAACTCAACCCCATCTGGGAGGCCTGCGCGCGACTGAATCTGCCCGTGTTCATTCACACGGCCGACCCGCCGGAGTTCTTCAAACCGCTCGACCTCCACAACGAGCGGTGGCTCGAACTGGCCCTGTTCCCGGATCGCCGATGGATGACGGACCAGTACCCGAAGATCGAGGAGTTGTTCGCGGAGCGCGATCATCTCTTCAAGATGCATCCCAAGACGAAGTTCATCGCCGCCCATCTCGGCTGGCACGGCAACGACCTCGGCCGGCTGGGCAAGATGTTCGACGAGATGCCGAACGTCTCGGCGGAGCTTGGCGCCGTGCTCTACGATCTCGGCCGGCAGCCGCGCGCGGCCCGCGAGTTCTTCATCAAGTACCAGGATCGCCTGCTCTTCGGCAAGGACACGTTCGAACCGTCGGAGTTCCCGTACTACTGGCGCGTGTTCGAGACATCCGACGAATATTTCGACTACTACCGCGGCTACCATGCGTTCTGGAAGCTCTACGGGCTCGACCTGCCCGACGCGGTCCTGAAGAAGGTCTACTACCAGAATGCCGTTCGGATGACACCCGGACTGCCGCAGACCGGCTGGCCGCGGTAACTACAGGGGGCGTGATTGGCGAAGTATCTGGTGACAGGCGGCGCGGGGTTCATTGGTTCGCATCTGGTGGAAGAGCTGCTGCGGCGCGGTGAGTCGGTTCGAATCGCGGACGACTTCTCAACGGGGCTTCGGACGAATCTGCCGGCCAATCCTGCCGTCGAACTCGTGGAAGGGCATCTCGCAGACGACGGGGTGGCCGTTCGCGCCGTGGCGGGATGCGATTTCGTGCTTCACCAGGGCGCCATCCCGTCCGTGCCTCGATCGATCAAGGAACCGCTGAGCACGCATCGAGCCAACGTCGACGCCACGGTGGCCGTCCTCGTCGCCGCCAGGGACGCCGGTGTCAAGCGCGTCGTCTTTGCAGGCTCCTCGTCGGTGTATGGGAACTCCCTGGTGCTGCCGAAGCGCGAAGACATGCGGCCAGCGCCGCTGACCCCCTACGCGTTGCAGAAGCTGGTGTCGGAACAATACGGGCAGATGTTCTTCCAGCTTTACGGTCTCGAAACCGTCACGACGCGATACTTCAATGTGTTCGGCCCGCGTCAGCAGCCGGGCTCGCCGTACTCCGGCGTGATCTCCCTGTTCATCGAAGCGTTCGCCAACGGCAAATCGCCCATGATTCACGGCGATGGCCGGCAGACGCGTGACTTCACGTACGTCGGCGACGTCGTTGATGGAGTGTTGCGCTGCTGCACCGCGCCCAAAGCGCCGGGCGAAGTCATCAATCTCGCCGCGGGTGGTCGCATCTCGCTCCTGGAGCTCGTCCGTGCCGTCCAGACGATCCTTGGCACGTCTGTCGAGCCGCAGTTCAGCGCCGAACGCGAGGGCGACGTCCGCGATTCGCAGGCGGACATCTTCAAGGCCCGACAGATCTTGGGCTTCGAGCCCTCCGTGCCCTTCGACGAAGGCTTGCGTCACACGATCACCTGGTACCTGGCGAACCGCGGATAGCCCCACATCCGCGGAATGCAACTCGGGTTGCAACTCGTCTACTCGCAGACCTGCGTGTCGACGAGTTGTCGGCAGACGTTGCTGACGCGCCGGCCCAGTCCGTCGCCGCGACCGCTGTCTGGATGCCGTCCGCGACAAATATCTGGAAACTGATCGACCGGATCGAACGCCCCGTCGTTTTCCCAGCCTGCGACCCTCTGGCCGTCGAGTTGACGATGGCGGCTGCGGCGGTAGCGTTGGGGAACGTTGGCGGGCTAGTGAGCCCACAACGCGCCGGCGACTATGAGGGCCCAGCCGCGAGTAACGCCAACACGCGACCGCCGGGGCAGGAACCTTGCGCAACGCGGGTTGCACGCGGCCTGAGGCCGATGCTGGTCGGCGCAACCGCGGGCGTCATTCGGAGTCATTCTTCCCTCGCGCCGGCTAGGTTCCGGGCATTCGGTCCCGCGTAACCCGTGTGCATGCAGCCCGTTGCGCGGACGCGCTCGTGATGGCGCGACGCTGGCCTGGCGTTTGCCTGTGTGTAGGACGTTCGCGGTCGCGACGCGTGCTCACCTCAGAGCGCGACAGCCGGCGATCGTCCGCATCAGAGGAGAAACGTCATGATTCGATCGAAAGTCGTGGCCGGCGCGCTCGCCCTGGCCGTTGTGGCTGGTGGCGTGGGCCGCCTGTCGGTACTGCACGCGGCAGAGCAGGAGGCGGCGCGTCCGGTCGCCGCTCCGCAAGTGAACCTCAACACGGCCACGTCGGCGGAACTGGAGAAGCTTCCGGGCGTGGGGCCATCGCTGGCCGGCCGGATCGTCGAGTACCGCACCAAGAACGGCGGTTTCAAGAAAATCGAGGACCTGATGAACGTGAAGGGCATCGGCGAGAAGTCGTTTCTCAAGCTGAAGCCTCAGATCACCGTGACACCGGCGCGGGTGGCCGAGCGGTGATGCGCGGCCCGGGCGGTGGGGGGACGGCGTCGGAGGGCTTCTGCTGGGTCGATCTTCTCCTGGCGATGGCACTTGCCGCATTGATAGCCGCGATGGCCGTTCCGCTCACCGCCCGGAGTCTCGACACGTTACGCGCCCGCGACGCCGCGGGGTTCATCGGCACACGGATCCGCGCCGCGCGGCAACAGGCCGTGGCCTCGTCGGCGGGCGTCGCGCTGGTCTTCGACCAGACCGGCGCCGGCTGGACGTTTCGCCTGTGTCGCGATCGCAACGGCAACGGCGTGAGACGCGCCGACATCGACGCCGGCCGAGACGAGTGCCCGGACGGGCCGTGGCGTCTCTCGGACCTCTTCCCAAACATGTTCGTGGGCCGCGACGCGACCGTGCCCGGATTCGATGCCGAGCCCGGCAGCGCCGATCCACTGGCACTGGGGCGCGCCAACATGGTCAGCTGCTCCACGGCCGGGGGGTGCACCACGGGATCCGTCTTTCTCCAATCCGCCTCGGGCGAGCAGTACGCGGTGCGCGTGAGCGGCGTCGCTGGCCGAACGCGGGTGTTTCGATTCGATCGCGGTTTGGGGCGATGGGTGACCGGCTGATGCGCGCGCGGCTGCAGCTGGGGCGGGACGCGCGCGTGCTACGCGAGGACGAAGACGAAGTCGAACTCGAAAGCACGGCGCGTCTCGCCCCCGGGCGTGCGGTCCTCATGTTCCGGACCGGGAACGACGAAGGCCGAGTCGCGGTCGTCTGCGGCTGGCGCCTGGTCCGCGTGGGTAGTCAGGGCCCGGTGTATCGCGGTTGCTGCCGGTGGACGTCCCGAGACGGGAAGGCGCTACCCGCGTCGGCGATCTGACAGCCGTGGAGATCGAACAGAGTCGACGTGCCCGACTTGGCAGCGTTGTTGATTACATCGGAGCGGAGGCAACCCATGCTCGTTGGACAGAGTGCGGCCATGCACGCCCTGCGTCATCAGGTGAGCCGGATCGCGCGGACTCCGTTCACGGTATTGATCGAGGGCGAGAGTGGGGCGGGCAAGGAACTGGTGGCGCGCGAGATTCACGCACTCAGTCCGCGTCATCGCGGTCCATTCGTGGCCGTCAACTGCGCGGCACTCGTGGAAACGCTCCTGGAAGCCGAGCTGTTCGGCATCGAGGAGCGGACGGCTACGGGCGTCCGCGGCCGGCGAGGCAAGTTCGAGCTGGCGGATGGCGGCACGATGTTCCTGGACGAAGTCGGGGATTTGTCACTGACGGCTCAAGCCAAACTGTTGCGCGTGTTACAAGACATGACCGTCGAGCGCGTCGGCGGCCACTCCACGCAGGTGATCGACACGCGCATCCTTGCAGCGACCAATCGGCGGCTCGGGGAAATGGTGACGGCCGGCCGTTTCCGAGCGGACCTCTTCTATCGATTTTCGGGTGTCGAGATCGAGGTGCCGCCGCTCCGTGACCGCCTCGATGATGTGCCGGGCCTGGTGAGCCATCTATTACAGACCCACGGTCGCACGGTGGTGGTGGCTCCGGCGGCCATGGACCGGTTGATGACCTATGACTGGCCGGGCAATGTACGACAGCTTGGTCGCGTCCTCGAACGGGCCATCGCGCTCGCGGCGACGGCCGAGATTACGCTGGACGACCTGCCCGAAGCGATCGCGCGGGGGCACGCGTCGGTCCCGGGCGTGGGTGGCGACTGCGATCCCACCTTGCGCGCGTGGAGCAGTCGCTACGTCCGGAGCGTGCTCGAACGGTGCCGCGGCAACAAACGCCGGGCCTGCGACGTGCTGGACATCAGTTACCACACCCTGCAGTCGCACCTGGAGCACGATTCGGCGGCTCCGAGGAGCGCCATGCAGGCCGCGCCTGCCCTGGTAGCGCGGGATTCAGTGGCGTAGCGGCGAGCAGGAAGGCCTGCGCGAACCCGTGGGGGGGCGGTCACGTCCGAGCGAAATGCCTTCCCGCCCCTGCCATCGCCGAGGCGGTTCGCTAGGCGGAGCCCCGATCTCCCTTTCCGGGGGGCCCTCTGTCAGCATTGACGCACGGCTAATCGACTTCGATCTTGGACCGCAGGCAGGCTATGATCAGAGGATCAAGTCGAGCGGTTTGAGGCCGATGGAGGCCGTGCCGCCGAGAAGGATGACCATGAGTGAGACTGTCAAGGGCACGATCGCAAGACTGCAGGTCGAAAAGGGCTTCGGATTCGTGAAGGACGAGGCGGGGAAGGACTACTTCTTCCATCGCAGCGCCGTGTTCGGCGAGGGAATCGACAACCTGCGGGAAGGCGATTCGGTGGACTTCACGGTCGGCGAGGGTCCCAAGGGCCCACGCGCGGAGACTGTCCGGCGGACCTCAACCTAGAGGGACGTCCTTCGGCGCCGACGGAGTTCACGACGCTGACGGCATCCAGCAGCGTGGCGATGACCACGCCGCTGGTTCGCCGAGAAGGGGTCGCGCTGGGCGTCTGCTGATCTGCGCGACGCGACAACAGCACCGTGTGCGGTTCCCGCCGGCTGCGCTGCGACGCCCGGAGAGCGTGCCTCTCGGCTCATCCGGCCGTCGTCGCGCTCTGATCCGACAGCGATGGTTCGGCTCCTGTCTTGACCCCTCCGGGAACCGGATAGTACCTTGATAGGGCCGTTCCTCACGATGTCCGACAATCCCGCAAGTGTCCTGAAGAAGACGCCGCTGCACGCCCGGCACCTGGCCAGCCACGCCCGCATGGTCGATTTTGGTGGGTGGGACATGCCGGTTGAGTATTCGGGCATCAGCGACGAGCACATGGCTGTGCGCACGCGCGCGGGCATCTTCGATGTGAGCCACATGGGCCAGATCGAACTGGCCGGACCCGCCGCGCTCGGGACGATTCAGGCGCTGACGAGCAACGACGCGTCGCGTCTGGCGATCGGCCAGATCCAGTACTCCGCGCTCACCACGCCGGAAGGCACCTTCGTCGACGATATCCTCGTCTATCGACTGGCCGACGACCACTACATGCTCGTGGTCAACGCGACGACCACGAAAAAAGACTACGCATGGCTCTCGAGTCACGCGACGGCACTCGGTGGGGACGTATCGCTGGTCAACGCCAGCGCCCGCTATGCGCTCATCGCGCTGCAGGGGCCGGCGTCGGTGGCAGTGCTCGCTGAGTTGACGACCGTGGATCTCGCCGCGATGAAGTACTACTGGTTCGGCACCGGCGAGGTGGCGAGCGTCCGCGCGACAATCTCGCGAACGGGATACACCGGCGAGGATGGATTCGAGATCTTCGTGCCGCCGGCACAGGCCGATCGGGTCTGGCAGGCGCTGCTGCACGCCGGCGCGGCACACGACATCAAGCCTTGTGGTCTCGGCGCGCGCGACACGCTGCGTCTCGAGGCCGGCATGCGGCTGTACGGCAACGACATGGACGAAAGCGTCAGTGTCCTCGAAGCCGGACTGGGCTGGATCGTCGGTTGGCAAAAGCCCGACTTTTTCGGCGCCACCCGGCTACGCACCGAGAAGGCGAGTGGGTGCGCACGCAAGCTCGTCGCCTTTGAAATGACGGAGCGCGCAATCGCCCGGCACGGCCATGGGGTCGTCGTTGGGGACCGGCCCGTCGGCGCCGTCACGAGTGGCACGCAGACGCCGTTTCTGCGCAAGGCCATCGGCTTCGCCAACGTTCCCGTGGCGCTGTCCCCGGTTGGCACCGAACTCGAGATCGACATTCGCGGGCGCCGCGCCAAGGCGCGCGTCGTACCCGAACCGTTCTACAAGCGCCCTCGTCCGGCTTAGGAGCAGACATGTACCCGACCACGCTCAAATACACGAAAGATCACGAGTGGGTGAAGCTCGACGCCGCCGAGGCCACTGTCGGGATCACCGACTTCGCTCAAAGCCAACTAGGCGACGTCGTGTTCGTGGAACTGCCCGAGGTCGGACGCGAGGTCAAACAGGGGGAGATGTTCGGCACGATCGAATCGGTCAAGGCCGTCTCGGAGCTTTTTGCCCCCCTCTCTGGCGTGGTCACGGCGGTCAACGCCGACCTGGGCGTCCATCCCGAACAGATCAACGCGAAGCCGCACGAAGCGTGGATGATCAGGATCCAGGCGAGTGCGCCGGCAGAGGCCGACAATTTGCTCGACGCGGACGCGTACACCACCCTCACCACGTAACGCTTCCTGAAAAGAGACGACGTGTCACATTCGTTTGAAGCTCGGCACATCGGACCGCGTGACGACGACGTCGTCGCGATGCTCCGCGTGATTGGCGCACCGACGTTGTCCGCGCTGACCACGAGCATTGTTCCGTCCGACATCAGACGGACCGAACCGCTCACGTTGCCGGAGGCCGAGTCCGAGGCGGCATATCTCGATCGCCTGCGGACGGTCGCGGCCCGCAATCAGGTCTGGCGCAGCTACATGGGGCTCGGCTATCACGACACCCACACGCCCGCCGTCATCCTGCGCAACGTCTTCGAGAACCCGGGCTGGTACACGCCCTACACGCCGTATCAGGCCGAGATCGCCCAAGGCCGTCTCGAATCGCTCCTCAATTTCCAGACGATGGTGTCGGAGTTGACGGGGATGGAGGTCGCCAACGCGTCGCTGCTCGATGAGGCGACGGCGGCCGCCGAAGCGGTCGGCCTCATCCTCCGGGTCCGCCGCCGTTCCGGCCCCGCGACGGTCGTCGTCTCGGATCGCGTCTTTCCGCATGTGCGCGAGGTGCTGGTGTCGAGGGCCGCATTGCTCGACGTGACCATCATCACGGGCGACCCGGCCACGATGGCGCTGCCGGCGGATCTGGCAGGGGTGTACGTACAGTCGCCGGACGATCACGGCGCGCTGGTGAATCTCGCCCCGATCGCGGCGCGCGTGCACGCCGTCGGCGGTTTACTGGCTGTCGGCACCGATCTCCTGGCCTGCGCTCTCGTGGTGCCTCCCGGCGAGCAGGGAGCCGATGTCGTGGTGGGCAACGCGCAGCGGTTCGGCGTGCCGCTTGGATACGGCGGCCCGCACGCGGCGTTCTTCGCGACACGATCGTCGTTCGTGCGGCAGGCGCCCGGACGCATCATCGGCGTATCCGTGGACGCACATGGACGCCGCGCGTACCGGATGGCGCTGCAGACGCGCGAGCAGCACATCCGTCGCGAAAAGGCGACGTCGAACATCTGCACGGCCCAGGCGTTGCTGGCCAACATTTCGGCCTTCTACGGGGTCTTTCACGGACCCGACGGTCTGCGCGCCATCTCGACCCGGGTGCATGCGCATACCGCGCGCCTGGCAGAGGCGCTGCGGGCGGCCGGGTGGCAGCAGACCAACGCGACGTTCTTCGACACCCTGCACATCACGGCCGATCGCGCGACGATCGGACGGTTGCGCGAATCGAGCGAGCGCCGGCAGATCAACTTCCGGTATCCCGGCGCCGACATTGTGCAGGTGGCGCTCGACGAGACGGTCGACGAGAGCGACTTGAAGGACGTCCTCGCGTGCTTTACGGAGGCTGGCCCCAACGCGGCACTCTTGACGGCGGGCGAGGCGCGCGGGCTGCCGGCCGAGATGCGCCGCACGTCGCCGTTCATGACGCACCCGGTGTTCAACGCGCATCATTCGGAAACCGAGATGATGCGGTACATCCGCCAGCTCGAGCGCAAGGATCTCGGCCTCGACACGGCGATGATTCCGCTCGGCTCCTGCACGATGAAGCTCAACGCCGCCGCCGAGATGCTGCCGGTGACGTGGCCGCAGTTTTCTCGGCTGCACCCGTTCGTGCCCGCGAGTCAGGCCGAGGGCTATCACCAGATTTTCCGTGAGCTCGAAGACGCACTGGCCACGATCACCGGGCTGCCGGCAGTCTCGCTGCAGCCGAACTCCGGCGCACAGGGCGAATTCGCCGGGCTGCTGGTCATCAAGGCGTACCACGGCTCGCGCGGCGAGGCGCATCGCGATGTCGTCCTCATTCCGCAATCCGCTCACGGAACCAATCCGGCCAGCGCCGCCATGGCCGGGCTGCACGTCGTGATCGTGGCGTGCGACGAACGTGGCAACATCGAGATCGATGACCTGAAAACCAAAGCGGCGGAACACCGCGACAAGCTCGCGTGCCTGATGGTGACCTATCCGAGTACGCACGGCGTGTTCGAGGCGGGCATTCGTGAGGTGTGCGCAACCATCCACGAGCACGGCGGGCAGGTGTACATGGATGGCGCCAACATGAACGCTCAGGTCGGCGTCACGAGCCCCGCGGCGATTGGCGCGGATGTCTGCCATCTCAATCTGCACAAGACGTTTGCGATTCCACATGGCGGCGGCGGTCCCGGCATGGGCCCGATTGCGGTGGCCACGCATCTGGCGCCGTTCCTGCCGGGACATCCACTGGCGAAGACCGGCGGCACTCACGCGATTGCGCCGGTCGCGGCGGCGCCGTGGGGCAGCGCCAGCATCCTGCTGATCTCGTACGGCTATATCCGGATGCTCGGCGCGCACGGCATGACGCGGGCCACCGAGGTGGCCATGCTCAACGCGAACTACATCAAGGCGCGATTGGCCGCGTCGTTTCCGGTGCTGTACACGGGCGCGCACGGACGTGTCGCGCACGAACTGATCTTCGATCTGCGCCCCTCGAAGGCGCGGACGGGCGTGGACGAGCAGGACGTGGCGAAGCGGCTGATGGACTACGGGTTCCACGCACCCACCGTGTCGTTCCCGGTCGCGGGCACGCTCATGGTGGAGCCCACGGAGAGCGAACCGAAGGAGGAGCTCGATCGGTTCTGCGATGCGATGATGGCGATCCGCGCGGAGATCGAGGACGTGGCCACCGGGCGACTTGACCGCAGCGACAATCCGCTCAAGCACGCACCACATCCGGCAACCGACGTCACGGCCAGCGACTGGCCGCACAGCTACTCGCGCGAGCAAGCGGCGTACCCGGTGCCGGGACTGCGTGCGCACAAGTTCTGGCCTGTCGTGTCCCGCATTGACAATCCCCACGGCGACCGCAACCTCATGTGCGCGTGCCCACCGATTGAGGCCTACGAAGACGAACTCAAAGCGTGAGCCCTCCCAGGCTGCCTGATAGGATGAGGCCGGCTTCCCGAAAGGACGATTTCACCGTGCCTAGCGCCACGCGCTATCTCTGGCTCGCCGCCGTCAGCATCGTCGCGGCCGGAACCCTGCTGACCGCACAGACGCCGTCGCCACCGGCGCGAGGTCCGGCGCCGCAGCCACCGTTCGTCCGCAGCGGTGTGACCGTCAAACTCTCCCCCCACGTGTACGTCATTCCCGACGGCAACGTGCCGATGGTTCCCAACGTCGGCATCGTCGTCGGCAGCACGGCCACGCTGGTTGTCGATACCGGCCTCGGCCCGAACAATGCGAAGACCGTGCTGAGCGAGGTGTCGAAGGTCAGCAAGAACCGCACGATGTACCTCGTCGCGACACACTTTCACCCGGAGCACGCGGGCGGGGCTTCCGCCTTTGCCAAAAGCACGAAGTTCATCGTGTCCGACGCCGAACAGAAGGACCTCGATGAACTGGGGCCGGGCATGATCGCAAATTTCGCGCGGATCTCTCCCGTGCACGCGGATCTGTTGAAGAACCTGGTTCAGCGCCCGGGGGACGTGCATTTCACGACCGACTACCGTCTCGACCTCGGCGGCGTGACGGTGCGATTGCTGGCGGTCGGCCCCACGCACACTCGTGGAGACACGATCGCGGTGGTGGAGCAGGACCGCGTGCTGTTCGCTGGCGACGTCGTGCTGAATCACATCTTCCTGTCGTTCACGGCGCAGTCCAGCGGCACAGCGTGGCTGAAGGCGCTCGACACGCTCGAACCGATGAAACCCGCGCACATCGTCCCGAGTCATGGGGCCTTGGGCGACGCCTCGCTGATCGCCGAGCAGCGCGCCGTACTGCTGGCCGTGCAGGCGCGCGTCAAGGAGCTCAAGGGGCAGGGGAAATCCGCGGACGAGGTTGCGCAGGACGTGACGAGCCAGTTCCAGACGCAGTACCCGGAGTGGTCGGCGCCGACCCGTCTCGGCGCAGCCGCACGGGCGTTCTTCACGGAACTCCAGTAGGTCCAGCACAGAGACCCCATGCGTGTTCTCAATACGGCCCAGATGCGGGAGGCGGACCGTCGCACGATTGAGGACGTCGGCATTCCGGCGCTCGTGCTGATGGAAAACGCCGGGCGGCAGGTCGTTGCCGCCATCGAGGCGCGCTTCGAAAGCTTCGAGTCGTTGCGCGTGTCCGTGCTCTGCGGGCCTGGCAACAACGGCGGCGACGGGTTCGTGGCGGCGCGCGTCCTGGCCGAGCGCGGGCTCGACGTTGGCGTGTTCCTGCTGGGGCAAACCGCCGACGTGAAGGGTGACGCGCGGACGATGCTCACGATCCTGCGCAACCTCGGACAGGACGTGGTCGAGATTGGCGACGCCTCGACGTGGGAACTGCACGGCAGCGACGTTCTTGGCGCCGATCTGATCATCGACGCGCTGTTCGGGACAGGGCTGCGCGGGCCGCTCAGCGGCCTTGCCGAGACGGTGGTCGCCGACGTCAATGCCGCGCCGCGTCCCGTGGTTGCCGTCGATCTCCCCAGCGGGATCTCCGCCGACGGCCCCGAGCTGCCCGGCCCGGTGATCGATGCCGTCATGACGGTAGCGCTCGCCGCTCCGAAACTGCCACTGCTGCTGCCCCCGGGAGAACGTCTGGCCGGCACGCTGGTCGTCGCGGACATCGGAATTCCCGAGTCCGTCATCGACGCGGTCGAAGGGCCCCGCATCACGGTGCTGACACGCGAAGCGATGCGGAGTCTGATTCAGCCGCGTTCGCAGGACTCCCACAAGGGCGACTACGGGCGCATCCTGGTTGTGGCCGGGTCGCGCGGGAAGAGTGGTGCGGCGCACCTGGCGGCCATGGGTGCATTGCGCTCGGGCGCGGGCCTCGTGACCGTCGCCACCCCTGCCTCGGTCGCGTCGATCGTCGCCGCCCTTGGCGCGGAGTACATGACCCTCCCGCTCGAGGAGTCGACGGACGGCACCGTGACGATGGCGTCCATCGACGCCATCCTCAGTGCCCATGCGGACGTCATTGCGATCGGGCCTGGCCTCGGGCAGTCCGCGGCGGTTGGCGAGTTCGTGCGCGCGATTGTGGAACGCACGGGCGTCCCGCTCGTGCTCGATGCCGACGCGCTCAACGCGTTTGCCGGCCGTGCCACCGATCTGATGGCGCGTGACGGCGTGGACATCATCATCACGCCGCATCCGGGCGAGATGGGGCGCTTGGTCGGACTCGGCGTCGAGGAGGTCCAGGCGCATCGCATCGACATCGCCCGTGAGTTCGCGCAGTCGCACCGCGTCCACGTCGTGCTCAAAGGGCACCGCACGATCATCGCCAGTCCAGACGGCGCGATTGCGATCAACCTGACCGGCAATCCCGGCATGGCCACGGGCGGCACCGGCGACGTCCTGCTGGGCGCGGTTGCCGCCTGGTTCGGGCAGTTGCTCGATGCGGAGTCCGCCGCCCACATCGCCGTGTATCTGCACGGCCTTGCGGGGGACTTAGCGGAAGCGGATGAGGGAGAAGTCGCCCTCATCGCGGGAGACATCGTCTCGAGGCTCGGTGACGCCGTGCTGGAGCTCACGGCGCGACGCCGCAAGGCTCCTGCCGCGGACTAGCCATGCAGACGCTGACCACCACGAGCGAACGCGAGACCGAGGCGGCGGGTCAGGCGATGGCCCAGCGCCTCGCTCCGGGCACCGTGGTGCTCCTGACGGGCCCACTGGGCGCCGGGAAGACGGCCTTCGTCCGCGGCCTGGCCGCCGGCCTGGAATGCGACATGGCGGGCGTCTCGAGCCCGACGTTCACGATCATCCAGGAGTATTCAGGTCCGGTGCGGCTCCAGCACGTCGATCTCTACCGGTTGTCGCCGGGAGAAGTCGATGATTTGCTGTTGGAAGACTTGATGGACGACGCGGTGATGGCGGTCGAGTGGCCTGACCGCTGGCTCCGGGCACCCGCGAACGCGATCCGCGTCGACATTGTTCCGACGGGCGACAACGAGCGTCGTCTGACCGTCGTGGGAATCTGATTGGTCGCTACCGCGACTCCACGCGATAGTTCGGCGCTTCTTTCGTGATGATGACGTCGTGCACGTGGCCCTCGCGGACGCCGGCGCTCGTCACACGGATGAACTGCGCGTCGCGCTGCAACGTCTTCACATCGCCACATCCGCAGTAACCCATGCCGGCGCGGAGACCACCGACGAGCTGGTGAATCATCGCCGCGACGCTGCCTTTGTGGGCCACGCGGCCTTCGATGCCTTCGGGGACGAGCTTCTCGGTGCCGTCGCCGCTCTCGATGTCGAACTCGTCCTGGAAGTACCGGTCGCGGCTGCCGCGGCGCATTGCGCCAAGCGACCCCATGCCCCGGTACTCTTTGAAACTCCGGCCCTGGTACAGGATGATCTCGCCCGGACTCTCGTCCGTGCCGGCGAACAGACTTCCGACCATGATCGAGCTCGCCCCGACCGCAATCGCCTTGCCGATGTCGCCGGAATAACGGATGCCCCCGTCGGCGATGATCGGGATATCCCGTTCGAGCGCCGCGCGCGCACAGTCGGCGATGGCGGTAATCATCGGGACGCCGATGCCCGCCACCACGCGCGTCGTGCAAATGGAGCCGGCGCCAATGCCGACCTTGACCGCGTTGACGCCGCGATCGATCAGCGCACGCGTCGCGGCGGCCGTCGCGACGTTGCCGGCGATGACGTCCACGTCGGGATAGAGCTCGCGGACCTTCGCGACCATGTCGAGCACACCCTGCGAGTGTCCGTGCGCGGTGTCCACGACGAGCACGTCCACGTGCGCCTGCACGAGGGCGGCCGCGCGATCGAGTGTGTCCTTGCTGACGCCGACGGCCGCACCCACGCGGAGCCGGCCAAGATCGTCCTTGCAGGCGTTCGGGTACTTGACGAGCTTCTGAATGTCCTTGACGGTGATGAGGCCCTTCAGCCGGTGGTCCGCGTCCACCACCATCAGCTTCTCGACCTTGTGGCGGTGGAACATCTCGCGCGCCTGATCGAGTGTGGTGCCGATGGGGACCGTGACGAGATTGTCCTTCGTCATCACCTCGGCGATGGGCCGATCGATCCGTGATTCGAAGCGCAGATCGCGGTTCGTCAGGATGCCGACGAGCCGGCCTTCCTTGCTGCCATCCTCGGTGATCGGCACGCCGCTGATGCGGTACTTCTTCATCAGATCGAGCGCTTCGTAGATGCGGTGACGCGGGGACAGCGTGATCGGGTTGACGATCATGCCGCTCTCGGACCGCTTCACGCGATCGACCTCGGACGCCTGCTCTTCGATGCTGAGATTTTTGTGGATGATGCCCATGCCGCCGTGCTGGGCCATGGCAATGGCCAGGCGGCTTTCAGTGACCGTATCCATCGCGGCGCTGAGAATGGGCACGTTCAACCGGATGCGTTTGGTGAGCCGTGAGCTGACGTCCACCTGGCTCGGCAGCACCGGCGAGTGCCGCGGCACCATCAGGACGTCGTCGAATGTCAGCGCTTCGGAAAGTCCGGCCGCAACCTGGGCCGCCGCACCAAGAGGATCACTCATCGTCTAAGGGCTCCGCGCATCACCATCACTGTCCGTGACATTTCTTGTATTTCTTGCCGCTTCCGCAGTAGCACGGGTCGTTGCGGCCAATCTTCGGCTCATCCCGCCGCACGGTGTGCACCTCGGCATCATCCCCGCCCACGCGCGCGGGGCGGGGAGGGGCAGAGGATGCGGCCTTGCGCGGCGGGAGAGCGGGAGCGGAGGCCCCGCCGCTGAGCGTCGTCTGCACGGGACGACGAGGCGGGGGAGGCGGTTGTGGAGGCGCCGGCACGGCCCCGGACTCGGTCTCCTGCATCACGGGGCGCAGCCGCCACAGGTACCGCACCATCTCGTCATCGATGCGATCCTTCATGGCCTGAAACAGCGTGAAGCTTTCCTTCTTGTATTCGACCAGCGGGTCGCGCTGACCGTAGCCGCGAAGGCCGATGCCTTCCTTCAGGTGATCGAGGCTGTACAGGTGATCCTTCCATTGCGCGTCGACGATTTGCAGCATGAAGTCGCGCTCCACGCGCCGCAGAATCGACGCATCCGGCAGGAGCGCCTCTTTCTCCTCGTAGGTCTTCACGGCGAGCCCGTAGATCGCATCGACCATCTCGTCCTGGCTCATTTCCGTGAGGTTGAGTGCTTCGATCTGCTCCGGCTCGAAGGCGAACAGTTCCGCCGCCCCGCGCGCGAGGCCGCCGAGATCCCACTCCTGAGGCTCCTGGTCCTTGTGGGCGTGCGTGTCGACGAGGTTCTGGGTGAGATCCTCGGCCAGCGTCATCACGTACTGACGCGAATCGACGACTTCGGTCTCGTCCAGCTTGATGGCGCCCTCGAGCAGTTCACGTCGCAGCGTGTAGATGTTCTCGCGCTGCTTGTTCATGACGTCGTCGTACTCGAGCAGGTGTTTGCGGGTGGCGAAGTTCTGCGCCTCGACCTGCTTCTGCGCGCGTTCGATCGCCTTGGTTACCATGCCGTGTTCGATCGGCACGCCCTCTTCCATGCCCAGGCGCTGCATCAGACCGGCAATACGTTCGGACCCGAAGATGCGCATCAGGTCGTCTTCGAGTGACAGGAAGAATCGCGACGAGCCCGGGTCGCCCTGACGGCCGGCGCGACCGCGCAACTGGTTGTCGATGCGCCGCGCCTCGTGCCGCTCGGTGCCGATGATGTGGAGCCCGCCCGCCTTGACGACTTCCTCGTGCTCCGCGTCTGTCTGGCGCTTCAGATCCGCGTAGATCTGTTCGTACGCCGCGCGAGGCACGCGATAGAAGCCTTCGAGATGGTAGAAATTGATGAACTCCTCGTCGTCGACGAACTTTTCCTGCCCCTTCGGGAGGCGTTCGGCGATGGACTCGGCCAGCGCCTGTTGCCGCGCCATGAACTCCGGGTTGCCGCCAAGCAGGATGTCTGTCCCGCGGCCGGCCATGTTGGTCGCAATCGTGACCGCGCCCATCCGTCCGGCCTGCGCCACGATTTCGGCTTCCTGCGCGTGGTACTTCGCGTTGAGCACGACGTGCTTGATGCCGCGCCGGCGGAGCATCCCGCCAAGCCGCTCGGACTTCTCGATGGACACCGTCCCGACGAGCGTCGGCCGATGACCTTCCTGCTTCGTCACCACGTCGTTCAGGATCGCTTCGAACTTTTCCTTCTCGGTGCGATAGACGCTGTCCGGCTCTTCCTTGCGCGCCAGGGGGCGGTTGGACGGGACGACGATGACGTCGAGGTTGTAGATCTTGGCGAATTCCTCGGCTTCGGTCTCGGCCGTGCCGGTCATGCCCGAAAGCTTCTTGTACTTCCGGAAGTAGTTCTGGAAGGTGATGGTGGCGAGGGTCTGGTTCTCGCGCTCGATTTTGACTTTTTCCTTCGCCTCGACGGCCTGGTGGAGTCCGTCGCTCCACCGGCGTCCCGGCATCAACCGGCCGGTGAATTCGTCGACGATCACCACCTGACCGTCCTTGATCATGTAGTCGACGTCGAGTCGGAAGATCGAGTGGGCTCGCAGCCCCTGCTGCACGTGATGAAGCAGCGGCATGTTGACGGGATCGTAGAGCCCTCCGGAGTCGGGCACGAGCCGATGCGCGAGCAGCTTCTCGGCCTTCACCATGCCGCTCTCGGTCAACTGGACGGTCTTGTGTTTCTCGTCGACGAGGTAGTCGCCGGTGGTTTCGAGGGCTTCGCGGTCCTCGGACCGCACGTTCCCCTGCGTCACCGCGCCCGGCGTCAGTCTTGGGATGATCCGGTCGACCTCGTAATAGAGATCGGTCGATTCCTCAGCGGGACCCGAAATGATGAGCGGCGTGCGTGCTTCGTCGATCAGGATGCTGTCGACCTCGTCGACGATCGCGAAGTGGTGCCCGCGCTGCACGAACTGCGCGAGGTCGAACTTCATGTTGTCGCGGAGGTAGTCGAATCCGAACTCGTTGTTGGTGCCGTACGTGATGTCCGACGCGTAGGCGACCTGACGCTCCGCATCGTTCAACTCGTGCTGTACCACGCCGACGCTCATCCCGAGAAACCGGAAGATGCGCCCCATCCATTCCGAGTCGCGACGCGCCAGGTAGTCGTTCACGGTGACCACGTGCACGCCCTTGCCGGCCAGCGCGTTCAGGTAGGCGGGGAGGGTGGCGACGAGGGTCTTGCCTTCGCCGGTTTTCATCTCGGCGATGCGGCCACCGTGCAGCACCATGCCGCCGATCAGCTGGACATCGAAGTGCCGCATGTTCAGCACGCGGCGCCCGGCTTCGCGCACCACGGCAAATGCCTCCGGCAGAACCGCGTCCAGCGACTCGCCGGTGCCATCTCCGCCGTTGCCACGAACGCGACGGCGTAGTTCTTCGGTCTTTTCCCGCAGCGCCGCGTCGCTGAGGCCGGTCAAAGACGATTCGAGCGCATTGATGGTGGCCACCATGGGCCGAATGCGCTTCAGTTCGCGTTCGTTCTGAGTACCGATGACTTTGGCGAGGAGCGTGTTGATCATGCGAGGGATCCGCCGGCTGCCTGAGACACATCGCCTACGGACGCGCCCACAGCGCCAGGGGGATTCGTACGATTCTACGGAATGGCCGCAGACAGTTCAACCTGCGCGCCCGACCATGATGTTCGGGAACTTCAGGTAATCAGGGCCTGGCGAGGAAGCGCAGCGGGTTGATCTGCTGCCCGTTCAGGAGAATCTCGTAGTGCAGATGGGGGCTCGTCGCGCGTCCCGTCGCGCCGACGTAGCCGACGACGTCGCCACGGTGGACTTCCTGGCCAGGGCGCACGGAGAATCCGGACAGGTGGCCAAATCGCGTCGAGATCCCGAAGCCGTGGTTGACAAGCACCGCGTTGCCGTAGGCGCCGTTGTAGGCCGCGGACTCAACCGTCCCATCAGCCGTCGCACGAACCGGCGTGCCCTTGTCGGCCGCGATATCCAGTCCGGGATGGAAATCGGGCCCCCCGTCGAACGGATCCTTGCGGTTGCCGAAACCCGACGATAACCACCCCGCCAGCGGCCAGATCGACGGCACCGCTCGCGCCAGCGCCTGCTGTCCCTCGACCTTGTTCTTGACCGACGCCAGGCGTCCCTCGAGCGCGCCGAGGAGGCCTTTGAGCACACCGATGGTCGTGTCCGGGGACTGTGATGGCGTGACGGCCGCTGCGGCCGCTGACGGTGACACGGCAGCGCCGCCGGCCGCCCTGGAGCGAATCACCGCGGGTAAACGATCGAGTGCCTGCTTGGCCGCGGGGTCGAGTTCAGCCTGCGTGCCGAGCTGGGTCAGCGCTGATTGCAACGATGAAATCTGGTCCGCCAACTCCCCGGTCGCCGACCTGTAGCTGTCGTTCTCGATTTTGAGGCTTTCGTTGGCCAGCCGCAACGATTCGAGCTCAACCGGGTCCGAGTTGCTGGCGCCGAGACCAATTAAGAGCGGCACCAAGCAGAGCCCGGCCAGCACGGCTACGGCCGTCCGTCGCGCCAGCGTGAGGCGACGAACCGCGCCAGTATTGCGGTTGGCGATGAGAATTGTGTAACGGGGTGATCGCATCGGTTGGGTGGTGAAACTAGTTGCGAACCCCCCGGCAGCGGCCGGGAAAGCTCACGAAATTTAGCACAGAAGTCATCTCAGGCCCCGAAAAATCACGCCGTCTGTTCCCCGTCGTACAGGCGAAACTGCAAAGCTTCTGCCACGTGGGCAGCCCCCAGGGACGATTCACCGCCTAAATCGGCAATTGTGCGGGCCACCCGCAGAATCCGGCACGCCGCGCGTGCACTGAGGTGAAACCGGTTGACGGCCCGCGCGAGGAGGGCCTCGGCTTCCGCGTCGGCAAGCCGACACGTCCGCTCGAGGTCACGGCCGGCCAGTCGCCCATTCAGACGTCCGGTACGGTCAAGTTGTTTGCGCCTCGCCTGGAGGACCCTCGCCCGGACCGCGGCCGATGGCTCAGAACGTGCGCCAGAGGCACGCAGATCCGCCCATGGGACGGCTGGGATCTCCACCGACATGTCGAAGCGGTCACGCAGGGGGCCCGTGAGCCGCTGCCGGTATCGCTCAACGGATCCGGGCGGACAGGTGCACGGCCGTTGGCCGGTGCCGTGAAACCCGCACGGGCAGGGATTCATCGCGCCGACGACCATGACCTCCGCCGGAAAGATTGCGGTTCTGTTCGCCCGCGCAATATGCACGACACCATCCTCGATCGGCTGCCTCAGCGTCTCCAGCACCCGTCGTCCAAACTCGGGTAACTCGTCGAGAAACAGCACACCACCGGTCGCCAGGCTGAGCTCACCGGGCCGCGGCAGACTCCCGCCCCCGACAAGCGCCGCCTGCGAGCACGTGTGGTGCGGCGCCCGGAAGGGACGCCGGGTCAGTAAACCGTAGCCTGGGGGGAGGAGGCCGGCGATGGAGTGAATGCTGGTGACGAGCAGCGCTTCATCGAATTCCAGCGGTGGCAGAATCCCCGGGAGCCGGCGCGCCATCATGGTTTTGCCCGAACCTGGCGGTCCACACATGAGCAGGTGGTGCCCACCAGCGGCCGCAATCTCCAACGCCCGTCGTCCTGCAACCTGTCCCCGCACGTCAGCGAGGTCGTCGCCAGCCTGATCTGGTGGCTCGGCCGGACGCGGGCCGTCAGCGGCGATCCGGCCTCTGGGCTCGATCAGGGCCTGGGCGGCCTCAACGAGCGATCGAACCGGGCAGAGGCGAAGGCCCCGCACGATCGCCGCTTCAGGTTCGTTGGCCGCAGGGAAGATCAGCGGCTCGTTGCGCTGGCGAGCAGCGACGGCGATCGGCAACAGGCCGGTCATTGCGGGCACACTGCCGTCGAGCGACAGGCCCCCGACGATCGTGCACGCGGACGGGTCCCGATGGGGTAGCACACCAGACGCGGCGAGAATGCCGAGCGCGATGGGTAGATCGAACGCCGCGCCAACCTTTCGTACGTCGGCGGGCGCCAGACTGACGGTCACACGATCGACCGGAAATGGAAACCCACAGTTTCGAATCGCCGTCCTTACCCGGTCCCGGCTTTCCCTCACCGTCGCATCCGGCAACCCCACCATCGTCACGCCAGGGAGTCCAGGAGAGACGTCGACCTCGACGATGACCTTCACGGCGTCGACGCCGAGGACGGCCGCCGCGTACAACCGGGC
>JBDTNQ010000034.1:0-35895 GCA_039933635.1 Acidobacteriota bacterium
TCCGACAGCGTCGCGGCGGCCAGGTCGGCCGGCTCGCCGATCGTCGGCCAGTGATACGGATGCGACGCGGGAAACAACGCGTCCATGATGGCGAACTGCGCCAGACCATACGGGCGATTCTCGTAGCTCTGCCGCCGCTCGTTCAGGACCACGCCGCGCTGCGTGTCGAGACGGGACTCCGTCAAGGCCGGCAGCAGCCACCCCATCCGATCCGCTTCCATCCACAGCGCCAGCCGTGTGGCGTCTTTGGGCACCACTTCCCAGTAATTGGTGCGGTCGGTGCTCGTCGACCCGTTGATCGCCGCACCCGCCTGCTGCAGCGGCCCGAAATAGCTGCTCGGCACGTGCTCCGACCCTTCGAACATCAAGTGCTCGAACAGGTGCGCCAGGCCGGTGAGCCCCGGCACCTCGTTCTTCGAACCGACGTGATACCACACGCTGATGGCCGCGAGCGGCACCTGATGATCCTCGTGGACGATCACGTCGAGCCCGTTGGCGAGCGTCGTCCTCGTGAATGGAATGGACAGCATGTCAGACGGCCTGGAGCGGAATCGCGCGACGCGAGTACGACGCGATCGACACCTGCTGTGCGACGCGTTCCGCGGCCGCCATGATCGCCAGCGCCGGCGGCGATTGCGGATCGCTGATGACGATGGGCACGCCGTCATCGCCGGCTTTGCGCACCGGCTCGTAGAGGGGAATGTTGCCGAGGAACGGCACCATCAGCTCGCCGGCGAGCCGTTCGCCTCCGCCCTTGCCGAAGATGTCGCTCTCGTGGCCGCATCCCGGACAGACGAAGTGGCTCATGTTCTCGATGAGGCCAAGCGTCGGAATGTTGAGCTTGCGGTACATCTGCACGGCGCGTCGTGTGTCGGCAATCGACACACTCTGCGGTGTGGTCACGAGCACGGCGCCCGTCACCGGCACCAGCTGGTTCAGGCTGAGCGCGACGTCGCCGGTCCCTGGCGGCATGTCGACGATGAGGTAGTCGACGTCATTCCACGCGACGTCGCGAAAGAACTGCTGCATCGCGCCGTGGAGCATCGGTCCGCGCCAGATCATCGCTGACTCGTCGTCGGTCAGCAGGCCCATCGACACGGTCTGAATGCCAAACCGTTCGGCCGGAACGATGTGCTTGCCATCGGTTTCCAGGCGCGCCGTGATCCCCAGCATGATCGGCACGTTGGGGCCGTAGAGATCGCCATCGAGGATCGCCACACGACTGCCCCGTGCCGCCAGCGCCGCGGCCAGGTTCACCGACAGCGTCGTTTTACCGACGCCGCCCTTACCGGCGCCGACCGCGATGATGTTCTTGACGCCGTCGATGGGCTGTTTTCCCGCCTCCGGCCGCGCGGCCGCGCGCACGCTGGCCGTCATCGTCACGTCGACCGCAGAGACCCCATTCAACGCCGACACCGCCGCCCGCGCCTGATCGCGCATCATGTCTTTCACCGGACACGCTGGCGTCGTGAGTTCGATGACGAACGCCACTCGACCGCCGTCAATCCGCACGTCCTTCACGAATCCCAGCGCGACGATGTCCTTGTGCAGATCCGGATCCTGAATGACACGGAGCGCATTCAAGACGTCGGCTTCGGTGAGCAGGGCCATTTCCTGATTCTACTGGTTACGGGGCCGGGAACTTTCAACTTCGAACGCGGAGCCGGAACCTGAGTCCCGTGGTGTCCGGTGTCAGGTCTGCGGTGCTCGCGGGCGACGGCCAAATTCGCGGCGAGCATCGTCGTTGAGCAGCGCCCAGAACGTATAGATGCCGAGCGCGGTGCCGAACGGCAGCACGACAAGGTTCACGAGCGCGAGCCACAGCGCGGCGGGGCGGCCTCCGGCGCGGCGCGCGAGGAGGGCGCGGCCGGTCGCGATCATCGCGGCCCCGCCAGCCAGGAACGCGACCGCGCAGGCGCCAAGCGTCCAGACGACCGACACGGCAATCGCCGACGGTCCACCGAACGCACCCTGTGCGATGAACGTTCCCACGGCCAGCACCAGCAACGAGGTGCCGGAGACGACCCCGAATGCGCCACAAAGTGCGTGAAGCCAGCCGAGCACGTCCAGGTGCAAGCGCATAGTTGGAGTGAGCGCGAAATGAAGAACCCGAGTGGCGGGCTTACAAGGCGTCGCGAAAGAACGCGGCCTGCACACGGTCGAGCAGCACGCTCATCTCGACGAAATCGACGGCCACTTCACGGACCGGCGGCGTCCCGTCTGCGGTCAGATCGAGAAACGCGGAGGTGCGGCCGCCGACGTGAAAATCAGGATGCGATCGGCGCACGCGCCTAGCGCACACCCGGCGGACTTCCATCGGGGGCGCGCTGCTGGGGAGGCCGAAAATATCGAAAAAATCGTGCACGGGACCACGCCAAGAGGCTGGCGCCCGCTACCGGGCTCCGAGCGTCTCGAGCACCTCACGACGCGTGGCGTCATCAAGGCCGTCAAGGTCGACCGTGCTGTCACACTCGTCGCACAAAACTTCGACGAGTGCCGGCCGGCCCTCTTCCTGGGGAGGCTGCAGCCCGCTCTCGGTCACCCGGAGCAAGTGCATCTGCAGCGTTTTGACCAGGAAATTCTCAGAATTCCCGCAATTCGGACACGTAAGCGACAAGACCAGACTCCGTTTCGGCCGCCGATAGACCCGGCCGCACAGAGTGTATCTCAGGGATGGCCTCCGAACGCGAGGATTATGGGTAAAAGACGACAGGGCGCACGGGGCCGGCTCCGAATGCGGCCTCGAGCGCCTGCGCGTACAGCGCCACCTGCCGCTCGTGTTCGGGCCTCGGACGGCCGGTCTTGAACTCGAGCACTGTGAGCGTGCCGTCGGTCCCCGCCACAAGACAATCGACCGTTCCCCGCACCCGGGCGTCAGGTTTGCCGGGAGCCACGAACGAAACCGGCACTTCGTAGTGACAGGCGCCAGACGCCAGGACCGTGGCGACATCTGCCCGGCCGCGCAACGCGCGGTAGGCTGATGCCGCCGCAACGGCCGTTGCCCGCGGATCGTCCACGTCCACGAGATCGATGGGCCGCATGAGTCGGCTGGCGGCTTGGTACAGGTCCTCATCGAGCTGGTCGGCGTCGACGCGACGCTGAAACATGCGGTGCACGACCGTGCCGACGAGCCGATCGCCGCCACCCGTGCCCACGAATGCCGGTTCCGTCCTGCCCTCGCTCACGAGCGTGGTGGCGGACAGGAGCGCCTGTCCGCTGGACGACAACTCGGGAACGATGGCGTCAGGCTCGGAGTCGCTTTCGACGAGCACCGCGGGTACGACCAGCGGTTCGTCGCACGGCCGACAGACATCGAACGCGAACGTCCCCGCGCTGGTATGCCATTCGACTTCGCCGCCGGCCGCGGCCATCGTGAAGAGCGAGGTGAGCGACGCGGGCAAGAGTGACGCGAGGCTTCGTGCTCCTCTGCGAAGTCGTCCCTGGGCATCGACTTCAGCGGCCAGATAGACCCGGTCCCGGGCTCGCGTCGCCGCGACGTAGATCAGGCGGCGGAGTTCCTCCAGGTCGCGGCGTTCCTCGAGCGCCGTTGCCTCGGTCGATCCGAACGTCACCTCGGGCTCACCATCGGGACCGCGCTCGATCACCGTACATCCGCCGCCACGCCCACGTCCGGACGCGTGCAGATTCACGACGAAGACAATCGGGAACTCGAGCCCCTTCGCGGCGTGGATGGTCATGAGGTTGACCGCATCCGCGGCTTCCACGATCGCATTCGAGTCATCGCCCCCGCGCAGCGTGTCGAAGTAGCGCGCGAGCCGCCCCAGCGTCGCATAGCCGCGACTCTCGACGCGACGGACGAGTGCACGCACTTTCTTGACGTTCTCCCGCGCCTGTCCGAGTCGCCGCCCGCGCGTTTCGAAGACGTAGGCCGATTCCCGAAGGACGATGTCGAGCAACTCGCTTGGCGGGACGCGATCGGCCAGATGCAGCCAGGACGCCACGCTCTGACGCGCGCGACGCAACAGATCCGCGTCGATATCACGCACACCGAGATCATCGAGTGCCACGCCGCCGATGAGGGCGCGCGAAAACGCGGGCGCCAATCGCGCCAGGGCTTCGTCGGCGAGACGCACGAATCTGGACCGCAGGAACTCCGCCGCGCGCAGGTCGGAATCGGGTTGCGCGAGGAATCGGATGAGCGCCTGCAGATCCTGGACTTCTGGCGCGTCGAAAAATCCCAGGCCCTTGTAAACGTAGGTGCGAATGCCGCGCGCCTCGAGCGCATCCTCGAAATACTGATGACCGGCACGCGCACGGAACAGAATCGCGATGTCCTCGGGCCGTGCCGGTCGCGCGCCGGTCTTGCGATCGCGCACGACGGCGGTCAAGAGCAGCCGCGCCACCTCATCGGCCACCGCCGCGGCAGAGGCCTGCATGGTCGGCTGCGCGATGATGCCCAGCACGGGCCGGCCATCGCGGCGGGCGCCGGCCGCAATGGCGGGCACCGGGAATCGATCCTGGTCGCCATATGTCCATCGCTCGTCCAGCGTGGTGTCGTGCACCATCTCGGCGGCCAGCGTGTTGACGAACGCGAGCAACTCGGGCACCGCGCGAAAGCTGGTCGTGATCGCCTGGCGAACCGTGCGGCCCGGGCGAAGATTCCCGATGCGGCGCGCCGCCTCGTCGAGCAGTGTGACCTCGGCGTGCCGGAACCGGTAGATGGACTGCTTGCGGTCGCCCACGACAAACACGGACGTGTCTGCGTCGGCCACACCCTCGCCTTCGGCCCACGCGGCGATGAGGAGATCGATGAGCCGCCACTGCCGGCGGCTCGTGTCCTGGAACTCGTCGACCAGCAGATGGTGATACCGCGCCTGCAGCTTGAGGCGGCTACGCGCGAATTCCTCCTGCCGTTCGAGCAACGCCACCGCCCGATCCAGCATGTCCGGAAAATCGAGCAGCGCGTGTTCGGCGAGCAGCCCTTCGTATTTCTGGACCGCCAGCACCAGCAACCGCAGCAGACCTCGAGCCAGCAAACGATCGAGATCGCGATCAAGCATCGTCATCGCGGCCACGATATGCGGCGCAAAGGCCGCCACGGCTTTCTGATGCGATTTCCTCGCGTCGGCGGACGGAAACAGGTCCGGCGTGAAGCGGCCGTGCAGGCGCTGACGCGGTTCCCCCTTCTGTGTCAGGAAGTAGGCCTCGAGCCGGCGCCGCAGATGCTGCACGCGCACCGGATCGCCCGCGGGGAACTCGTCCAACCCCGCGAGTTCCGCCGACAGCCACTCGAACTCGGGTGAGCGTGTGGGGCCGTCCACGAGCAGTGCGGTCCGTCCGGCGAGACTCGCCAGCGCGAGTTGCAGCGCCCGCACGAAGCGCGCCCCGGCTTCGGCCGCATTCGGGGGACCTGGTTCGCGCTTGACGAACGACGCCACCGCTGGCAGCCCGACCTGGCGCCGGTCGATCAGGGTCGACAGCGCGTCGCGCAACACCGGCGTCTTCACGCGCACGAGCAGCAATCGGACCGTCTCGTCGTCGTGCACGAGCGCCCGCGCGGCGCGCAGCGTGAGGTCGAGCGCCTCGACGGCGAAGCGCGCCATCTCGGTTTCATCCGCGACCTCGAACGCGGGGTCGACGTCGGCTTCGAGCGGAAACTCGCGAAGAAGCGTGAAGCAGAACGCATCAATCGTGGAGATTTGAATATCCGACATGCGCTGGCGGAGCCGATGCCAGACGCTGGAGGAAAACGACCCGGACTCCACGCGACGTGCCAGCGTGGCGATGACCCGGTCACGCATCTCGGCCGCGGCCTTGCGCGTGAACGTGATGGCGAGGATATGGCGCGGGTCCACGCCCCGTTCGAGCAACCTGACGTAGCGATCCACGAGGACGCGCGTCTTGCCCGTCCCGGCCGAGGCCTCGAGCACGACGTCGTGCCGCGGATCGACGGCAAAGTCCCGCGCGGCCTGATCGGGCGGCAATGGCTCGGGATCCGGACGATCGTCGTCCGTCTCAAACAGACTCGGCTGCTTCATCGTCTTCAATCCGGTATTCCTTGCGACAGACCCCGGCGAAGCCACACCACACGCACTCGGAGGGCTTCTTCGGCGCCGGAGGGAACTCGCCGGCCTCGATCTTCTCGATCGTCCCGGCAAACTCGCTCGCCTTCGCCGCCACCGCCATGGCCGTGTTGTCGCCCGGCAGACGGCCTTCGAGCCGCCGATCGTCGCCGAAGGCCACGTACATGGCGGCCGAGACGGGATGCGGGCGACCATCGCGCTGCTCGAGCGCCGCCTGCGCACAGTGCGCATAAACGGCGATCTGAATGGAGGAATTGAGATCCGGCATCCGTCCCAGCTTGTAGTCGACGACGCGCAGCGATCCATCACCGAGCACATCGATGCGATCGGTCTTACCCCGGATCTCGATGGTGCGCGTATCGAAACCGAATTTCACCGGGAACGTGAAGGGACCGTTCAGTTCGTATTCGAGCAGTCGCTCGCGCACCGCGGCCCCTGACGCCGCTTCCAATTCGAAGACGCGCGCGGCAACTCCAGGGGCGACCATCGATCCGCGCAGGCGCAGGTCCTCGAGCACGCGGTCGGCCGGCGGCAGGGTCTGAAGCGTCTGCTCCATGAGGTCCGTGAACATCGTCACGGCGGCAGGAATCAGCGTGGTCGTGATGGCGCCGTGGCCAGCCGCCTGCCAGCGTTGGTAGAACGCCTCGAACAGCGAGTGCAGCAGCGTGCCGCGTTCGAGCGGCGTAAGACCGGCCTCTTCGTCACGATCTTCGCTGAGACCGAGCACGTGCTCGGCAAAGTACTTGAATGGACAGGCCACGTAGCGATCGACCTTGCTGACGCGGTAGGTTTCGGGATCGCGCGCGCTGACGAATCCGCCGTAGTCGCGGCCGTCGAGCGCGGGGCGACGGCGACGGAGGGCAATCCAGTCATCACCGTCGGTCCCGGCAGAGGCCAGCGGCCCCTCGCGCGTCCAGCGTTCGTCGGGGAAGAGGCCGCCACGCGGGGCCGTCGGCTCGACCTCCTCGGGCAGGCCCCGCGAGGACTCGACGATCGGCGAGACGGCGACGATCGCATCGCCTTCGAGCTGAAACGCCGAGAGCCGGGTGCGGTGTCGCGACAGCGTCAGTAGATCCTGAAACGCCGCATGCTGCGCGCGCGTCTGTTCATCGTCCTGCGGCCATCCCAGCGCCTTGAGCAACACGTTCGAGTAGAAGAAGCTCCGGCGCTGCCGCTCGGCCCAGTCGGTTTCCACGAGCCCGACGAGATAGGTGTCGTCGAATTCACCGAATCGCGCGGCCACAGCATCGACCAGGTGCACGCCCGCCTGTCCTCGTCTCGGCATGAAGGTGTGCGACTCGACGGCGTGGTGAATGATCGACGCGAGGTCGTCGTGTTCGCGGGCGTGATCGTCGTGGCGGCGAAAGGCCTCGGCGAGTCCGTCGAGCACGGCGAGGACCGCTGCCCGGGCGCGTCGCGCGCGGTCGTCCGCGTGATGCTCGTCCGTGAACCGGCGCTCGTGCGCCCGAAGGAACGATGACAAGGCCTCCACCTGCGCCGTCGCGGTTTCGCCAGCGCGATAGGGCGCGAGAGCATGTTGCGTCATCGCCGCGACTCGGGCAGCGCGACGGGCCTGCACGGCGACGCGACGGGCACGGCTCGATGCGCCCGATTCGCACGCGTCAACCTCGGCCGCGTAGGTACTGGCGTCACCGGTGGAGCGGCGCTCTGTGAGCACGGCTTCCAGCACGGACACATCGCGCAACGAGAGCGGCGTGCCCTCGATTTCGAAGACCAGCAACGGCGACCGCAACAGCGCGATCGTCGAGTCGCGCGTGCCGCCCGTTCGCGCCATCGACATCACGACGTCGAGGAGCGCCGCGTAAGGCTCGCCAGCCAGCGGCAGGGCGTCGAACGCCTGATAGGGCACGCGCGCATCGGTCAGTACCTGCTGCGCGAGATAGAGATACGGGAGCGGACGGTGAAACACGATCGCGGCGGGGACCATGACCGCTTCATTGGCCATCGCGCGGTGGCGGATCGTCCGAGCCACGTCACGCACTTCCTCCTCACGATCGCGGCTGAGGAACACGGGAGCGGCGGCCTGGCCAGGCGCGCCGACCACCACCTTCGGGGATCGCACGATCGTCTCAGTGCGATCCTCTTCAATCCCGGGCAACTGCTCTTCCAGCCGCTCGCGGAAGCCCGCGTCGTGCGCCTCGTCCGTCAGCACCACCCGCACCTGCTGCAAGTGTTGGAGCCGTCCGACCAGATCGAAGTCCGCGGGCCAGAGGCCGCGCAGATCGGCTGGATGGTCGGCGACGGCGATCACCAGGTCGTCAAATGGCAGGCGCGGCTGCGAGGCCAGCAACGCAGCCCTCAAGGCATGCTCGTCCACGCCACCGCTCTCTGCGACCGCGCGCCCGTACGCCAGGAACGAGAGACCCAGAAAACAGGTCTGGTTGATCAGGCTCTCGCTGCCTCGATCGGTGCCACGCTCAACGCGGAGCTCATCGAACAGCGTGCGGGCAAACCGCCGCACACTGCGTTGACGACGGCTGAGTTCGTCGTGAAAGTCCAGCATGGCCGCGACCAGACCCGGCCGCAGATGAAAGGGCCGCGCGGCCAGACGCCGACGCTCGAGGGTCTCGCGGGCGGCACGCTCGAGCAAAACCAGCCGCTCGGGTTTCGACAGCCAGCGGCGTCCGGGCGGCAGGGCTTCGAACAGCCGGCCGAGCCACTCATCGCGCGTGAGCATGTCCGGCAACACGACGGCCGGGCGGGTCTCGCTGCTCAACGACGCTTCGATCGTCTGGCGCAACAGTTCAGCGGACGCGCGCGTGGGCACGACCACGACGCGCCGGCGCGTGGCGAGGACGCCGCCTTCGACGGCTAGATGACGGAGGGCGTTGCGGAAGGAGGCAAGCCCGCGCGCCCGGATGAGCACACGACGTTGCATGGACAGGTTCAGTGTGTCACTGAATGGTCGGCGGGCGGAGACTCGTGGCGAGATCCGCGCGTGCCTGCTGCGTCAGGAGCAGCGCTCCCGCCGCGGCCGACGCAGCGGGCCCGGGCGTTGTCGGCAGACGAGAGCCGTCGAGCTGGCGGCGGGTCAGCGACTCGCGCGCCATCCGAATCGCGCTGATGAGCGTGGCGTGCGTCCCTGTCAACGTCCGCGGCGGCCGAATCTTTTGCGCCTGCGCCTGGAGCGCGCGCAACCGCAACTCGGTGGACGACAGCTGCTGACGCGTCGCGGCGTGGAGCTCGCGGACAGCCGCGACGACGGGCGTTGCCGCCGCAATTCCCGAGAAGATGGGCCGTACCTTCACGTTGTACGCGCGCAGGGTCCCTCGCTGCTGGTTGTAGTTCGCGAGCGCGCGTCTGAACGCCGCCGTGGCGCGCAGCGTGCCCTGCAATTCCGTGGCAAGGGCCTTCATCTCCAGCGGACGAAGTCGACCCAGGCTGCGATCGCGGCGGACCAGCTCCACCTGCAGGCGCTTCACGGCCATGACGTCGCCCCGTCGCCGGGCATCCTCGGCGCGCTTCAGCAGCGCGGCGGTGAGCGCGGCATACGCGCTGCCGGCGCGAATTTCCGCGGTCAGCCGCGCGGTGACAATCCGGGCCAACGAGGGACTCTCGGCCCTGGCCGGCGCTTCGGCGAGGCGCAGAATCGAGACCCGCTCCTCTGCGATGTCGGCGGTCTTCGCGGCCATCAGCGCGAGCGTCACGCTTTCGCGGCGCGTGGGCGCCGGCAGCAGCCGCTCGCGCAAGGGTGGCTTGGCAACGATGTCGAAGCTGAGCTTGGGCTGGCCCGCCGCCAGCCTCAACTGGTTGATCACATCGTCGAACATCCCCGCCAGCTCGCGAATGTCGCTCGAGCGATAAAGGAAGTGCTCGTTCGACCATTCGAGCAACCGTCGGCGGGCCTCCTCAGCCAGAGCGAGGCGTTGCCGAGGATCGGGAACGGCGGCAAGCTGGTCGAGCGTGCGCGCCACTTCGGCCGTCATCGCCGCGTACTCCGCCTCACCGCGCGTCTCGCCGTAGAAGGCCGCGCGCTTCGTCTCGCGGTACCGGTTGGTCTTCGGCAGATCAATCCGGTTGGTCGGCAGATTCACGAGCTGCAGATTGGGCGAATCGGTCGGCGCCCCGACGATGAGATTGAAGACAACGCGATCGCCAACCACGGCAGGTTCGCCATAGCTCGGCAGCGCTTCGCCGGTGCGAAGGAAGACCCGGTAGAGGGAGTCGGCAATGGACGTCTGCGCGCCGACACCTGCCGGCGCCGCAACGACGAGCGCGAGCAGCGTCCAGCAGACGAAGCGGCGAGCGAAAGTCCTAGCGCAAATGGGGCCGCACCTCACCGCTGTGGAAATCCTGTTGAAGATCCGTGGATTGGCTGTGCATGTTCCGTCACGTCACAACTATTTTCTGACTGACGCGGAACAAACTGCGCGCTTCGCCCTGTCGAGGTGCAGCTTCGCACCCGCTTTCGCTTGCGCCTTCGCGTCACACCACTAGAATCTGACATCACCGCGATACATCCGTGACGGAGTAGTAACAGCCATCGTGAACGTCATTCGCATCAATGAAACGATCAACGGACGGCCGTACGTGATCGAGGTACTCCCAGTCGGCCGGAACCAGTGGCGCGCACAGCTCGCGCGCCGCGGGGCGACAACTGCACTCATGCCGTTCTACGGGGCGACTCCGGACGAGGCAGCCCAACAACTTGCCCGATGGCTCACGCGGGCTGCGAAAGTCAGCACGAGTTCGTAGCCGCCTGCGGCCTTCCCTGGGCCTCGAGCCCTAAGCCCAATGCCCTGAACCTTTTCCGCCGTGCTCATCATGCACGGAATGCCGGCAGATGTACAGCGCTGGTTCGAGACTGCGCCACATGGCCCGTCGCGCCGCCGGTGACGACGGCGTTCCAGTCCTGGCGCTACACCGTGAGCCGGTACACACCTGGCTCGAGCATGGAGGCGTGACCTTCGGCGACGAGGGCTCGGTTCCCTCGGCCGGCTTCGGGACGTGAGAGGCCGCTGACGCGAGCGAGTTCGCCGCGGGTGGTCATGCCGGCGCCGGCCAGGAAGCAGCGGGCGATTTCGCGTGCGGCCGTCGCGCGGTTCACCCGCCGGCGCAAGGCATGTGGGAATCGTCCGATGCCGAGCGTCCAGATGTAGGTGAATTTCGGCTCGTAGTAGACCTCACTCGGGACGACCACCATCGCGGCCTGCAGTTCATCAAGAGCCCGCGTGAAGGCCTGACGGTCGACCACACCGGAGTCCTTGCGCAAGTCGGCGGTGCTCATTTCCCACTCGCGTCGCAGCACGCGCAGGATCGCCTGAGCCGGCGCGCTGAGACGCGCCTTCTCGTCCGCTCGTCGGATGCCCCAGACGGCGTGAAAATACGGAATCATTCGCGGTGCGATGAACAGGGCTTTCCCGCGTGCGAGCTTGGCGTAGTACACCTTGCCGCGTTTCACGAGGTCGTCCTTGAGGTGCCACGTGAACGACGCTTCGGGATCCTTCTGCACGTTGCGGGGCATCACGGCATCCCGCCTGCCACAAACGGCCACGTAGAGAGAGGGCCCCGACCGTCGTGAGTCGGTCAGACAGGCGGCAAATCCCACGTGTTCGATAAATCGCTCAGCCTCCAGGACCGTGTTGACGCACCGGGTCGCGTCGCGTCGCCAGGTGGCGTCGCGATGTTCTTCGATCTCTTCCGGGAGCAGCGGCTGCGGACGCATATGAGGATTCGACCCCAGGTTCGCATCGTAGCCCAGCCCGACAGGCGTCCACTTCCGCGCGCCGGCCCTCGTTTTGACCTGATGCGACCAAGCGTCCTATAATTCGGAGTTCTCACGTTCCCGCGTGGGCCAGTAGCGCAGTTGGGAGCGCGCATGAATGGCATTCATGAGGTCACCGGTTCGATCCCGGTCTGGTCCACCACTCTTCCCTTCCCCCTCTCAATCGCCCGCAACTAGCTGAATGCGTGGGCGGTTACGGCGGATCCAATAGAGCCAATTCCGTCGAACGCAATTTCTTGCGACAAGAACAACTGTTGGAACCGCTGCGGCTGTTCGAGTGGCGGTCGTACGCGTCTGGGCGCGATCGAACAGCTTGCCGGCAGACTCCGTCGTAGAGCACAAGGTGAGCGGCTTCGGTGAGAAGCGCCAGGAGCGCCGAGACTGACCAGCCAGGACCTACCCGCCGCTGAGGATGTCGATCCGCCTCAGCCACGGCAAGGAGCTGGTTCCAACTGACACTGTTCTGGTCCACCACTCCTTGCTCGCAAGACTTCGTTCTCAATCGCCACCGGCGCGACCGAGACCTGCCACTGATCAGGGCAGTCCTGCCTGCCCGGTGGCGGTTCCGCGCGCGCGTCGCTGGCGCAACCATAGCGCGATCGGCAGGCACGCGATCGCAGCCGGAAGCGCAGCGACGGCGCACCAGATCCCAAACCAGAAACTCCAGCCCGCGACCTCGGTGCGGAGATCGGCGTGGTTGGAGTCGGCCGGATCGTAGACGACCTCCACCGCGCCACCCACCACCCATGGGGCTGGACGCCGGTTGACGCTGCCCACCACCACCCGATCCTCACCCGCGCGCGTCGTGAACGCGACAACGGGCGATTCGCCTCTCGCCAAACCGCCACGCGAGCTCTGCTGGACCGCCGACGGGTTGGACGCGACGAAGCGCAGCTCGGTCACGCGGCCGGGGACGACCTCGCCGTGACGCGCCAATTCGCCCCTCGCCCATTGCGCACGGGCACCCCACGCGAGCGGAATGAGAGCAATCAGCAGAAACGGAACGGTGATCAAGACGAAGGCGCTCGGGTGGACCGGCGTCGGTGGGCCTGATGGGTTCATAGCGTTCCCTCTTCAGCGGTTTCCCTAACGGGCCTCAACGTGCTGACCCGGTACTTTGCTCCGGCAACGCTCAGACCCTCCCTACATACTCCGTCGCCGCCTCGCCGATTGGTGCCTTGACTTGCTTGAACTCCCCTGCCTAGACTGGCCATCGGGTTAGCTTTTTTGATACTGGTCCGAGGCAACGGCCTCTCGTCAAAGGAACAATCATGCCAAACGGCACGATTGCACGTCTGCTGATCGACAAAGGGTTCGGCTTCATCCGCGACGAAAGCGGCGTGGAGCACTTCTTCCATCGTTCGGCCGTTCGGGGTGCAGTGTTCGAGCTGCTCCGCGAAGGTCAGCGCGTGGAATTCTCCGTCGAAGAGTCGCCGAAAGGGCCGCGCGCGGCCGACGTTCGGTTGCTCGACAGCTAGTCCTCATGCGGCGGTTGCGGACGACCTGCCCCCGGTCGTCCCGCGGCGCCTGATCAGCGGCCTCCCCCGCGAGGGCCTTCCTACCCTCCACTAACCTGCCGTCCCGCGGCATCCAGGTCCGTCAGCCATCCGATCGGCAAGGCCTCCAGCGTCTCCACCACGAGGTTGGCGTGCGCCAACTGCGACACCGTGTAGGGCCCCGTCGCGACCGCCAGCGCCATCGCGCCGTGTGCGTGCGCGCATGCGATGTCGAGCGGCGTATCGCCAATGACGATCACCGTGCCCGGATCGATACCCATGGCCCTTGCCGCACGAACCGCGACCGGCACGAGGTCCCGGCGATCGAGATGGTCATCGCCGAAGGCCCCGAAAGAAAATCGCCGCCATAAATCGAAATGGCCGAGTTTGATCTCGGCACCACGGACGAAGTTGCCGGTGAGCAGCCCCACCGCCACATCGTCTCTCCGCTCGAGCTCGTCGAGCAGCGTCGGAACGCCCGGGAGCACCCCGAAGAATCCCTCCACGGGACGGGCGAGCTCGGACCCCAACTGATCGAAATACGCGTCACGCAATGCGTGGACGTTCGCCATGCCAGCGGGCAGTCCTACCTTCCCGAACGCGTCGCTGACAATCGACAGGTCCGTGCGACCCGCGATGGCAATGCCGTCGAGCGCGTCAGGATATCCGTGCAGGCGGCCGAACGCCGCATTCATGCCGCGAATGCCGGCGCCGAGCGTCTGCAGCAGCGTGCCGTCAATATCGAATAACACCAGCGTCTTCGTCACCGCGTTCGTCCCTCCACGTCCTGAGTATCCCTGCGACTAGCTCCGCCACCATCGCTGTCGCGTCAGTCGACCGGTGCCCCCGTCGAGCCGCCACCGGGCCCCGCCGCTCTCGAGGGCAAACACGCGATCGTCCGCAAAGGCGAGCCACCCAACGCCGCGTGCCGCCGACACGCGTTTCAGCATCCGTCCGATCTCGATTCGTCCGTGGTCGTCCAGCAAATCGCGCGTCGCGTGCTCGAGCAGCAGCAGCGTCGGGCCGAGCGCAAGCGCGCGGGCCACATGCAGTCGCACCCGATCGAGCGCGTTCAGCGATCCGCTCGGAGCTTCGAGCCGGTCCGGCGCGAGCCCGACTTCCGCCGCGAGCCCCTCGACCCTGCGGCGCGTCTCGTCGCTCATGGGGTCGATGGAGACGGTGATCGGCAATGCCAGATTCGCGGCCGCGGACAGGGTGTCCAGGAGTAGCGCGCGCCGCGTCACGACACCGAACCGATCGAGCGACAGGAGCCAGTCCGTGTCCGTCGCGATCTCGCGCGTGTCCTGTCCGGCAATCACCACGCTTCCCTCGTCGGGCAGCGCCGCGCCGCTGATGAGATGCACCATCGTCTCAGCCTTGGCCTCATCGAGCCCCGACACGACGATGCGATCCTCTGGTCCGACGGCGAGCGCGTCCACGCGCAGCGGCTCATTGCCCCCGTATTCCTTCACGACGCGAGCGAACTGGATGAGGGGGACCGGGCCGGAACGCGAACTCATCGCATCATGCCGGCGACGAGCCCGTCGCGCGAGACATCAGAGCCTGGAAGGCATCTTCGGTCAACCCAATGCGGCCAAGCGCCGGGGCGCGGACGGTGCCCGGCCCGTGGTAATCCGACCCGCCGGTCATGGCCAACCCCAGTGTGCTCGCCAGCACACGATAGCGTTCGACATCCGCGGGAGGATGATCGGGGTGAAACACTTCGATGGCCGCCATGCCGGCGCTTGCCAGTTGCGGAATCAGATCGTCGCGGCCGTACTTGCCCGGGTGGGCAATCGAGGCGAATCCTCCCACGCGCCGAATCCACTCCACGATCGCCACGGGCGATGCGCCGGTACGCCGTACGTGACCCGGGCGGCCTTCGGCCAAATACCGATCGAACGCATCCTGCAGATCGCGCGCGTGACCGGCCGCCACCAGCGCCGAGGCCACGGCGGGCCGGCCAATCGCGCGGCCCGACAACGCCGCGGCAGCAACCACGTCGTCGAGATCGACGGGTGCGCCGAGAGACGCGAGCCGTTCAGCCATCGCCGTCACCCGCTCGCGGCGCAGCGCCCGCTGCTCGACGAGAAACGCATCGAAGTCGGCGTCGTCCGTATCGACGAAGTAGCCGAGGATATGAATATCGCGATCACCATCGACCGCGGTCATCTCAATTCCCGGGACGAAGCCCAGGCCCGCGGCCCGCGCCGCGGCTCGCACCGCGGGCACGGACGCCACCGTGTCGTGGTCGGTCACGGCCATGGTGCGGCATCCGGCCGCCGCGGCTTCCCTGACCAGCGCTTCGGGTGTGGACCGGCCGTCCGAGGCCGTCGTGTGCATGTGGAGATCGATCATCGAGCAGCCACGCGCCGCTTGCCGCGCGCGGCCGAGGTCCGTGACCGGGCGACGAGCGATCGAAACTCGCGGACCAGCAACTCGAAGTGCTGGCGCTCTTCGTCCGCGAACTCGAGGAAGATGCGTTTGCCCTCGGATTCATCGAGCCGCTCGCCGTACTTCTTGAAGAACCGGTGCGACTCGCGTTCGCAGCGGATGCCAATGCGCAACGCCTCGCGATCGTCCACGCCATCAGCCGCGAGTTCGTCCACGCCGCCGGCGAACAATCCGCGCGCGGCGCTCTTGAAGAACAGAAACGGCGGCTGCGCTTCGAGGTCCGAGTGCTGCAGGACGAGCTGGCGATAGCGCGACTGCAAGGTGCCGAGGTGTTCCTTCTCTTCCTCAGCGAGCTTCGCGAACACTTTCTTACCGCGGGGATCCTTCGCCAGCTTCGCGGCGCGGGTGTAGAACGCGAGTCCGGACTGCTCGGTCGCAATGGCCACACGCAACGCGTCGCGCGCGAACACCGTTTCCGTCGGCACGGCTGGCGGCGCCGGCGGAAGACCGGCCTGACACCGCTCGCAGGTGCCGTAGACCTGCAGCACGGTCTGCGACGCACTGAACCGCCGCGCGGCGCACACGTCCTCGAGGTGCGCCTCGATGTCGGAACTCAGGAACTCGAAGGATTG
This sequence comes from Acidobacteriota bacterium, assembly GCA_039933635.1. GTDB lineage: Bacteria > Acidobacteriota > Vicinamibacteria > Vicinamibacterales > SCN-69-37 > JBDTNQ01. Next base: position 16,313 of record JBDTNQ010000034.1, read on the forward strand.
CTGACAGTTCTTGCAGAGCAGGTGGAAATGCCGCGGGTGCCCGTACGCGTGCTCGAAGCGGATCTTGCCGTCACCAAAATCAACGCGGCGCGCAATGCCCGCCTCGACCATCCACTGGATCGTGCGATAGATGGTCGCGCGGCTGATCCGGGCGTCCTCCGCGCGGATGATGGACACGAGATCGTCAGCGCTGAGGTGCCCGTTCTGGCGGAGGAAGACGTGGACGATGAAGTCGCGCTTGCCTGACCGGCGGCCGCCGGCCGGGCGACGCGTGTCGACGAATTGATCGGGCGAAAGCATGGACGTCGGAGCCGGGCCGAGTGTCACGCCGTGGCGCCCGCGCACCACGGGCGGGCGCGAACGGGGCCCGGTCTTCTTGCGGCTACGCGCTGAAGGACGACCCGCAGCCGCAGGTCGACTTGGCGTTCGGATTCTTGATGGTGAAACCGCCGCCCATGTTGTTGTCGACGAAATCGACTTCCGCACCGTTGAGATAGCGCAGGCTGATGGGATCGACGAACAGGCGCACGCCGTTCACTTCGAACACCTTGTCTGCCTCGGCGTCGCCTTCGCCCTCATCAATCATCAGGCCGTACTGGAATCCAGAGCAGCCACCGCCCTGCACGAACACGCGCAGGCCCGCGCCCGGCTTGTTCTCTTCGGTCAGCAGGTCATTGATCTTCTCCGCCGCCGTTTCAGTGACGTTAATCATGATCTGATTATACGGCCTCGGGCCCGCGCCGGCCCTGGATCTGAAGGTCCAGGGCGTCACGGACCATCGATTCCGGACCCCGACCTTCCAGGACCGGGCCCGGCGACTCAGCTATCCTGTGAGAGCCATGGATACCGTTCTGACACAACTGGTTACGAGCAACCTCGCATCCCGGATCTGGCGTCGAGACCCTGAGGCGTTCGTCGGGGACGGAGCGGCGCCCGCCGTGTATGCCTCAATTCGGAACCGCTTGGGGTGGCTGGATGCCCCGTCGGGCATGGTGGCCCACGTCGAGGCCGTGACGGCATTCGTGGACGAGTTGGCCCGCGACGGCATGACTGACATCTACCTGCTCGGCATGGGCGGCAGCAGCCTCTGCGCCGAAGTGCTGCGGGACGTGCTCGGTGCGTCAGGCGCACGGAACCGCCTCATCGTCCTCGACACCACGGATGAGCGCACGATCCGCCACACGACCGAGGCGCTGGTGCCCACACGCTCGTGCTTCCTCGTCTCGAGCAAGAGCGGGTCGACGATCGAAGTCACCTCGCTCGAGCGCCACTTCTGGTCCGTGATGTCCAACACCGTACCGTCACCCGGCCGGCATTTCGCCGCCATCACGGACGCCAACACTGAACTCGTCACGCACGCCGCGAATTCCGGCTACCGACACACCTTCATCAACCCCTCCGATATCGGAGGGCGCTACTCGGCGCTGTCCCTGTTTGGTCTGGTGCCGGCGGCGCTCGTGGGCATTGCCCCCGGCGATCTCATCGGTCCCGCGCAAGCCATGGCGGATCAGTGCCGCCTCGACGATGCCACGAACCCGGGGCTGAGGCTGGGCGCATTCATCGGCGGCCATGCCAGGACCGGACGGGACAAGATGACGGTGCTCGCGCCCTCGTCGCTCGAGCCCCTCGGCGCGTGGATCGAACAACTCGTCGCCGAAAGTACCGGCAAGCTGGGCAAGGGCATCCTGCCTGTCGTGTCCGAGCCGATCGGACCGGCCGAGGAGTACGGGGACGATCGTGCGTTCGTCGCCGTGCTGACGCCGGACTCGAACGACGTGCGCAAGGCTGCGGCGGCGTTCGAAGCCGCGGGGCATCCGGTGTTCCGCATCGACGCCTCGGCGGCGCAGTTGGGCGCGGAGTTCTTCCGCTGGGAGTTCGCGACGGCCGTCGCTGGCGCCGTGCTCGAGCTGAATCCGTTCGATGAACCCGACGTGAGGAGCGCGAAGGTGCACACGCAGGCGCAACTCGACGCACAGCGGACCACCGGCGCGTTCCGCGTCGAGCCGCCATTCGAGCAGGGCCCCGGCTACTCACGACGCGAGCGTCTCGCGGACGCGCCCTCGGCTGCTGGCCGGCCCTATCTGGCCATCCTCGACTACCTTTCAGCGGAGGACGGGCGCCGAGACGTCATCGAGCGGCTCCGGGCAGCGCTGCGTCAGCGCGGTCCGATGGCGACGACCTACGGCGTTGGCCCACGGTACCTGCACTCGACCGGCCAGTACCACAAGGGTGGCCCGAATACGGGCGTCTTCCTGCTGCTGACCTCGGCGGACGAACAGGCGACGCCGGTGCCGGGCATGAGTTACTCATTCAGCACGCTGAAGCATGCGCAGGCGTTCGGTGATTTCGACGCGCTCGCGGCCGTCGACCGTCGCGTGATCCACTACCACTTCGAAAACCCGCATGCGGACTTCGCCGCAGAACTCGAGAAGGTCGTCCTCGGTCTCAACCCGCGTGGGTGAAGCGCGTCAAGGGGCGGAACATCGAATGCGCGACATGCTCTCGGCGGTTGTCGGCCTCGTCCTTGTGTTGAGCCCGATCGTGGCGGGCCAGGGGACGGCTCACCGGCTGTTTCCGCCTGAAGATCTCGCCATTCTCGAGGGCCCTGATCGGGAAGAGTGGCAACAGCCGGATCGCATCATGGACGCGCTTGGCATCGCCGACGGCTCGAAGGTCGCGGACATCGGCGCCGGAGGCGGCTGGTTCACTGTGCGGCTCGCGCGCCGCGTGCAGGTGAATGGCATCGTCTACGCCGAGGACGTCCAGAAAGAGATGCTCGATTCAATCAGCCGACGCGTGAGCGAACAACGGCCGGCGAACGTGCGGATGGTCCTCGGCACGTCCGACGATCCCCGGTTGCCACCGGGACTTCACGCGGCGCTGATGGTGGACACCTACCCGCAGATACCCCAGCCGGACCGGATCACCTTCCTGCGGAACGTCGCCAAGTCGCTGGCGCCTGACGGGCGGCTCGGGATCGTGGACTTCAAGACCGACGGCGCGGGCGGTCCTGGTCCGCCGCTCGACGAACGCCTGGCACCCGAGATTGTGCGGCGCGACGCACAGGTTGCGGGCCTGCGCCTCATGAAGGAAGAGACGTTCCTCCGCTATCAGTATTTGCTGATCTTCGGGAAGTGACGTGTCAGGCGCGGCGGCCGAGGAAGCGCCATGCCTGTGGCAGCACGAGTGCCGCGGCGGCAATCTTCAACACGTCGAACACGACGAACTGCGCGAGTCCCATCGTGACGGCCGCCCCCACCGAATGGGTGTAGGCGACGGTGAGCCACGAGACACCGCCGGCGTAGATCACGCCGAGGCCGAGCAACATGGCGGCGGCAGCCGTGAGATAGCGCCGATCCCAGCCGCGCTCGGTCAGCCATCCGGTCACGAACGCAGCAACCGGGTAGGCCATCAGGTAGCCGCCGGTCGGGCCGGCCAGCCGGAGGATACCGGGCGGCAGCGTACCGGACGGTGAGAACACGGCGAGGCCGGCGGCGCCGAGCAGAACATACAGCACCTGCGACAACGCGCCGAGACGCGAACCCAGCGCTGCGGCCGTCAACAGGACGGCCATGGGCGTGAAGGTGAACGGCACGGCCGTAAACGGAACCGGCATCGTAAACTGGGCGGACGCGGCCGTCACAGCCACGGCGAGCGCCACGGACGCGACGCGAATCGGCGTCGCGGAAGTCGCCTGGCGCAGCGAGTAGTCGAGCAACGTGGAGGTCTGCATGGGTGCGGCCACGAAAGGATTCTAGTCAAATGCGCACCGCACTGACAATCGCCGGCAGCGACTCGAGCGGCGGCGCCGGCATTCAGGCGGATTTGCGCACGTTTACCGCGCACGGCGTCCACGGGACCAGCGCGATCACGGCCATCACAGCGCAGAACACGCTCGGGGTCACCGCCGTCCTGGCGTTGCCCCCCGAGCTCGTCGTCGCACAGATCGACGCCGTCATCGCCGATCTTGGCGCCGACGCGGTGAAGATCGGCATGCTGGCCAACGCGGGCATCGCGGCAGCCGTGGCGCAAGCGCTTGCGCGTCATCGGCTGTCGCCAGTGGTGCTGGATCCGGTCATGGTTGCCAAGGGCGGCGCGTCGCTGCTCGATGACGCGGCGATCGGCGTGTTGCGATCGCGTCTGTTTCCCCTGGCCACTGTCGTCACGGCCAATATCCCTGAGGCCGAAGCGCTAACCGGACTCCGGGTGACGGACGTCTCCAGTGCCCGGCGCGCCGCGGCGCTGATGGTCGAGGCCGGCGCGCGCGCCGCGATCGTCAAAGGCGGACACTTGACCGGGGATGCGGTCGACGTCCTTTTCGATGGCATCACGTTCACCGAGTTCGCCAGCCCTCGCATCGCGACAAGGCACACGCACGGCACGGGCTGCACTTTTGCATCCGCCATTGCCGCGCAACTTGCCCTCGGCGCGTCGCTGCTCGACGCGGTCGGGTCGTCCAAAATCTATGTCACCCGCGCAATCGAACATGCACCCGGCCTTGGGCACGGACACGGGCCATTGGGTCTGGGGACGTAGTAGAACCGCGAATCAGAACCCAGGCCCGCGACCGTCGACTCGGGAAGTTCGAACCCAGAAGGCTGGAACCTCGGCCCCCCGGAACCCGGAACCTCAACTAAACTGACCTGATGTCCGTCGTGCCTCACGCCGTCGCCGACGCCGTCCTGACGGTGGAACCCCTCGTGGCGGCCGTCGAATCAGCGCTCCAGACGCGCGGCGAGGGCTGTGGCGCGGTGTGCACGTTCGTTGGCGTCGTTCGCGCCACGCATCAAGGCCGTCGGGTGCGCTTTCTGGAGTACGAGGCGCATGCGGCGCTGGCCATGAAGATGTTCGAGCGCATCAGCGTCGAAGTGGCCGCTCAATGGCCCGAGGCGGTCGTGGCTGTCCACCACCGGGTCGGCCGGCTGTCAGTCGGCGAGGCGAGCGTCGTCATCGCCGCGGCGAGCGCGCACCGCGCGGCGGCGTTTCAGGTGTGCCGGTACGCGATCGAGCGCGTCAAACAGATCGCCCCAGTCTGGAAGCATGAGTTCTTCGAAGACGGGGAGGCCTGGGTCGAAGGTCCGGTCGCCGATCCCAACGATGAAGGGATGAAGCGACAGGCGCTGGAGCGCGCATGCGCGTGACGGTGCTGTGTTTCGCGCGCCTTCGCGATCTCGCCGGCCTGCACGAGTGGTCCTGCGATGTCGCCGACCGTGCCACCGTGCGCGACGTGTGGCGCGCGCTGGCCGAGGCCCGTCCCGACGTGGGCATCATGCGTGACACGATGTCCTGCGCCGTCAACTCCGAGTTCGCCACCATGGACACGCAGGTCGGCCCGGGCGACGAGGTCGCCTTTCTGCCGCCCGTGTCCGGAGGAGCTGCACCCCATCCATGACCCCGCAGGTCCTCGACAAGCTGAAATCCGTGGCCGCCCGTTACGACGAGCTCATGCGCCTCGTCGGCGACCCCGTCATTCAGGCCGATCCGCCAACGTATCGCACTCACACCAAGGCGCTGGCCGATCTGCAGGAAACGGTCGACAAGTTTCATGAGTTTCAGCAGGTGGATCGGGAATTGACCGATGCACATGAGATGGCCGCGAGCGGCGATGCCGACCTGAAGGCGTTGGCGGCGGAAGAACTGCCCGCATTGGACCGCCGCGCCGAGGCCCTTGAAATCGAATTGCGCGCGCTGCTCGTGCCTCGTGATCCCAATGACGATCGTAACGTCGTGCTGGAAATCCGGGCCGGCACCGGCGGCGACGAGGCGGCGCTCTTCGCGGCCGACCTGTTCCGCATGTACTCGCGTTTCGCCGAACGTCAACGCTGGAAAATCGAGATCCTCTCCAGCCACGACACCGGTGTGGGCGGGTTGAAGGAAGTCATCGCGACGATCGAAGGCAAGGGCGCCTATCGGCGTCTGAAATATGAGAGCGGTGTTCACCGCGTCCAGCGTGTGCCGGTCACCGAAGCCAGCGGGCGCATCCACACATCGACGGCCACCGTGGCGGTTCTGCCGGAGGCGGAGGAAGTGGACATCCAGATCGATGCGAAGGACCTGCGCATCGACACGTTCTGCTCGAGCGGCCCGGGCGGCCAGAGTGTCAACACGACCTACTCGGCGGTGCGGCTGACGCACCTCCCCACCGGCGTGGTCGTCTCGCAGCAGGACGAGAAGTCCCAGATCAAGAATCGCCAGAAGGCCATGCGTGTGCTCCGATCGCGCCTGTACGAGATGGAGCTGCGCAAGCAGCAGGATGCCATCGCAAGTGAGCGCCGCGGACAGGTCGGTACGGGTGAACGGTCCGAGAAGATCCGGACGTACAACTTCAAAGAAAACCGGATCACCGACCACCGCATCAACTACACGATGCACCAGCTCACCGCCGCGCTCGATGGCGACCTGCAGGGCTTGATCGACGAAATGGAAGAACGAACGCAGTCGGACAAGCTGAATCAAGCCACCAAGGGCGACGGAGCAGACGAGGACTGAGGCCGGCGCGCCACTTCGGCTGTCCACAGAGTGTCCAGATGACGATGGCCCTGCCGACGTTGGCCTCGGTCGCCCGACACGCCGCGTCGGTGCTGGTGGACGCAGGCCATGACCCGGCCGCCGCTCGCCAGGACGTCAGTGTGCTGGCGCGTCACGTATTGCGTTGGGACATGGCTCGCTGGTTGACGCATCAGGACGCTCTCGCGCCGGATGATTTTTCTGCTGCCCTGCTCGCCGCAGTCGAGCGGCGCCGCAGCCACGAACCGGTGGCCTACATCTCAGGCGAGCGCGAGTTCTATGGCCGTCCGTTCCTGGTTTCTCGGGCCGTGCTGATTCCGCGGCCGGAAACTGAAGATGTCGTCGACGCGGCTCTCGAGGTGCTTCAGCGACCGGAACTCGCCTCACGCCCCGGTCCGGCCCGGGTGCTCGATATCGGTACGGGTTCGGGGTGTCTCGCCGTCACGATTGCGCTCGAAGCACCCGCGACCGAGGTCGAAGCCACCGACATTTCCCGGGCGGCGCTCGAAATCGCGCGCGAGAACGCCGCCCGACTGGGCGTCGCCGGTGCGGTTCGGTTCCATGAGTCCGCGCTAACCGCGTCCTCGTCGGGTGACTTCGACGTCATCGTGTCGAACCCGCCGTATGTGCCGGTGGACGACCGCATGACCTTGTCACGGGACGTGCGCGACTACGAGCCCACACTCGCGCTCTTCGGCGGACGTGACGGCCTCGACGTCATTCGTGCACTGCTGCCTGAAGCGGCCCGTGCACTCCGGCCAGGCGGCACACTGGTCATGGAAATCGGTCAAGGCCAAGCGGACCGCGTCGAAACGTTGGTGCGGCTGGCGGGACTGCATTGGGTGGGCGCGAGGCCGGATCTCGCGGGGATACCACGAGTCATCGCAGCACGGCGGCCTTTGCCCGGGACCTGAAGGTCCGGGGCTCCACGGACAGTCCGGAGCGCCACGGACAGTCCGGAACTCCACGAGAGTCCGGCACTTGACGAAGGACAGCGACGCTACACGCGTCCGGCGCGGACCGTATAATCCGCTCATGTCGTGCCTGTTCTGCCGCATCATCGCGGGCGAAATTCCCGCCTCCAAGGTCTATGAGGACGACCGTCTCTTCGCCTTCAACGACATCAACCCCCAGGCGCCCATGCACGTGCTGATCGTCCCGAAGGCCCACGTGGCGACGTTGAACGACCTGACAGCTGCGCATGATGGCCTGGTTGGCGAGATGGTCCGCCGGGCGGCCGCGATTGCCGCCGAGCGTGGGGTTGCGGACGGCGGCTTCCGGACGGTCTTCAACTGCAACGCCGCCGCAGGCCAGACGGTGTTTCACGTCCACCTGCATGTGCTGGGGGGCCGATCACTGGCCTGGCCGCCGGGCTGATCGGGCGCCCATGCGATCCCCATATAGAATGAGGGTTTAGGCCCCCCTCATGAGCGACTGGAAGGACACCCTCAATCTCCCGCGGACCGACTTCCCGATGAAGGCGAATCTTCCGGCCACCGAGCCGGAGACGATCGCCCGCTGGGATGCCGACGGTCTGTATGGCCGGCTCCGTGACGCGCGTCGCGGCCGGCCGCGCTTCGTGCTGCACGATGGCCCTCCGTATGCCAACGGCCAGATTCACATCGGCCACGCGCTCAACAAGATCCTGAAGGACATCATCGTCCGCGCCCGGAGCATGAGCGGGTACGACGCGCCCTACGTGCCCGGTTGGGATTGCCACGGCCTGCCCATCGAGCTGAACGTCGAGAAGGAACTGGGCGCGGCGGCCAAGGACCGGTCACCCGTCGAGTTCCGGCGCGCCTGCCGCGACTACGCGGAGAAGTACGTCGGCCTGCAGCGGGACGATTTCAAGCGCCTGGGCGTCATGGGCGATTGGGACAATCCGTACATCACGATGAGGCCGGAGTATCAGGCCACCATCGTGCGGGCGCTTGGCGCCTTCGTCGAACGCGGCCTCGTCTACAAAGGCAAGAAGCCGGTCCACTGGTGTCTGCGCGATCGAACCGCGCTCGCCGAAGCCGAGGTCGAGTACGAGAATCACACCTCGCCTTCGATCTACGTCGAGTTCGACGCGACCGCGCACACGACAGCCGTGCTGCGCGCGCGCTTTCCATCGCTCGCCGGCCACGCCATCTCTGCCCTGATCTGGACAACGACGCCATGGACGATTCCGGCGAATCTCGGCGTGGCGTTCCACCCGGACCATGAATACGGGGCGTTTGAGGTCGAAGGTCGCGCGGTCATCGTCGCCGCCGCATTGGCGGACCGGGTGGCGCAGGCCACCGGCCGTTCCTTTGGGACGAAGCTGGCGTCGATCGACGGATCGTTCTTCGAACGGCTGGCGTTTCAGCATCCTTTGTACCCGCGCGAGTCCCTCGCTGTGCTGGCGAACTACGTCACGCTCGATCAGGGCACGGGCGTTGTGCATACGGCGCCAGGACACGGCTCGGACGACTTCGCGACGGGCGTGCGCTATGGTCTCGACATCTACGCGCCGATTGGCCGCGACGGCCGCTTTCTGCCCGACGTCGACATCGTCGCCGGCTTGAAGGTGTTCGAAGCGAATCCTGTGGTCGAAGCCGCCCTGGCCGAACGGGGCCGGCTGTTCTTCCGCACGACGCTGGAGCATACCTACCCGCATTGCTGGCGCTGTCATCAACCCGTCATCTTCCTGGCGACGGCGCAGTGGTTCATCAGCATGGACCGGCTTCGGGCCTCGGCTGTGACCGAGTGCGATCGGGTCGAATGGTTCCCGGCGTGGGGCCGCGAGCGCATGACGGGCATGTTCGTCAACCGGCCCGACTGGTGCATCTCGCGCCAGCGTGCCTGGGGTGTGCCGATTCCCGCCCTGAGCTGCCAGCAATGCAGCGCCTCCCTGTTGACGCCGGCCATCATCGAACGAGCGGCGGCCGTGTTCGAGCAGGAGTCCGCTGACGCCTGGTACGAGAAACCCGTGAGCGCGTTCGTACCGGATGGGCTGACGTGCGCCGACTGCGGCGGGACGACCTTCGAGCGGGAGCGCGACATCCTCGATGTCTGGTTCGACTCCGGATGCAGCCACGAAGCCGTACTCGCGAAGCGACCAGCGCTGACTTGGCCGGCCGATCTCTATCTTGAAGGCACGGATCAGTACCGCGGCTGGTTCCAGTCGTCGCTCCTGGTGGGACTCGGCACACGGGAACATGCGCCGTATAACAGCGTCCTGACCCACGGGTTCGTCGTCGACGAGCACGGTCGGAAGATGTCGAAATCGCTGGGCAACACGATTCTGCCGCAGCAGATCATCAAAGACAGCGGCGCCGAGGTCATGCGGCTGTGGGTGTCGATGGTCGACTACCGCGACGAAGTGCGTCTCGGCAAGGCCGTCCTTGCCCGCACCGTCGAGGCCTACCGGAAGATCCGCAACACCTTCCGGTATCTGCTGTCGAACCTGTACGACTTCGCGCCCGCGACGGACTCGCTCGCCCGCGACGCACTCCTCGAGGTCGACCGTTTCATGCTGGCGCGATTCGCGCGCCTGGCCGTGGCGGTCCGTGGGGCATACGCGACCTATGACTTCCAGACGATCTTCCAGGCGGTGAACGAGTTCGTCACCGTGGATCTCAGCGCGTTCTACGCCGACGTGTCGAAGGACCGTCTCTACACGCTTCGCGCCGATGCACCCGAACGGCGATCAGCGCAGACGGCCTACTGGATCGTCGCCGACGGATTGACGCGTCTCTTGGCGCCGATTCTTTCCGTGACGACCGACGAGATCTGGCAGCACCTTCCCGGCCGGCGGGAAACGTCCGTGCACCTGGCCGAGTTTCCGGCGGACCTGGACACGTGGCTCGACGATTCGCTCGAAGCGCGTTGGACTGAACTGCTCGACATCCGCCGGGACGTGAACGGCGCGCTCGAGAAGGCACGACAGGAAAAGGCCATCGGCAGTGCACTCGGCGCACACGTGACGGTCAAGGTCGCGGGTCACCGTCTGAGGCTGCTGCGCGAATACGAGGCCGACCTTCCGATGCTCTTCATCGCGTCCGCCGTGACGCTCGAGGACGGGCCGGCTGACGAGATCAACGGCAGCGGCGATGCCGACGGCGTGTCCGGAGACATGAGCCTCACGACGACGGACTCGGTGATCGCGATCGCAGTCAGGCCCGCGGCTGGTGACAAGTGCCCGCGCTGCTGGCGCATCGTGACCGAGACCGTCCCTGACGGTCCGCATGCGGGACTCTGCTTGCGCTGCGACAACGCCATCGGCGGAGCCTCCAGGTGACGATGGGCGTCGAACCGGCAGAGGTCTCTCCTGTCGAACCGGCTCCGTTGGCGCCGAAAACGCTAGCGCCCGCAGAAAAGCCGTCGCTCCGCCTCTTCTGGTGGGTTGCGTTGGTCATCGTGGCAATCGATCAGGTCTCCAAGGCGCTCATCCGGGCTCACCTGCCGCTCTACGACAGCCGGCCCGTCATCCCGGGCTTCTTGGACCTGGTCCACGTGCACAACGCGGGCGTGGCCTTCGGTCTGCTGAATGATGTGACGCATCCGTTGCGCAGCCTGGCGACCACGACGCTGGCCATCGTCGCCCTCATCGGCATCGCGTTCTACGCGCGGCACATTCGCGATGAAGAACACCTCGCGCGCGTCGGGCTGTCGTTCATCCTGGGCGGTGCGGTTGGAAACCTGGCCGACCGTTTGCGGCAGGGTTTCGTGGTGGATTTCGTGGACGTCTACTGGCGCGACTGGCATTTCTGGGCTTTCAACGTCGCCGACGCGGCCATTACCGTCGGCGCGATCCTGATCTTCCTCGATCTACTTTTCCCGAGGCGTCATGCATCCCATTCTGTTTGAGGTCGGCACCTGGCCCGTCTACTCGTACGGCGTGCTGCTCGCGCTGGCGTATCTGGCCGCGCTGCAACTGGCCGTCGTCCGGGCGCGTCGGATCGGGATCGACGGCAGCAAGATCATGGACCTCGGCATCTATCTCATCATCGCGGCGCTCGTCGGCGCGAAGTTGATGCTGATTGCGGTCGACCTGAAGTACTTCATCGCGCAGCCACGCGAAATGCTGTCGCTGGTCCGCGCCGGCGGGGTCTTCTACGGCGGTCTGATCGCGGCGCTGCTGGTTGCGTTCTGGCTGGTGCGGCGCTACAACCTCTCGCTCTGGACGACGGCCGATTTGTTTGCGCCAGGCATCGCGTTGGGACATGTCATCGGACGGTTCGGATGCCTCATGGCCGGATGCTGCTACGGCCGGCCGACGACCGTGCCATGGGCCATCACGTTCACCAACCCTGAGGCGGCCGCCAACGTTGGCACTCCGCTGGGTGTGCCCCTGCATCCGACGCAGCTGTACGACGCGGGCGCCGAGTTCGCCATCCTGCTCGTTCTGCTCTTCACCGAACGCCGGGGCAAGACGTTCGCCGGGCGCACGTTCTGGCTCTACGTGCTGCTCTACGGCATTTCGCGTTTCACCATCGAGTTCTTTCGGGGCGACGATCGCGGCATCATCCTCGGTGTATCCACGTCGCAGTTCGTATCGCTGATCGCGGTGCCGGTGTCGCTGTTCATGCTCCTCAGGCTTCGCGCACGCGCCCGCGCCTGAACGTCACAGGCGCGTTTACATTCATGGTCGACGCCGATCACCACACCCAGATCGTCGTCTCGGACGCGGACGCGGAACTGCGCCTGGATCTGCTGCTCGTCGCCCGACTCTCAGACGTCTCACGCTCACAGGTACAGCGACTGATTCGCGACGGCTGCGTGACCATCGGCGGGCGCACGGCAAAGAGCAGCCTGCTTGTCGATGCTGGCATGGTCATCGACGTCCGGTTTCCCGCGGTCGCAAAGGCCGAGCCGGGCGCCGAACCGCTCCCCCTGACGATCCTGCACGACGACGAGGATATCGCCGTGGTCGACAAGCCCGCAGGCATGGTCGTCCACCCCGCGGTCGGACACGCGTCGGGCACGATGGTCAACGCCCTGCTTCACCACGTCACTGGTCTCAGCGGCGTCGGCGGCCGCGAGCGCCCCGGCGTCGTGCATCGGCTCGACAAGGGCACGTCGGGCGTCATCGTGATCGCGAAGCACGACCGCGCGCACCGCGCGCTGTCGCGTCAGTTTCACGACCGACACGTGCAGAAGGAATATCTCGCGCTCGTGTGGGGCCATCCCACACGTGGCCGTACGCTGGATCAGCCGCTCGGTCGTGACCCTCGAAATCGGAAGAAGTTTTCGAGCCGGGCCAACCACGCGAGACCCGCGGTGACGGTGCTGACTGATGTCGAGCGGCTGGACGGTGTGTCGCTGGTGCGGGTGCAGATTCACACGGGCCGCACACACCAGATTCGCGTGCACCTGAGCGAGGCGGGATATCCCGTCGTCGGCGACGAACTGTACGGCGGCGTTCGCAAAGACGTGCCGGCCGGGCTTGCCGCCACGAAGCGTCTGGATCGGCCGTTCCTGCACGCAAGCCGTCTGGCGTTCGCCCACCCGACGACGGGCGAACAGGTCGCGTTCGAAGCCGAGATGCCCGCGGACCTCAAGGCCGTTCTCGCCACGCTCCGGCGAGCCTCACGTCGTCACGACGTTCACCTGACGAAGGATTGAGATGACCTCAAAGACCACGCGCTCCAAAGCGGACCACAAACTGATCTACGAGGGCCGGGTGTTCAACGTCGAGCGCGATCGGGTCGTGCTCCCGAATGGCATGCGAACGACGATGGAGATCGTGCGGCATCGGGGATCCGTCGTCCTGATTCCCCAGCCTCGTCGGGGACAGGTCATCCTGATCCGCCAGTTCCGGTACGTCCTCAACCGATGGATCTGGGAACTTCCGGCGGGCACGCTGGAGGCCGGCGAACGAACGGATCGCGCGGCCCGACGGGAGTGCGAGGAAGAGATCGGCCTGCGCCCGACGCGCATCAAGAAGGTCGGCAGCTACTACCCGACGCCGGGTTTCTGCGACGAGCACATGACGTTCTATCTCTGTACTGGTCTCGTGCGCCCCGCGAAGCCCGCGCAGGGCGACGAGGACGAAGACATCGAGCCGCGCACGTTCACGATGGCTCGCGCGTGGTCGCTCGTCCGCAGCGGCGAGATCGTCGATATGAAGACGGTGCTGGGCCTGGCAATGCTTGACCGGCGGGTGCCGGTCGTCGGAGCGTAAACGACACCCGGTGTGGAACCCATACCGGGTGTCGGAGTTTCAGGCCAGGCTGAAGCGCGGTCTGGCTTCTTCGTGGCGCGGCAGGTCGCCCTTGCGGGTCGAAGCCGTGAGCGCGAGCATCAGCACTTCGTCCATGTTGGTGACGTAGTGCACTGAGAGGTCCTTCCGTTGATCGGGGGTGAGATCTTCGGTGAAGTCCTTCTCGTTCTGACGCGGGAGAATGACCTCGCGAATACCCATCCGGCGTGCGGCCAGGACCTTCTCTTTGATGCCTCCCACCGGCAGCACGCGCCCGGAGAGCGTGATTTCACCAGTCATGGCAAGCTCGGCCCGAACCGCCCGTCCTGACAGCGCGGACGCGAGCGCGGTGACCATCGTCACGCCCGCAGACGGTCCGTCCTTGGGAATCGCGCCGGCGGGCACGTGCAGGTGGATTTCCGAGTCACGGTAGAACGCGGGGTCCACCCCGTACCGTGGCGCATTGGCGCGGAACCAGGACAACCCGATCCTGGCCGACTCCTTCATCACGTCACCCAGTTGCCCGGTGAGTGTGAGCTGGCTGCCACCCGGCATGCGTGAGGCCTCGATGAAGAGCACGTCGCCGCCCACAGGTGTCCAGGCAAGACCCACGGCCACGCCCGGCTCCTTGGTGCGGTCGCGCATTTCTTCGTCGAGATGGCGCGGTGAGCCCAGCAGTTCGGCGACGAGCTCCGGCGTCACCACGACCGGCGTCGCATCGCCCTCGGCCTGCCTGCGGGCGATCTTGCGGCAAACCGAGGCGATCTCGCGTTCGAGGTTCCGCACGCCGGCCTCACGCGTGTAGCCGCGGATGATCGCGGTCAACGCGGCGTCGGTGAACGTCAGGCGCTCTGGAGTCAGGCCATTGTTCGACACCTGACGCGCCACGAGATGATCCCGCGCGATACTGAGCTTCTCCTCCTCGGTGTAGCCGCTGAGGTCGAGCACTTCCATCCGGTCCCGGAGCGGCCCCGGAATCGTGTCCAGCACGTTGGCCGTCGTGATGAAGAGCACTTCGGACAGATCGAAGGGGACGTCGAGATAGTGATCCCGGAAGGTGTTGTTCTGTTCCGGATCGAGCACTTCGAGCAGCGCCGAGGCCGGGTCGCCGCGGAAGTCGTTTCCAAGCTTGTCGATTTCGTCCAGGATGAACACCGGGTTCTTCGATTCCGCCCGCCGCAGGCCCTGGATGACCTGTCCCGGCAACGCCCCGATGTAGGTGCGCCGATGCCCTCGAATCTCCGCTTCGTCGCGCATCCCACCGAGCGAAATGCGCACGAACTTGCGTCCGAGGGCAGTGGCGATGCCCTTGGCCAGCGACGTCTTGCCCACGCCCGGAGGCCCAACGAAGCAGAGGATTGGGCTCTTCGTTTCGGGCTTCAGTTTGCGGACCGCCAAATACTCGATGATGCGGTCCTTCAAACGATCGAGGCCGGAATGCTCGGCGTCGAGCACCTGCTTGGTGTGAATGAGGTCGATGACCTCGTCGGTGCGCTTCGCCCACGGTAAGGCGATGAGCCAGTCGATGTAGGTGCGTGCGACGGTGTACTCGGCGGCGGCCGCGGGCATTTTGGACAACCGATCCAGCTCGCGCAGCGCTTCCTTCTTCACGTCATCCGGCATCCCGGCGGCGTCGATCTTCTCGCGAAGCTCGTCGAGTTCCTTCGCCTGGTCGTCGCCTTCACCGAGTTCCTTCTGGATCGCCTTCATCTGCTCGCGGAGGAAATACTCGCGCTGGCCCTTGCCGACCTCGGACTGGACCTGTGACTGGATCTTTGAGCCGAGCTCCAGTACTTCCAGTTCCTTCGTGAGGATGCGATTCAGTTGATCGAGGCGGTCACGGACCTCCGCCGTTGCCAGGAGCTCCTGGCGCATCGCGGTGCCAATGGTACTGAGGCTGGACGAAATGAAATCGGCCAGGCGCGACACGTCGCTGATGTTCGCGGCCAGGGCCGTAAGGTCCTCGGACAGAACCGGTGAGAGCTGCACGACCTGTGCGAAGTTCGCCCGGATGTTGCGTTCGAGCGCGTCCACTTCCAGCGCATCGGACTCGCGCAACACGTCGGAGACTTCGCTGATTTCCGCGCGGAGGTAGGGGCGCGTCGCCAGTACCTTTTCGAGTCGGATGCGGGTGAGCCCCTGGACAATCAGTCGAAGGCTGCCGTCGGGCAGCTTGAACATCTTGTGAATGTGGGTGAGCGTGCCAATCTGGTGGAGGTCCGCCTCGCCCGGCTCCTCCTGACTGGGATCCTTCTGCGTGAAGACCCCGATGACCTTGGAGTTGGCAATCGCGTCGTCGATCAACTTGACGGAGGCTTCGCGCGCCACGGCCAGTGGCATGAATGAATTGGGAAATAAGACCGTGTCGCGCAGCGGCAGCACGGGCACGTCGGCCGGCACCGAGAACGAGCGCTCTGCAGCACTGGTTTCCACGCGGGTGACCTGGTCACTCATGACGACTCCCCTTCCCTCAGGCGCCCGTCGAATGGGATGCCGGAGATCGACGCGCGCATGCGCCGATGTGGTCTTGCTGAAGTAGAACGAAGGCGGGACTGCGGGGTACGTCGCGCAGGCTCGCCATCCGGCGATGCCTGCGCAACACGTGCGAAGGACGCCGAACTAGCTCAAATCCATCAGGAAGCCGGCCGAACGTCGCTGCGTCTGACGTTCGCGCTGCTGGGCCTGTTCCCGCGTTTCCTCGCAATCCTTGCATCGGACCGCGAAGGGCAGCGCCCGCAGGCGCTTCTCGGAAATTTCATCACCGCACTCGAAGCAGTAGCCGTAAGTGCGCTCGTCGAGGCGGGCCAGGGCCTCTTCGATCTTGTGCAGCGTTTCCGACTTCATCTGAATGAGCGCCAGCTCGATTTCATCCTGAATGTCAGCTTCGGACGTCTCGGCCGAGTCGAGCACGCCCTGGCCGTCGCCAGAGGCACCGAACCGCACATCGCGCATCTTAAGCTGCACTTCGTTCAGAATTTCGCGCCGCCGCTCCTCCAGGATGCGCTGCAATTCCGCGTAGCGCTCACCGGCCATCTGATTCGACTTCGTCTTGGAATTCATCTTGGAATTCATCGCGTCCTCCTCCCGGTCGGCTTGCACCACGGGTCTATGATGGGCTCACCACAAGCAATAAAGATGCCACTTGTGGCCAGACTAATAACTCACCGCCGTGCCCGTGCCTGCCACTTGCCGTCCCATGCGGGTGTCATATTTTCCACATCCCACCAGGGCCTCTTCGGCTTATCTACGGCCCGATCGACGATCCGGATGGGGACCGTTGCCCCGCCCCGTTTCGCCACCGTCCACGACCAGGTGGGTTGTTAGACGTGAGAACATGGAAATCGGTTCTTTTTGGTCGGGTACTTGCGGCCGGTATGCTCAAGGGCCCGGAGTCAGTGACTCGTCTGCTATACTGGGGCGTTTTCCTGACGCGGGTTGACCCCGCCTGTGTGAGTAACCATGGCCAAGCACTGTGAAATCTGCGGCAAGACCCCCGTCGTCGGCCGCATCGTCAGCCACGCCCACAACGTCCGCGCCCGCCGCTTTGAGCCCAATCTACAAAGGGTTCGCGCGCTGGTGAACGGGGGCATTCGCCGGCTCCGCGTGTGCACCCGTTGCATCCGCTCGAACAAGGTCGTCAAGGCCGCCTAGTCAGGGCCGGTGCCAGACCGAGCGTCCGTGCCATGACCGGAGGGGAGACCCCGATTCGTCAGGCTGTCGCAACGTCCTTGGCGCCCGCGGCCATTGGGCCCTATAGCCAGGCCATCATCGCCGGTAATCTGCTCTTCCTTTCCGGCCAGATCCCACTCGACCCATCCACCGGTCAACTGATCGAGGGCGACATCGAGGCACAGACACGACAGGTGCTCCGAAATCTGGACGCCATCCTGTCGGCGGCCGGCGCCTCCTTCGCCAGTGTCGTCCGTACCACGGTGTATATGTTGGATTTGGCTGAATTTGCGGCGATGAATCGCGTCTACGAGACCTTCGTCACAGCGCCGGCACCTGCGCGCGCTACTGTCCAGGTCTCACGCCTGCCGCGCGACGCGCGCGTTGAGATCGATCTGATCGCGGTGGTGTAGCGGCAGCCCCGCCGAAGTTCGACCTGCCGACTGCCAGGGGCCGCCTACCGGCTGGCGCGCTCGACGGCGAGCACGCCGTCGACATCACGAATCGACTTCATGACACGGTCGAGATGGCGCACGTCGCTGATCTCGACCGTCATCCGGATCGAGCCCTTGTGGTCCTCGCCGACGTTGGCCTCGACCTCCTTGATGTTCGTGTTGATGCCGGCAACGCAGGACGTGACGTCCGCGAGAATGCCCCGCCGATCGGCGACGGCGATCTTCAAACGCACGGTGTACGGCAGGACGTCCGTGCCCGCATCCCACTCGACGCCGATCCGGCGTTCCGGGTCGAAGAGCAGATTCAGCACATTCGGACACGAAGCGGAGTGCACGGACACGCCCTTGCCGCGCGTGATGTAGCCGACGATCTTCTCGCCGCGGATCGGGTTACAGCAGCGTGCGCGGAAAACCATGATGTCGTCGATGCCCCGGACCTTGATCTTGTGATCGTCGGCGCCCGCGCCCGTGCTGGCAGGCCGCCTGGGCACGACAGGCGTCGCGACATCCGGGTCGCGCTCCTTCAGTCCTTCCTGACCCACCAGACGCGTCAGAATCGACCGCACGGTGACCTTGCCGTAGCCAATCGCCGCGTACAGGTCCTCTACCTTCGGCACGCCGAACTCCCCAGCGAGACGGCTCAACACATCGTCTGTGAGCAGGGACCGGTCGAACGCGAACCGGCGGAGATCTTTTTCAAATAGCCGCTTCCCCAAGTCGACACTCCGGGACTTCTCCTCCGACTGGATGAAGTGGCGAATCTTGTTGCGCGCGCGTGACGTGGCGACGAAGTTCAGCCAATCGCGGCTCGGCGTGTGCCCGGGCTGCGTCAGGATCTCCACGATGTCGCCGTTGTTCAGCCGCGACCGCAGCGGCACCATGCGCCCATTGACGCGCGCCCCCACGCACTGATGTCCAACGTCGGTGTGAACGAGATACCCGAAATCAACGGGGGTCGAGCCGCGCGGCAAGGATTTCACTTCGCCCTTCGGCGTGAAGATGTAGACCTCCTCCGGGTAGAGCTCGATGCGCAGGTTCTGCATGAACTCCTGCGGATCGCGCACTTCCTGCTGCAGTTCGAGTAGACGACGCAGCCAGGCGAAGTACTGTTCGTCGCGCTCCGCCCCGACGCGGCCCTCCTTGTATTTCCAGTGCGCGGCGATGCCCTCCTCCGCGACGCGATGCATCTCCTCAGTCCGAATCTGAACTTCGAATGGCACCCCGCCGTCGCCCAGAACGGACGTATGCAGCGACTGGTAGCCGTTTGGCCGCGGCATCGCGATGAAGTCCTTGAACCTTCCCGGTACGGGCGACCACATCTGGTGAATGATGCCGAGCACGCCGTAGCAGTCCTTGACGCTCGTCGTGATCACGCGCAGCGCAATGAAATCGTAGACCTGGTCAAGTGAGACCCGCTGCCGCTGCAGCTTCTGGTGGATCGACCAGAGGCGCTTGATGCGGCCATCGATCCGGACAGACGTCAGCTGCGCGTCTTTGAGCCGCGTCTCGAGCTGCCGAGTCAGACTGTCGATCAACCCTTCGGTGTCCTGCCGCTTACGCTCGACTTCCTCGCTCAGCGCCGCGTAGGCCGCTGGCTCGATGTAGCGGAAGGCCAGTTCCTCCAGCTCGTTCTTCACCTTGCTCATGCCGAGCCGGTTGGCGAGAGGCGCGTAGATGTCCCGGGTCTCCTGCGCGATCCGTGCGCGCCGTTCCTCTGGCAGGTGGTGCAGCGTCCGCATGTTGTGCAGCCGGTCGGCCAGCTTCACGAGGATGACGCGGATGTC
>JBDTNQ010000035.1:0-34725 GCA_039933635.1 Acidobacteriota bacterium
GGTCTAACGTTTGGGCCAGAGCGTGCCTTGATCCTGCTTCGTCACTGGACCGAGGCCCTTGTATACGAACTTCTGCAGGCGCTTGCCCTCGTACGTCTCAGTTGTGTAGACGTTGCCGCGCGAGTCGGTCGCGATGCTGTGCACGCCGAAGAACTGCCCTGGTTGCCGGCCGCCGTCGCCGAAGCTCGTCAGGACCTGCAGCGTGTCGCGCAGCAGGATGTAGACCTTTTCATTGCGGCCGTCGGCCACGTACAGGAACTTCTGCTGCGGGTCTCTGGAGAACGCAACGTCCCACACCGCGCCGTCTCCGAGCGTATTCTTCGCGATGAAGACTTCCTTCACGAACGTGCCGTCGCGTCGGAAGACCTGGATTCGATCGTTCGCTCGATCGCACACGTAGAGCAGGCCGTCGGTCGACAGGTCCGCGCAATGAACCGGACTGCGGAATTGCTTGGCCGGCGGCGCCGTCGGATCGTACGGTCCCAAATTCGCATCGTCCGGCTTGTTGCCGTAGGCGCCCCAGTAGCGCTTGAACACGCCGCTGTCGGCGTCGATCACCGCGACGCGCTTGTTGCCGTACCCATCCGCGACGTAGGCTTCGTTCGCCTTCGCATCCACGAAGACCTTTGCTGCGCGCCAGAAATTCGAGGTGTCGTTGCTGCCGGCGTTCTTGCCCGCGTGGCCCACCTGCAGCAGGAACTTGCCGTCGCGCGTGAACTTCAGGACCTGCGCGTCCTTCGGGTCGTTGCCGCCAATCCAGACATTGCCCTTGTAGTCGACAGTGATGCCGTGGTTCGCCTGCGGCCACTCGTACCCCGTGCCGGGTCCGCCCCAATGACCCACGAGGTTGCCTTCGCGATCGAACTCCAGTACGGGTGGGGCGCCGGTGCAGCAGTCCGCGGGCGGCGTCGTGAGCCGCGACGGTCCGGTGACCGTGACCGTGAGGTGTCCGGTGGCCGGGCCTTCGGGCGCGCCCGCGATGTTGAATACGAGCTCGCCATTGCCTGTGCCGGCCCGGCTGGCGCCCGGCAGCGTCAGCCACGGCTGATCCGTCGTGATGTTCCAGGTGGGCCCAGTCGTGTTGCGGCCCTCCGTCATGATGTTCAGGCTGGCGTCGCCACGATGGACGATCCACACGTGGTCTTGCGCGTCGACGGCCACCCCGATCGTCTGGCCCAGGACCCAGTGGTTCGGCAGGGGTTTTGGCCAGAGCGGATCGACCTCGAACGTCGGCGCCTGCACGGCCGACTGCCGTTGCGCCGCATCCATACGCGTGAAGCCATAGCGCGCCACGGTAAGCGCGACCACGAGCGTGACGAGAAGAGCGCTGAGATACGCGTTCCGCCTGCGGCTCATATTGGTGTCTCGGTCGGCAGAGTATATGGCATCCTGACTGCCGCATGCGCAGGTGGTCGTGCACGCTCTGGCTCGTATGTCTACTCGCCGCGGCAGGGTTCGTCGGCGTGCGGTTGGCCGCGCACGACCTACCGACGGACGTCCTGATCCAGACGTTTGTGAAGCCAGAGGGTTCACACCTTCGCGTTCTCGTGCGCGTGCCTCTAAACGCGATGGCCGACATCGACTACCCGACGCGCGGTCCGGGTGGGGTGCTGGATCTCACCCGCGTCGCGCCGGCGCTGCGCGACGCCACGACGATGTGGGTGATTCCAGCGGTGCGTGTGTTCGAGGACGATATGCCGCTCCCGGCGCCGCGCGTGGAGGCGACGCGCATCTCATTGCCATCCGATCGCGCGTTTGCGAGTTACGACGAGGCGCTCGCACACGTGACAGGTCCAGCCCTGGCGCCGGACGTCCAGATCTACTGGGGCCAGGCGATGCTCGACGTCTCGCTCGACTACGACATCCGGTCCGAGTGGAGCGCATTCGCCGTCCGGCCGTCATTCGAGCGACTCGGCGTGCACGTCATGACCACGCTGCGGTTCCTGCCGCCGGGCGGTGCTGTGCGTGCGCTCGAATGGAGCGGGAATCCCGGACTGGTACGGCTGGATCCGAGCTGGCATCAGGCGGCGCTGGGGTTCGTCCGTCTGGGATTCGCCCACATTCTCGGGGGCACGGACCATCTCCTGTTTCTGATGTGTCTCGTGATTCCCGTCCGCCGTTTTCGCGGCCTGGTCGCCGTGGTGACGGCGTTCGCCGTCGCGCACTCGA
This sequence comes from Acidobacteriota bacterium, assembly GCA_039933635.1. Classification (GTDB taxonomy): domain Bacteria; phylum Acidobacteriota; class Vicinamibacteria; order Vicinamibacterales; family SCN-69-37; genus JBDTNQ01. The sequence goes on from JBDTNQ010000035.1 coordinate 2,170, forward strand.
TCACGCTCCTGGCGTCAGCCGTGAACCTGGCGCCTGACGCGCTGTGGTTCCCTCCCTTGATTGAGACGCTGATCGCAGCGTCCATTCTCTACATGGCGCTCGAGAACATCCTGGCCGCGAGGTTCGGACATCGGTGGAGGGTCGCGTTCGGGTTCGGCCTCGTGCACGGCTTCGGCTTTTCGTTCGCGTTGCGCGAGTCGATGCAGTTCGCCGGTGGACACCTGCTCACGTCGCTCTTCGCGTTCAACATCGGCGTTGAGCTCGGCCAATTGCTGGTGCTGCTGATTGTGATTCCGCCGCTGACGTGGCTGTGCCGGGTTTCGCGCTCGGAGCGCCTGGCCACGATCGTCGCGTCGGCCGTCGTGGGCCACGTCGCGTGGCACTGGATGATCGATCGCGGGCGCGCGCTGGGTCAGTATCGCGTGTACTGGCCGGATATCGACGCCGCGTTTGCGGCAAAGACGGCGACGTGGCTGCTCGTGCTCACGGTCGCGGGAGGCGTGATGTGGATCGGATCCCTTGCGGTCGCCCGATTCAGGCCCGGAGCACCGACCGATCCCGAAACGGAGCTCACGCCTCCGCGTTGACCGCGGCGATCAGGGCTTTGATATAGCCGAGCGCGAAGGCGAATCCCTGCGCCTGATTCGTGTCGCCTTCGACCTGCGGCACGTGGTCCGGCATCATCATGCCGTCGTAGCCGACGTCCTTGTAGACGCGCATCGCCCTGAGCATGTCGACATCGCCGTTGTCGATGAACGTCTCGCGGAAGTTCAGGACGCCGCCGGCGATGTTGCGGAAGTGCACGCTGAAAATCTTCTTCCGCGACCCGAAGTAGCGGATCACATCGAAGATCTCTTCCCCTGGCTTCTCGAGCATCTCGGACACCGTGCCCTGGCAGAAGTTCAGCCCGTGGTACGGGCTCTCCTTGATCGAGATGAAGCGCTTCAGTCCCTCCACCGACCCGAGCACGGTCTCGACGCCGCGCCATCCCTTGCCTTTGGGCATCGCCGGATCCTGGGGATGACAGCCGAGCTTCACCTTGTATTCCTCGGCGACGGGTACGACCCGCTCGAGGAAGTACGTGATGCGCTCCCAGTAGGTGTCGGCGTCGATCCGACCGGCCTCCGTCATCGCGGGCTGCTGCGATCCATCACCGTAGACAAAGGTGCTGTAACGCGTCGCCGGCCCGCGGCCCGGCGTGGGCGACGTGCGCGGCACGCCGAGAAAGGTGAGGTTGTATTTGACCTGCGAGATGCCGGCCCGGGCGGTGTTGCGAATCATCTGGCAGATGTCGTCGATCTGCCGACCGCGATCCCCGTTGGCGAGCAGGATGCCAGGATTCTCCGAACGCGCGATGTCGCTCGAGCTGAGCGGCAGCGGCACCATATCGAGCGCGATGCCAAACGACGCGACGCGCTCTTTGAGACGCGTGAGCCCGTCCACCGACCAGGCCTCGTCCATCTTCGCGGACGGCAGCCGGCTGCAGATGTTGTTCACCCCGAATGCCGCCATCTCACGGAGGATGTCGTCGGAATCGCCATGTTGCGTGCCAACCTTCATCAGGGCCTTGCGCGTGGCGCCTGTGGCACGGCCGGAGGTCGCGGGCTTGGGGATGGCGGCGGCCTGTGCCGAGACCACGGCCTCCGCAAAGGCCGCGGTGCCGGAGACGCCGGCGAGGCGGACGAAATCCCTTCGATTCATGGCACGGTCTCCCACGGCCGGCTGGCCGGCCTGCTGTCTGGCTGTCGGGTGATTCGGGCCGCCACTATCTCACGAATCGCGGCGCGATGGCGTCGTGTCCTGTATCCGTTCGCCCGTCGCGTGCGGGCCGCCCGTCTGGCCCCCATGGGCTAGAGTGAACCGCGGCATGGCTCCGTCTTCACCCCCGATAGCGGCCGACGTGCTCGCATGGTTGCGACACCGCGGTTCCCGGCGCAACGTCGAGGGCATGGCGCGATTCGCCATTCACTCCGAGAAGGCGTTCGGCGTATCGATGGCGACCATGAAACCGCTGGCCTCACGGCTCCGGCCCAATCACGACCTTGCGCTCCAGTTGTGGGAGAGCGGGTGGCACGAGGCGCGGATGCTGGCAACGCTCATCGACGATCCGGCGCGCGTCACCGTGACTCAAATGAACGCGTGGGCTCGCGACTTCGACAACTGGGCCGTGTGCGACACCGCCTGCTTCCATCTGTTCGATCGAACGCCGCTGGTTTGGAAGGTTCTCGCGCGTTGGGCCGCTTCGCCCCGTGAGTTCGTGAAGCGCGCAGCGTTCGCCTTGGTGGCCAGTCTGGCGCTTCACGACCGCGACACCAGTGACGACGCGTTTGTCGCGCTGTTGCCGACCATCGAGCGCGCGGCGGCCGATGACAGGAACTTCGTGAAGAAAGGGGTCAACTGGGCCCTGCGATCAGTCGGCGAGCGTAGTCCATTCACGCACACGGCGGCCCTGACGCTGGCCCGACGACTCGCGTCCTCGGCGGCGCCTGCGCCGAGGTGGGTGGGGCAGGACGCGCTCCGGGACCTCAAGCGTCCGCTCGTGCTCGCCCGGATCGACAGGCGAGATCAGGCAAAGAAGGCCCGCGCGGCACGAACTGCGTCGAAGCGCCCGAAGCAACGGCGTTGACCCTCGCTTGCCGTTTGTCGTGGCCCGCTGGCCGCAGCCTCCGGCTATCATCTGATGCAAGTTGCCGTCGCCGATGACCCAGCCTGTTGCCATCCAACTCGCCCCGCCGGACGCCGAGCGCGCGCGTCTCCGGTCGCTCGAACTGGACCTTGCCGCCCGGGAGGCGGACCTCGCGGCGCTCAAGAATGAGCTCCACGGGTTGCAGTCGCGGTACCTGCGTGAAATCGGTGACTTCTACGCGCAGCTCAGCGCCCTGGAGGCGGCCGTCGACGAGGCCGAGATCCGCGCCGGTCTTCGTCCCGCGTTCGAGGCCGACGAGGAGCCAGGCGAAGAGGCGTCCTCGTCGGAAGCTGACGCACACTCATGCTCGAACCGCGGGGCGCCATCCGACGATCTGAAGCGCGTGTTCCGCGACCTCGCCAAGGCCATCCATCCTGATCTTGCCGAGGATGAACCCGCGCGTTGCCGGCGTCACTCGCTGATGGCCGAGGCCAATCGCGCCTACGCCGAGCGTGACGAGGATCGGCTGCGGCTGATCATGCGCGCGTGGGAGCGGAGCCCGGAGACGGTGCTCGACGATGATCCAGAGGCCGGCCGCGCGCGCGTGCAACGACGCATCGCGGACATCGACGCGCGCCTCGTCATGATCGAGGCGGAACTCTCGGATCTGCGCGCATCAGCCATCTGGCGCCTGAAAGGCCGCATCGACGAGGCCCGGGCACAGGGGTGGGATCTCTTTGCCGAGATGATCCTGCAGGTGAAGCGCGAAATCGCCCGGGCGACGGTGAGATTACAGAAACTGCGGGCCGGCGTTTGATGAAACAATAATTTGGTCCCGGCCCCACGACGATCGTGTCGCGCGATCCGTCTTCGTTCGTCCAGCATGAGCTCATTCTTCGATCGCGCAATCGGCACGGACTCCACCTCGGCCATGGCACTGCAGCGCCGGATGCCCTGGCTCGTCGCGATGGCGCTCTTCATGGAGAACCTCGACGCGACGATCGTCAACACAGCGGCGCCGACGATGGCCGCGAGCCTGCACGTCGAGCCGCTGAGCCTGAAGGGGGTCCTGACCAGCTACACGCTGGCGCTCGCCGTGTTCATTCCCATCAGCGGCTGGGCCGCCGACTGCTTCGGGACCAAGCGCGTGTTCGCGACGGCCATTCTCCTGTTCTCGCTCGGGTCGTTGTTGTGTGGTGTGTCGGTGAACGTGCCCATGCTGGTGGCATCGAGACTGCTGCAGGGTATTGGCGGCGCCATGATGACGCCGGTCGGCCGCCTGGCGCTCGTGCGCAGTTTTCCGCGCGCGCAGATGATCACCGCCATGAACTACGTCGTGATTCCGGCGTTGGTTGGACCGCTCGTCGGTCCCTTCCTCGGCGGTCTCATCGTCGCGTCGCTGCACTGGCGCGTGATCTTTTTCATCAACCTGCCGCTCGGCGCGCTCGGACTGTGGATGGCGCGCCGGTATATGCCCGACTACCGCGACGAGCACACGCCGCCGCTTGATTGGGTCGGGTTCGTGCTGTTCGGCGTCGGCGTGCTCCTGCTGTCGTACGTGCTCGAAGTGCTCGGGGACCACTCACTGTCGTGGACCGTCACCCTCGAGCTGGCGGCGCTCTCGCTGGTTCTGCTCGGCACGTACGGCTGGCACGCGTCACGCGCGGTGGCGCCGTTGCTCGAGCTCGGCCTGTTCAAGATCCGGACGTTCCGCGTGTCGGTGCTGGGAGGATTCGTCACACGGCTCGGCGTCGGCGGCATGCCGTTCCTTCTGCCGCTGCTCTATCAGGTCGGCCTCGGGTATGCGCCGTGGCAGGCCGGCCTGCTCACGATGCCGCAGGCGGCCTCGGCGATCGGGATGAAGATCCTCAGCAAGCCGCTGCTTGCGCGCTTCGGCCATCGCACGGTGCTGCGGGTCAACACCGTGGTGATGGGACTCTTCATCATGGTGTTCGGGTTCGTCGGGCTTGGGACGCCGATTTGGGCCATCCTGCTCCTCAGCTTCGGCCAGGGCTTTGCCTCGTCCACGCAGTTCACGAGCATGAACACGCTGGTCTATGCGGATGTGACTGACGCGCAGGCCAGCCGCGCGAGCAGCATCGCCAGCACCGCTCAGCAGCTCGCGCTCAGTTTCGGCGTGGCGTTCGGATCGGTGTCGGCGCAGTGGTTTCTCCACAGCGTGCCCCAGAGCGACCACCCCGCATTCATCAGCGCGCTGCACCATGCGTTTCTCACACTCGGTACCTTGACGATCGTGTCGTCGCTCAGCTTCGCGGGGTTGAAGCCCGCCGACGGCAGCAACGTCAGCAGCCACCAGCAGACGCCGAAGTTCGAAGAGCTGGCAGAAAGATCCGCGTAGACGATCTTCATCCCGGGCATGCCGTCCGGCAGTAGGATCGCGCGGGAGGCTTTTATGGATCTCTTGAACACCATCCTCAATGCGCAGGGCGGCCGGGCGGTCGATCAGATCGGCGAGCATGTCGGCCTCGATCGGGCTCAAACGGTATCCGCGATTGAGACGCTGCTTCCGTCGTTGGCGGGCGGACTCTCGAGGAATGCGGCTCAGCCTGGCGGGCTCGAGAGCCTGGTGGCGGCGCTCGCAAGCGGTGCGCACCAGCAATACGTCAGCGACCCGTCGCAGTTGGCCCAACCGGCCGCGATTCAGGACGGCAACAACATTCTGGGTCACATCCTCGGAAGCAAGGATGCGAGCCGCGGTGTCGCGGCGGAGGCGGCTGCCACGACCGGCATCGGCGCGGACGTCTTGAGGAAGATGCTGCCGATGTTGGCCTCGCTGGCGATGGGCGCCATGAGCCAGCGCGGTGCCGCACGGTCCTGGTTCGGCGGATCGTCGACAGGCGGGGGTGGATTGATGGGCATGCTGGCTCCGATGCTCGACCGCAACCGCGATGGGTCCGTCGGCGACGATCTCATGGGGATGCTGGGGCAGGCGTTCAAGAAGTAGCGGCCTCTCGCGCCGAAATCGTCATCGCCGGCGACCCGCCGCGTTGAGTCCGTCGCATCGGGTAGACTCTACGGGCCCTCCAACCTTTCTGTAGAGGCCGACCGCGAGACGACCATGACGATTGCTGTACTTCGACCGACTGCACTGCTCTCCGGCGCGTTCCTCGCGCTGTGTTTCGTGACTGCCTGCAGCAAGCCCGCGCCGGTGGCAGAGGCGCCAAAGACTGCTGCGCCCGACGTCTGGGCGGTCGTCGACGGACACGAGATCCATCGCGATCTGGTCGAGAAGGCCTACCGCAGCACGGTGGATCCCACCGCGAACCCGGCCCCGTCGCAGGATCAGGTCGTCACGATGAAGATCAACCTCCTGGACGAACTGATCACCCAGGAGATCATGATGGCCCGCGCGAAAGCCCTCGGAGCCGAGGCGACCGACGCGGAGGTCGAGACGGCCTTCAATGAACGCAAGACCGGCGTGACCGATCAGGCCTTTCAGGACCAGCTGAAACAGCGTGGCTTCACGACCGACGACCTGAAAGCGGGCGTCCGCCGTGAACTCACGGCCCAGAAGGTGATTGAGAAGGACGTCAACGCGAAGGTGTCGATCAGCGATCAGGATATCGCCGACTTCTACGCCAAGAACCGCGCGCAGTTCAATCTGGCCGAGCCGCAATACCGCCTCGCACAGATTGTCGTGACGCCGGCCAAGGATCCTCAGCTCCGCAACCGCATGAACGACGATGCAGGGACGGCGGCCGAGGCGAACGCGAAGGTGGCCATGCTCGTGGAGCGGTTGAAGGCCGGCGGGGATTTCGGCGATCTCGCGATGGACTTTTCCGAGGATCCGCAGTCGGGTCCGCAGGGAGGCGACCTCGGCTTCGTCCCGGCGTCCGCGCTCGCGCGCGTGGCCCCGGCACTCCGGGATGCGGTCTTGAAAATGCAGCCCGGCAGCATCAACACGGTGAACCTCGGATCGAACTACACGATTCTCGCCCTGGTGTCGAAGGAGCCAGCGGGCCAGCGCGACCTGAACACGCCGACCGTGAAGGACGGCATCCGCGACCTGCTCCAGACGCGTAAGCAGGAGCTGTTGCGAACGGCGTACATCGCCGCCGCGCGTTCAGACGCGAAAGTCACCAACTACCTCGCACGGCAAGTCGTCGACGCCCAGGCCAAGGTGCCGGCTTCGCTGAGCCTCGGCTCGCCCGGTAAGTAGACGGCCTGCCGTTCGTGGCCTGAAACAGTCGCTCGCGGGCTACCGCGATGCCAAAGCCGTGGCGCCACGCACGTCGTACGCACGCGTGTACGCCACCATTCAGGGCAAGCCGAAACGATATCTGGGCCTCTACTCAATCGTCGAGAACGTCGACGACACGTTCGTGGCGTCGCACTATGGCGTGCCCGGCGGCACGCTCTTCAAGCCCGTCACGACGCGACTGTTCAACGACCTGGGCCGCGACTGGTCGAAGTACAACCAGTCGTACGATCCGAAGACGACCCTGACGGACGCCGACAAGCAGCGCATCTTCGACCTGTCCGATCTGGTGACGCACTCCAGCGATGAGGTGTTTGCCGCGAAGCTGCCGCAGTTCGTCGATCTCGACCTGTTCGCGTGGCGCAGGAACCGCTCGAGGGGCGCGCCGATCTCTTCAGGCAGGCCGTCGCCGGCACTCCGTTCCCGCGCCCGTTTTACGGCGGAACGACGACGCCGATCAAGCCGTTCGTTCGTGTCCGCCAGGCGTCAGTGCTGAGGCAGTTGCAGGCGCTGGGTGGATCCTGAACTTTATTTGAAAGCGTGAAACACCGGCAGCATGGCAGTTTTGCGGAGAGGAACGTCCGGGCCCATCGGCTTGACAGGCGAGGCACGCAGCGTTGTGATGGGGCAAGCGTCCATGAAGGCATTCAGACAACTCGCTGCCGCATCCATCGTCACACTTGTCGCTGGCACCTCGGTCTTCGTGGCCGGCCGGGCGCCCGCAGCACAGGGCCTCACGCCGTCTGGCGAGGGGCTTCCGGACGCACCGGGCAAAGACGTCGTGGTGCGCATGTGCGGCGTGTGCCACGAGGCGCGGCGGGCGGCCTCGGTGCGCCTGACGCGCGATGGGTGGTCGTCGGTGATCGACGACATGGTGCGTCGCGGCGCCAAAGGATCCGATCAGGATGCCGAGACGGTCCTGGACTACCTCGCGACGAACTTCCTGGGCGAGGCGCCGCGGCCGTTGAACATCAACAGCGCCGCCCAGATCGATTTCGAGAGCGTCCTCGAGTTGCTGCGCCGCGAGGCGGCGGCCGTCGTCGCGTACCGCGAGAAGCACGGCGTATTCAAAAGCGTCGACGATCTCAAGAAGGTGCCGGGGCTCGATTTCAAGAAGATCGACAACAAGCGCGACCGCATAGTCGCGTTCTGACCCCAGGATCTGGTTTCAACGGCCCGCCGGTTCTGCCACAATCGAAGGCCATGACGACGATCGGCAAGAACACGGCGGTCACGGGCGAGGTGCGCTCGACCGAGGACCTCACGATTGAAGGGCGCATCGATGGGCCCGTTCTTTGCGAGTCGAGCGCGGTGGTCGTCACGGCGTCCGCGCACGTGACCGGTGACATCATCGCGCGCGACATCACGGTGTTCGGACGGACGACGGGCCAGCTGGTCGCCACCGACACCGTCGATCTCCGCTCCGACGCAGTCGTCAGGGGCACTGTCGTCTCCGCGCGATTCATCCTGAACCCCGAGGCGCGGTTCGATGGACGCGTCGAACCGCAGCATCTCGAAGCGGCGCTTCGGGTGGCCCGGTACGAACAGAAGAAGCGGGACGCGGTCGGCGTCAGGTGAAAGGAGTCACAGGAGTTCGTTAGAGTCAGCTCAAGTCGCACCGGCGGTCTACCGATCGCCGTCAGGCGATTGTGGCGGCACCATGATGCCGTATCCTGGGCGCCGTGCGAACGTCACCTCTCCTCGTTCTCATTCTTCCGGTCGTCTTCGCGGCCGCTTGCCACAAGGGAAACAACACCTCGACGACGCCCACGCCGGTCACGCCGGGAGCGCCCACGGTTACGCAACTGAGCCTTTCTCCAGTGCAGGCACTGCAGAAGATGACCCAGTCGCAGCAGCTGACCGCCACGGCGACCCTCTCGGATGGCACTTCGAACGTCGCTCAACCAACGTGGACGACCGACGCGCCGGCGGTCGTGTCGGTTAGCAGCACGGGAGTCGTCGGCGGACTCTCGCCCGGCCAGGCGAACGTCTTCGCCGACTATCGGGGACAGCGCGCGACTGCGTCGGTCCGCATCGTTCCGGACTACGGTGGCGGCTGGAGCGGGGCTTTCTTCATCACCAACTGCCAGCTGAGCGGCGACTGGACGCGCACGACGGCGTGTGATGGAGAGGTCAGCTCCACCAACTGGAAATTGACGCTCGCGGCGACACAGGATGGCACGTCCGTCGCGGCAACGGTCATTTCCATCGTCGACATGCCGGTGGCAACGACCGGCGACCTCGCGGTGGACGGCACTCTGACATTGGCAGGAAGTTCGACCGTCAGGCTCGATGGGGACGACTGGACTGCACAGGTGACGGATTGGCAGACACGCACCATCACGGGCTCACAAGTCCGCGGGAAGTTCACCTTCCTGTTCGGTCTCCGCCAGTATCAAGGCGGTGTGCAGTGGACGTGCGAGATTCCCTACCTCGATCGCGCGTCGCTTCAGCCTCAACGGTCGCCGACGCTGTTCCCTGCGAGCCCCGCCTCGCATGCGGTGCGCCGCTAGCGACCGTCACGCGGTCGCGGACGCAATCCGCGCGATCTCATCGAGCGTTCGTTGCGAGGGACGCTGCCGCTGTCGGCGCCAACAGGTCGATCGTGTCCGGCGTCGTTGTCCCACCTGGGGCGATCGACAGGTCGCGACATGACATGGAGTGAACTCCGACGGACGATTTCGTCGCGGCGGGCCGATACTGCCGGATGGCATGTTTGGCGGCGGCGCGCTCTCGCGTTACATTGTCACCACTCAATTCAATGTGCGCGAAGGAGTCGGCCATGCCCGCGACCTCTCTACGTCTGTCTCTTCTCGTACCGGTGACCGCAGCCGGACTCCTCACGACGGTGTCCCTGCTGGCGCAGGCGCCAGCCGGCAACGCCCCGCCTTCGCCGGCGGCAGCGGCCGCACAAACGGATGCCGGTGGGCGCGGCGCCGTTGCCGGTCCAGGTCGCGGCGGCGCAGGCCGTGGTGGTGCGACGGCGGAACCGGATTTCACGAAGAAGCCCTCCGTGCTGCCATTGCGCCCGGCTGAAGAGGCCAAGAAGATCTGGCTGCAGCCCGGGTTCACGCTCGACTCCGTGCTCGCCGATCCCGACATCGAGGAGTCGGCGCAGATTGCCTTTGACGGCAACGGCCGCCTGTTCGTTCTCGAGTTGCGCAGCTACATGCAGGACGCTGATGGTGGCGGCACGCTCGCGCCGGTGGGACGGGTGTCGCGGCACGAAGACCGTGACAACGACGGCGTGTACGAGACGCACACGGTGTTCGTCGACAAGCTCGTGTTTCCGCGGTTTGTGCTGCCGTTCGGCGCCGACGCGATTCTGACGAAGGAGTCGAACGCCGACGAGGTGTGGAAGTACACGGACACCAACGGCGACGGTGTGGCCGACAAGAAGGATCTGTTCGCCACCGGGCTCGGGCGCCTGGCCAACGTGGAACACCAGGAGAGCCACTTCATGTGGGGCATGGATAACTGGATCTACAGCACCTACAACCAGGTGCGGATCCGGTGGACGCCCGGCGGCATTCTGCGGGAGCCCACGGGGGCCAACGGCGCTCAGTGGGGCGTAACGCAGGACAACTACGGCAAGCCCTGGTTTCAGTCGGGGGCCAGCGGCATGCCCGGCTACTTCGAGTTTCCCGTGGTCTACGGCAACTTCCAGAACCCCGATCGTTTCGAACCCGACTTGAACATCACGTGGGGCGCGCCGGTCCGGTTGGCCGACATGCAGGGCGGCATGAACTCGGTCCGCATGCCTGACGGTTCGCTCGCGCGCGCGACTGGCTCGGCGGGCAACGACGTGTACCGCGGCGATCGGCTGCCGAAAGACATGATCGGCGACTACTTCTACGGTGAGACCGTGGCGCGCATCGTGCGACGTCTGCATCCCGTGAAGACCGAGGGCCTCACGCAACTGCGGAACGTCTACCCGTTGTCCGAGTTCATCCGATCGACCGATCCGCTGTTTCGGCCGGTGGACATGACGACCGCGCCGGACGGCACGATGTACATCACGGACATGTATCGCGGGATCATTCAGGAGTCGCAGTGGTCCGGCCCGGGCACCTACCTGCGGCAGCGCATCAATCAGTACGACCTCGACAAGGTCGTCCGGCATGGGCGCATCTGGCGGCTGAGCTACGAGGGCATCGGCCGGCGGACGACACAGCCGCGGATGTTGAACGAGACCGCCGCGCAGTTGGTCACGCACCTCACCGATCCCAACGGCTGGTGGCGCGATACCGCGCAGCAGCTGATCGTCATCAAGCAGGACAAGTCGGTCGTGCCGGCGCTCAAGGCGATGGCGCGAACGTCGACCAACCAACTCGCGCGGATCCACGCGCTGTGGACCCTCGAAGGCCTGGCCGCGGCCGACGCGCCGCTCGTGCGTGAGTTCATGGCGTCGCCCGATCCCCAGATCCGCCAACAGGGAATTCGGGTGAGCGAGACCCTCTACAAGGCCGGCGATCGGTCGTTCGGCAACGACTGGAAGGCGATGACGAAAGACGCCGACGTCGACGTCGTGCTTCAGGCGCTGCTCACGATCAATCTACTGAAGGTGACCGACGCGAAGACGGTCATCGAGACCACGAAGGCCTCGAACCAGACGAAAGGTGTCCAACTCGTCACGGGCCTCATCCTGAATCCCCCGGCCGGCCGTGGCGGCGGCGGTGCAGGCGCCCCGGCGTCCACGCGAACCGCGGCCGAGGAGGCCGTGCTCGCGCGCGGCCAGACGGTCTACACCGAGTTGTGCTTTGCCTGCCACGGTGACGATGGCCGCGGCGCGGCGAAGGATGGGTCTCCGTTGGCGATGGCGCCGTCGCTCGCGGGATCGACGCGGGTGCTGGGACACCGCGATCATGTGATCAAGGTCCTGCTGCACGGCCTGACGGGCCCACTCGGCGGTAACACCTACAGCGAAGTGATGATTCCGATGGGACAGCAGACGGATGAGTGGATCGCGGCCGCGGGATCCTATGTCCGAAACGCCTTCGGCAACCGCGCGTCGTTCATCACGGCGTCGGACGTCGCGCGCGTGCGCGAGGCGACACGTGATCGGAAGACGAGCTGGACCGCAGCGGAGCTGGAGGCCTCGCTGCCGCGCCAGGTCGTGGTGGACAGCAGCTGGAAGTTCTCAGCGAGCCACAATCCGGCGATCGCCAACTATGCCGTCAGCATTCAGCCGTGGACGTCGGGTGTGGCCCAGGCTCCAGGCGTCTGGCTGCAGGTCGAGCTGGCGCAACCCGTCTCGTTGACGGAGGTCCAGTTCGAATCGAGCGCGCTGGCCGTCGATCCCGATCCGATCGTGCCGGGCCAGCCGCCTCGGTCCGGCGGTGGCGCCCGCGGCGCCGGGCCCGTCGGACCGACGCCATCGATCGGCTATCCGCGCGGTTACCAGGTCCAGGTGTCGCTCGATGGGACGTCGTGGAGCGCGCCCGTCGCCCAGGGCGCCGGCGCCAGTGCGTTCACCAGCATCGTGTTCGCGCCCGCGCGCGCGAAGTTCGTGCGGATGACCGCCACCGCCGCGGCGGCAGACGCGCCGTTGACCATTCAGCGTCTGCGGTTGTACGAGGTCGCGGCGAAGTGACGGGCCGTACCCCGGACCTGAAGGTCCGGGGCTCCACGGAGTGAGTCGGGACTCCACGGAGAGAGTCCGGGCCTCACCGGGGGAGTCCGGTCTCGACTGGTGGCGTCCGAGCGGCGGTGGGTTCCGATGGTGTGAATGGAGCCCTGCGGCGGCTACGCTTTGAGCCGGGACGCGGACGTCGACCCCGACCTCGCGCGGCCCGCGGTGTCGACGCCGGTCGATGCCGCCGAACGAAGCACGAAGGCGCGGGCCTCGTCGAAGTGCAGGGTGATCCTGCGGCGTGCCTCCACGGGGTTGCGCTTTCCGATCGCGTCGGCGATCGCCAGGTGAATCTGGGCCACGCGCCGGCGCTCGGATTTGGAGCTCCGGCTGTCGAAGCCGGCCCGAATCGTCTGTCCAAGCGACTCGAACAGCGCGCTGCTGATCAATTCGAAGAGCGGGTTTCCGGTGGCGCGCCCGAGAATCTCATGGAAGCGGATGTCGGCGTTCGTGAACCGCTGCCGCTTCTCCAGCGACCCGCGCATGATGATGGCCTCACGCCTGAGGCCGACGACGTCCTCCTCGGTGCGTTGTAGCGCCGCCAGTTCCGCCGCTCTCACCTCAATCGAATACCGGAGATCGAGCACCTGTGCGGGCGTCGCTTGGTCGGTGTGAAGCGCGTGCAAGAGGAACTGGGCGAAGCCCCGGTTGCTCAGGCGGCCCACCCGCGGGGATCGGCCGTTGCCGATGTCGAGCACGCCGGCGGTCTTCAGCGCGCGATAGGCCTCGCGGACGACGCTGCGGCTGACGTGCAGTGCCTCACTGATTTGACCTTCGGACGGGATTTCGGCGCCGCACGCGAGACGGTGGCGACGGGTGTAGTCGATCAGGTACTGGACCACGTGATCGGAAAGGTTTGCCGACGCCAGCGGGGGCGTGCCACGCATGTCCGCAAAGTATACGCGGCCCGTCCGGTCGCGCGGAAGGTCCAGGCACCTATCGCATAGGTCATGGTAAGCCTGTCACATAGGTTACGGACATCCTATCCGATAGGTATGAGGAAAACTCTTTACTCCTGCCAGCGTCGCCAGTAGAATCCCGCCGATCCGAAATCGCTTACATCCCACGCCGGCTTGCACGCGTGTCGCGTCGCCCCCCAGGCCCTTGCACTTCCGGGGGTGGCGCTCACCCGCACCAGGCGCGCGCCGCCGGGGCGGACGGCGTCGGTGTAATCGATATCGGTCGATGGATGTTCGATGGGAGCGATCCGGAGGAGAGGTTCAACGATGAGCAGGTATGGTCGGAGAGTGCTACTGGCGCTGGTGGCCACCATGGTGATGGTGCTGCCCGCTGCCGCCCAGACGACCGGCACGGTGGCCGGTTCCGTCAAGGACGCGCAAGGGGGTGTGATACCCGGCGCGACCGTGACGATGACCAGCGAGACACGCGGCACCAAGGTGCCGGGTGTGGTAACCAACGCCCAGGGCGATTTCGTGTTCGTCAACATTGCGCCGGACTCGTACCGGGTTCAGGTGGCGATGAGCGGTTTCAAGACCCTCGTTCGCAGCGGCGTCGCCGTGAGCCCTGGTGAACGCGTCCCGGTCCCGACGCTCGTGATTGAAGTGGGCGGCGCCACCGAGACGGTCAACGTGACGGCCGAATCCGCGCTGATTCAAGCGCAGAGCGGTGAGCGGTCCTTCAGCCTCGGCACCACGGACGTCCAGAACCTGCCGATCGCCAGCCGCAGCTTCACCGAACTTGCGCGGCTTGCGCCGGGCGTGACCGTCGACGGCAATCAGACCCCGACGCGTATCGGCGGCGGCGGCTCGACGAACATCATGATGGACGGCGTGTCGAGCAACGACACTGGCAGCAATCGCCCGCTGCTGCAGATGAACACCGAGTCCATCGCCGAAGTGAAGGTCCTCACATCGGGCTACCAGGCGGAGTTTGGCCGGTCCAGCGGTGTGCAGGTCAGCGCCGTCACCAAGAGCGGCAGTAACCGCTTCCATGGGTCGCTCTACGACGTCGACCGGAACTCCAAGTGGAACAGCAACAGCCGCAACAACATCCTGAACGGCAATCCGAAGACGCGCAGCAAGGAGCGCGATTTCGGGTTCTCCGTTGGTGGTCCCGCCGGCAAGCCCGGTGGCAACAACAAGCTGTTCTTCTTCTACAGCCAGGAGTTCTCACCGCGCACGGGCGGCAACAACGTGCAGCGTTTTCGGCTCCCGACTGCGCTCGAACGCGCTGGTGACTTCTCCCAGTCGACCGACAACAACGGCGCGCTGTTCCCCTACGTCAAGGATCCCCTCGTCACGGGGACGTGCTCGGCCGCGAATACGACCGCGTGCTTCAAGGATGGTGGTGTCGTTGGGCGCATTCCGCAGAACCGCCTCTACCAGACGGGCCTCAACATCCTGAACGGCTATCCGCTCCCGAACATCACGAGTGTCCCGACCGGGCAGAACTACAACTACGAGATCACGCGCCCGGCGGAGAAGATTCTGTCCTGGCAACCAGCCGTCCGCGTGGACTACCAGGCGACGCAGGCGTTTCGTGCGACCTGGCGGACGTCGTACTGGAAGCAGCGGAGCCAGGTGTTCAACGGGAACCTGCCGGGCTTCAACGACGCGAAGATGCAGGACAAACCCGTCACCAACATGTCGGCGTCGGCGAACTACACGATCACGCAGTCGATGTTCCTCGAGGCCACCTACGGGCACGCCCAGAACGAGCTCGCCGGCTGCGCCCAGGCGCAGTCGTCCACCGGCCCGATCTTCTGCACGGCGGCGATTCCCGTCACGTCCAACGCCAGCCTGGCAGGCGCGAACCTCCAGGACTTGCCGTTCCTGTTTCCGGACGCCACGCTGCTCAACCCGGGCTACTATGCGGTGAAGGCGCTCAACGAAATCGGATCGCCAATCTGGGATGGCACCAGAATCTCCAAGGTGCCGACCTTCCAGTGGGGCAACCGCGTCTCGAACAGCCCTCCGGGGATTGGCTTTCCCGGCTGGTTGAACATCAACTCCACGAACGACTTCTCGATCAGCCTCACGAAGCTGCGCGGCAGCCATACCTTCAAGGGCGGCTTCTACAATACCCACAGCTTCAAGGCTGAGCAGACGAGCAACAACGCGTTCGGCACGATCAACTTCGGCAACGACGCGAACAATCCGATCGACTCGCAGTTCGGGTTCTCGAATGCGGCGCTCGGGATCTTCAGCTCGTACAACCAGGCCTCCAAGTACGCGGAGACCACGTCGATCTACAACAACACCGAGTTCTACATCCAGGACAACTGGAAGGCGACCGGACGGATGACGCTGGACTACGGTGTGCGATTCGTGCATCAGCAGGCGCAGTACGACAAGTTCGGGCAGGCGTCGAATTTCCTGTTCGACAAATGGAGCACGGCGGCGGCGCCGGCCATCTACGTGCCGGGTTGCGTCGGCAACGCGGCGACCTGCACCGGCGCGAACCGTTCCGCGAAGAACCCCCTGACCGGTGCGATTCTCGGTCCGAGCACGTCCGTCGCTGTCGGCACGCTGGTGCCTGGGACGGGCGATCCCTTGAACGGTCTGTTTCTGCCAGGGCAGGCGGGGCTGCCACGGGCGACGTTCAAGGCGCCCGCGTTGGGCTATGCGCCGCGTTTCGGCATGGCGTACGACCTGACAGGCAACCAGAGCATGGTGCTGCGCGGCGGCGTCGGACTGTTCTTCGACCGTCCGAGCAGCTCGACGTTCTCGGGCGGCGTGAACAACCCGCCCACGTCGGCGTCAGTGACCGCGCAGTACTCCCAGCTGCAGAATCTGGGCAAGGGTGGTCTGGCGACGCAAGGTGTGCCCAGCATCAACGCCTTCCAGTTCGACTCGAAGCTGCCGTCGTCGGTCCAGTGGAATAGCGGGATCCAGATGGCGCTGCCCTGGGCGGTGGCTCTCGATGTGTCCTACGTCGGCCAGCACGCCTACAACCAGTACGTGGGCACCAACATCAACACCGTCGATTTCGGCACGGCGTTTCTGCCGGGCGCGATCGATCAGACCACCGCTGGCGGGACCACGGTCCTCCCGACCGTGCTGTTGAAGCCGATACGCGGCTACAACAACATCACGTTGCAGGAGAACTACGGGTTCCGGACGTACCACTCCATCCAGGTGTCCTTCAATCGCCGATTCCGGA
The DNA here is from genome assembly GCA_039933635.1 of Acidobacteriota bacterium. GTDB lineage: Bacteria > Acidobacteriota > Vicinamibacteria > Vicinamibacterales > SCN-69-37 > JBDTNQ01. The sequence goes on from JBDTNQ010000035.1 coordinate 18,769, forward strand.
ACGGACTGTCGTTCGGATTCAACGACACGATCAGCCTGTACGATCATCAGCAGGTCGGCCGGCGGCTGCAACACAACGCGGACGGCTCCTTTACGGAGCGTGCCGACATGGCGCAGGCCAACGACCTGTTTGGCGACAATCACCCGCAGACGCACTTCATGCGCGCGAACTTCGTGTGGGACCTGCCCGATCTGAAGAGCGAAAAGTCGGCGCTCCGCGCGATCGGCCTGGTCGTCAACGACTGGCAGCTGTCAGGCATCTGGTCGGGCTCGACCGCCGGCCTCTATTCGGTCGGCTTCAGCTACCAGAACGGCGGCAGCAATCAGAACCTGACGGGGTCGCCCGACTATGGCGCGCGCGTCCGCATCGTCGGCGACACCGGTCGCGGCTGCAGCGGAAACGTGTATCAGCAGTTCAACACGAACGCGTTTGCGGGCCCTCTGGTGGGCAGCGTCGGCTTGGAATCGCCCAACGCGTACCTGCACGGGTGCTTCAACAGCGTCCTGGACCTGGCTATTGCGCGGAATATCCGCATCGGTGGCGGTCGTTCCGTCCAGCTGCGGCTGGACATGTTCAACGCGCCGAATTCGGCCACGATCACGGGTCGTCAGGCGACCATGAACCTGAATAATCCCGCGGATCCCACCACGATCACCAACCCCGTCTACGACGCCAACGGGGCGATCGTGCGCGGCACGCCAGCCAATTCCGGCTTCGGGTTGGCGACCGGCTATCAGAGCCCACGCACGATGCAGTTGCAGGTGCGGTTCTCGTTCTAAGCCCGACGTACTCGGGTACAAGCGGGTCGCTCAACACGAGGCACGGCAGTGATTGGAGAGACCGGGTCTGGAAGTTCAAGACCCGGTCTCTCCGACGCGGGGTTCACGGGTGCTCACCTGACGTTCTCCGAACCCCAGGTACCACACAACGATTCCCACGAGCAGCCCCGCCGCGATCGGCAGCGCGGAGTTGAAGCGCACGAGATGCGGTGCGATGGCGGGCACGAACAACGCCACAGCCGCGGCAAGGGTGCGGAGGCCGCGTTTGTCCGGCACGAGCAGGACGATGAGCAGGTGACGCGCGACGTTCATCTTGAAGGCGAGAAACAAGGCGAACGGCACGAGCGCCCAGCCGATACGGTCCTCGAGATCGAAGTGCTGGCGCTCCTCAGCGCGCCAAAGCGCGAGCGCGAAGGGCACCGCAATCGCCGCGGCGATGAAGCCGCTGTACCAGCGGCCCTTCAGGCCGTCGTTGAAGGTGAAGATGTAGAGGTAGTTGTCCCAGACGAAGTACGGCAGGAGGAGGCCCGCCGCGAGAATCGCCACGAAGACTGCCGCGTCGCGGCGCCGCATGCGCAGCAACTCCGTCACGTAGAACAGCGGTGACACCTTCATCGTGATGGCCAGGGCGATGAGCGCATGCGGCCCAGGCCGGCGCGCCCGCGCCAGCAGCAGCGCGGCCATGACCACGCACAGCATCACCAGGTACGATCCATCCTGCACGTGAACGAATCGCTCGCTGAAGTACCCGAAGTTCAGGTACAGCAGCGGAAACAGGTACCAACGGGTCTGCAGGCAGTACCACAGCGACATTCCGATGAAGGCCACCGCCAGCAGCAAGACCATGCCGTAGAGCCCGATCCCCAGCCGTTCGCCAACCGCGTGGAGTCCGGCCTCGGCGAGCAGCACCGCCGGCGGGTAGGGCGCCGACGCCTCCTCCGACCACGTCTGCGCCTCGAGCGGCGTCTGGTCGAGCCGCCGCTTGGTGTACATGTCGCTCACATCATTGAGGATCACCTTTGCTTCGTAGGTGTCGGCGATGGTGTCCGTGCCGTAGGCTTCGGGCTGCGGCAGGCGATTGAGCACGGGCAGGCGCGCGTAGTTCACGAACGCGCGCGGCACCTTCGGCAGGCTGCCGGCCAGCATCACCATCAGTGTGATGGCAATGACGCTCACGCGGATAGCGGGCGACGCCCGCATTAGGCTTGCGTCGATGCGTGCCAGCAAAGAGGGCATGGGATGCGGGGACACGATACCGCGGCGGCGGCCCCGGACCTAAAGGTCCGGGGCACTCATGGGGTCGTCAGCACCAGCTTCCCTGTCGTCTTTCTGCCTTCGAGCAGGCGATGCGCCTCGGCGGCCTGCGTCAGTGGGAACGTGCCGTGCAAGTGCAGCTTGAAGGCGCCGGAGGTCAGGCCCGCGAAGAGGTCGCCGGCTCTCCAGAGCAGTTCCTGACGTGTCGTGATGTGATGGCCGAGAGTGGGACGGGTGACGAAGAGTGAGCCCTTGCCGTTGAGGATGTTCAAGTCGAACGGTGGCACCGTGCCGCTGGACTGTCCGAACAGCGCGAGCAGGCCCCGGGGGCGCAGGCTGTTCAGGCTTTGGTCGAATGTCGTCCGCCCGACCGAGTCGTAGACGACGTCGACACCGCGGCCGTCGGTCAGCTGCTTCACTTCCACATCGAACGGGTGTTCGGTGTAGAGGATGACCTCGTGGGCGCCCGCAGCCCGCGCGACCTGCGCCTTGGCTTCGGTGGATGTGGTGCCGATCACGCGGGCCCCGAGGGCGCGCGCCATCTGCACGATCATGCCGCCCGCGCCACCGGCGGCGGCGTGCACGAGGCAGGTATCACCGGGCTTCAACGCGTAGGTCGAGTGCGTCAGGTAGTGCGCGGTCATGCCCTGAAGCATCACGCCGGCAGCGGTGACGTAGTCCACACCGTCGGGAATCTTGACGAGTTGTGAGGCCGGCACCGTGGCATACTCTGCGTACGATCCGCGGGCCATGGCATACGCCACGCGATCGCCGGGAGCGACGTCGGACACATCCGCACCGACACGCTCCACCGTACCGGCGCCTTCCGATCCTAATGTGATGGGCGATTCGGCCTTGTAGAGGCCCGTCCGGAAGTACACGTCGATGAAGTTGACGCCGCTGGCGGCCAGCTTCACGAGCGCCTGCCCCGGCCCGGGCTCCGGCACCGGCACGTCGGCCAACATCATGGCCTCGGGTCCGCCTGGTTCGAGCACCTGGATTCGCTGCATGTCGTCCCCCTGCTGCGACAAAGCGTACTCCAGCTTTGCGCGAGCCTTTACACGGCTTCACGATCACGATGGTCGTGGAGCACTCCTTGCATGATGCGACGCGGAAGGATGACGGCATGAAGCGGCTCGGAATTCTCACGGCGGGTGGCGACACCCCGGCTCTGAATGCGACCATCCATGGCGCCGTGGTCCGCGCCAACCAGGTACAGGTCGAGCTCATCGGCCTCATCAAGGGCTTCAACAGTCTCTTCAATCCGCGCGTCCCGCATGTGCACCTGAATCCGCTGTTCCAGGCGATTCCGGAACTCGACCCCACGATGGGCGGCACGCTGCTGGCCGCGTCGCGTGACTATCTCGATCCGGACGAGAAGGATGTCATCCGCCAGGTATGCGACCGTCTGCACCGGCTCGGGATCGAAGGGCTGATCTGCGTGGGCGGTGACGGCACCATGAACGCGATGCAGCCGATTGCCGAGTGCCTGCCGGTCATCCTTGCGCCCAAGACGATCGACAATGACCTGGGCTTGAACTATCCGGGCGAGCCCGCGGAGTTCGAACGCACGTCGGACAACTCGGGACGCGTCAAGTACGGGCGCAACTGTGCGCCACGCGCCGAGTTGCAGCTCGATCAGATGGTGAACTACGTGACACCGGGCTATGCGACGGCGGTGTTCGTGTCCGCCACCGGCATCCAGCGTGTTCGCACGACGGCCGAGAGCCATCGCCGCATCGCGATCGTCGAGGTGATGGGCCGGCACTCGGGTTTCATCGCGCTGGGGTCGGCGTACGGTCAGCCGGACATGATTCTGATCCCCGAATCCCCCATCAACCTCGATCGCATCGTCGAACGCGTGCGCCAGTTGTACGAGCTGCAGAAGCACGTCGTCATTGTCTGCGGTGAAGGCATCGTGGACGAGAAGGGACGCGAGCTGGGCGCGGAGAAGGAGTCGACCGACCCTTCGGGCAACAAGCTGCTGGGTGGCGCGGCCGAAGCGTTGCGCCGACAGCTGGCGAGCCGGATGGGCGACCAGTATTTCCGGGATTTCCGCCGTGGCTCGACCGCGACCGACGTCATTTTCACGAGAAAGATCGGGCACATCCAGCGCGGTGGCCGGCCGGTCCTTTTCGACCGTGTGCACGCGGCCGGGCTCGGCGCCAAGGCCGTGGATCTCCTGCTGGCGGGTCGCAGCAACGAAGTGTCGACACTCCAGTGGAGCCACGCGAAGGGCTTCTTCCTCGACGCCTGTCCCGGCGATGATTTCCGCGACCGGTGGGGTCTGATCCATGCCCGGCAGGTGCATCCCTGCTTCTACGACGCGAAGAACATGAAGCCGTCTGCCGCGGGCATCGAATACCTGATGAACATCTTCAACCACGCGATCGGGCACGACGATGTGGACTCGATGCGATCGACGTTCGATTCGGGTCATCTCTACCAGCCGTATCACTCGGTGAACGTGGACGTCGGCCGACGGATTCAGTATCTGGAATAGGCGCGGCCGAGCGCGCGCCAGTGCTATGATCCCGGGCTATCTGACAGGAGCTGGGGATGACGTCTTGGAAGCTGCCGCGCGCGTTTCGCCGCTGGGTCACGTTCGGTTGTGCACTGGTCGTGGCCGGCGCGTTTCAGGCCAGGGTGCACACGCGCCCGCAGGCGACGACGCCCCCAACACCCGCGCCGCAGGGCCCGCCCGCGGCGCCGGCCGCGCGGCCTGATGAGGGACCCGTCCGGGGTCCGAATGGCGAAGTGATCGGCTTCACCAAGACGGCTGAGATTCCCGGAACGCCCTGGCGGATTCACGATGTGGCCCGGCCGCATCCGAAGGTCGTGACACCCGGGGCCACACCCGGGACGGCCCCGTCAGACGCCATCGTGCTGTTCGACGGGAAGGACCTGTCGCAGTTCGTCCAGATGCAGAGTGGCCGGAAGGTCGATCCGCGTTGGCCGGTCCGGGACGGTTACTTCGAGGTGGGGCCGGGCACCGGCTCGCTCTACACGCGCGAGAGCTTCGGCGACGTCCAGCTGCATCTGGAGTTCATGACGCCGAGCCCGGCGCGTGGCTACAGCCAGGATCGGGGCAACAGCGGCGTCAAGTTCATGGACTTCTACGAGGTGCAGATACTGGATTCGTATCACAGCACCACCTATGCGGACGGGCAGCTCGGTGCGATTTACGGCGAGTATCCGCCGCTCGTGAATGTGGCGAAGAAGCCGGGCGAGTGGCAGACCTACGACATCATCTTCGAGGCCCCGAAGTTCAACGGCGCCACGTTGGTCTCGCCGGCGTATGTCACGGCCATTCTCAATGGCGTGCTCGTGCAACATCGGCAGAAGGTGATGGGCCGGACGTCACCGACTTCCACCATTCATGGCTATCTTCCGCACGAGGCCGAGCTGCCGCTCATGCTGCAGGACCACGCCCATCCCGTGCGCTATCGCAATGTCTGGATTCGACGTCTGACGGGGTACGATCAGCCAGAGGGCAAGTGACACAGAACGTGATCGGGCACGGTGTGCGCGAGGGCTTCCTCGCGCCGGAGGTCGTTCGACAGATCGTCTCGGACGGGCTCAGCGGATTGCCGGTGGACGGCCGGCGGGTTCTCGTCATCATTCCTGACGGCACGCGGACGATGCCCATGCCGTTGCTGTTCGACATCATCGAGGCCGTGCTGGGCGCACGCGCGAAGGCGCTGGACTTTCTCGTCGCGCTGGGCACGCACTCGCCGATGAGCGACGAGGAACTGGGTCGCCTCGTTGGCCGGCCCGTGTCGAACGGGATGGCGGGCTCGCGGCGCATCTACAACCACTCGTGGGACGATCCGTCGTCATTTGCCGCGCTGGGGACGATTCCGGCGCACGAAGTCGAGATGCTGTCCGGCGGCCTCTTGAAGCAGGACGTGCCGGTGGCGCTCAACCGGCTCGCCATCGAGTACGACCACGTGCTCATCTGCGGACCGGTGTTTCCTCACGAGGTCGCGGGTTTCTCCGGCGGCACGAAGTACCTGTTTCCCGGCATTGCCGCGGCGGACATCATCCACTTTACGCACTGGCTCGGCGCCTTGGTCACGAGCTACGAAATTATCGGGACGCTCGATACACCTGTCAGGGCGGTGATCAACCGCGCGGCGGCGCTGCTGCCCACGCCGTTGTCGCTCATCGCGCTCGTCGTGTCGCACGATGGAGTCTCGGGAGCGTACGTGGGCGACGTTCACGCGGCGTGGCGACAGGCGGCGCTGCTGTCCTCGCGGCGTCACATCGCGTGGGTGGATCGGCCGTTCGATCGGATGCTGTCGATCATGCCGTCGATGTACGACGATCTCTGGACGGCGGCCAAGGGCGCGTACAAGGCCGAACCGGCGATTGCGGACGGCGGGGAAGTGGTGATCTTCGCGCCTCACGTGCGCGAGGTGAGCTACGTGCACGGCCGCCTGATTGACGAGATTGGCTATCATTGCCGGGACTACTTCTTGAAGCAGTGGGATCGCTTCGGACAGTATCCGGGCGGCATCATCGCCCACGCGACGCACGTGAAGGGGCTGGGCACCTACGACGCCGCGACGGGCATCGAGCGCCCGCGGATCCGGGTGACGCTGGCGACGGGCATTCCCGAAGAGCGATGCCGGCGGATCAACCTCGGTTATCGCGATCCGGCAACGATCGATCCCGCGACGTGGGCGGCCGAGGCGCAGGATCACGCGCTGGTCGTGCCGCGAGCGGGCGAGTTCCTGTTCAGAGTCGGCAAGGCGCCCGAGGCGTAAGGGCGCGAAAGAGTTCAAGCGTTCGAAGTTCCCGAAGGGATCACATGTCTTCTGCAATTGGCGTCGTCGGTCTGGGTGTAATGGGGGCGAATCTGGCTCGGAATATCGAGAGCCGGGGTTTCAACGTGGCGGGCTACGACCTCGATCCAGCCAAGACTCAGGCATTCGTGAAAGCCGGCGCCGGTCACGACGTGACGGGAGTCGACAGCCCGGCTGCTTTGATGGTGGCGCTGGATCGTCCGAGGCGCATCCTGATGATGGTGCCGGCCGGCGCGCCGGTCGATGCTGTCATCCAGCACCTGCTGCCGCACCTGGAAGCCGGCGACATTCTCATCGACGGCGGCAATTCCTTCTTCCGTGACACCGATCGGCGTTTCGATGAGCTGGCCACGCGGCGCATCGAGTTTCTGGGCACCGGTGTCTCCGGGGGTGAGGAAGGGGCGCTGCGCGGTCCTGCCATCATGCCGGGCGGCTCCACCCAGGCGTGGGACGCCGTCGCGCCGATCCTTCGCGCGATTGCTGCGCGCGCCGAGGACGGAGAGCCGTGCGTGGCCTACATGGGGGCGAAGGGCGCGGGGCACTACGTGAAGATGGTGCACAACGGCATCGAGTACGGCGACATGCAGCTCATCGCGGAAACGTACGATGTGCTGTCGCGCGGACTGGGCCTGTCGGCGCCCGAGATCGCTGACGTCTTCGCGGAGTGGAATCGCGGAGAGCTGAAGTCGTACCTGGTCGAGATCAGCGCCGAGGTGCTGAAGTTCATCGATCCTGAGACGAAGCGGCCGCTCGTCGACCTGATCCTCGATGAGGCTCAGCAGAAGGGCACGGGCAAGTGGATGAGCCAGAACGCGTTCGATGTTGGCGCGCCAATTCCGACGGTGAATGCGGCCGTCGAGGCCCGCATCCTTTCGGCGCTCAAGAAGGAACGTGTGGCTGCGAGCCGCGTCCTGTCGGGCCCCCCTCCGACGTACACGGGCAACCGCGACGCGCTGATCGACGCCGCGAAGCAGGCCCTGTACGCGAGCAAGATCACGTCTTATGCTCAAGGTATGGCGCTCCTGCGCATGGCCTCTGACGAATACCATTACGACATCGATCCGGGCGAGGTGGCGCGGATTTGGCGCGCCGGCTGCATCATCCGCGCGTCGCTGCTCAACGACGTGAGCGCCGCGTTCAACGGCAACCATGGTCTTGTCAACCTGCTGCTCGACCCGACCTTCAGCGAGGCGGTTGGCACGCGGCAGCAGGGCTGGAGGACACTCGTGCAGGTCGCTGTTGGTCTTGGCATTCCGGTGCCGGGCTTGTCGGTCTCGCTGGCGTACTACGACGCGTACCGCAGCGAGCGTCTGCCGGCAAATCTCACGCAGGGCCAGCGCGACTACTTTGGCGCGCACACGTATCGCCGCACCGATCGCGACGGGACGTTCCACACGCATTGGACTGGTGAGTAGCCAGTCCGACGGTTGATACCCGATGCCTCCTCAGCCCGTCACCTGAACCCATGACCACACCGACTCTTGTTGTCCCTGCCGAAGGCGCGATCGACTGTCTCGCGCTCGGCGCCATCATCCATCGACTCGACTCCGGCGTGGTGCCATTCCGCAAGGCGATGACGTGTTCGATCCACGTCAGCGGTGGCGAGTTCAACGTGGCCGCCAATCTGGCCGACTGTTTCCAGATGCACACGGCCATTGCGACCGCCATGGTCGACTATCCGGTCGGCGACCTCATCTCCGAGCGCGTGAAGGCCATGGGGGTGCGTCCGTTCTACAAGCACTTCGCTCACGACGGCGCGCGTGGCCCGAATATGGCCACGGTCTACAGCGACCGCGGCCACGGCGTGCGCGCGCCGGTCGTGTTCTACAACCGCAGCAACGAAGCCGGTGCGCTCCTGAAACCAGGGGATTTTGACTGGGACGCGATTTTCGCGGAGGGCGTCCGCTGGTTCCACAGCGGGGGGCTGTTCGCGGCGCTCTCGATGAGCACGCCTGAGCTGATCATCGAGGGCATGCAGGAGGCTCGCCGGCACGGCGCCGTCGTGTCGTTCGATCTCAACTACCGCGAGAAGCTGTGGAAAGCCTCGGGTGATCCGGCCCGGGCGCAGGACGTGTTCGGGCGGATCGCGCAGAACGTGGACGTGCTGGTGGGCAACGAAGAGGACCTGCAGAAGGCGCTTGGCGTGCCGGCACCGAAGACGGGACATGCGTCGAAGCTCGATCCGGGCGCGTTTTTCGAGACGATTGGATATGTGGCCGACAAGTACCCGAACGTGAAGGTCGTCGCCACGACGCTGCGCGAGGTCGCCTCGACGAACCGGCACGACTGGAGCGCCGTCGCCTGGGTACAGGGGCAGCAGTACGTGGCGCCGACCTGCCAGCTCGACGTCTATGACCGCGTCGGCGGCGGTGACGGCTTCGCCGCGGGGTTCTTCTACGGACTGATGTCCGGCGAGACGCCTGAGCAGGCGGTGCGCCTCGGCTGGGCTCACGGCGCGCTGATTACCACCTATCCCGGCGACACGACCATGGCGACGGTCGCCGAAGTTCGCGCGTTCGCCAAGGGCGGCTCCGCCCGGATTCAGCGCTGATAGACGAAACCGGGAGTCTAAAGACTCCCGGAGTTGTCGCGCGGTTGGGAAGTCTGGACCCGGATTAGGGCGCGACGCCTATTCTTCCGCTCCACACGTTCAGCACCCAGAGATACTGCAGCCAGGTGCAGCCGATGACGACGAGGCCGACCGGCCAGCTTCGCCTCAGCCATATCGCCAGCACGATCGGTAACGTCAGGATGGCGAACGCGAAGCGCGGCACTGAGCCGAACGCCACGGCGCCTGGCTGCGCGACGGCAAACACGAGGCTTGTGGCCACGACGGTGTAGATCTTCAGTTCGAGAGGGATGCGGGACTGGCCAAGGCAACCGACCGTCAATCCGGCCACGCACGCGAGCACGATGACGGACGGGTTTAGTAGCAAAGACAAGCCGTCATGTCCGATCGCCGCCCGCCACGCGGCCACCAGCGCCGCGGGATCGGCGCGGATGCCCCACGCGCCCTGTGAGGCCGCGACTGCATCGAGCCGACCCGTGAGTTGCCACGCGACCAGCATCCACGCCCATGGCGCCACTACCGCCACGACCAGCACAACGGCGGCGCGGAGCCAGGGCGTGTGCCGCGGCATGGCGGTCGAGCGGCCAGCCCACGCAAGGCGCAGGTCAATGACGACCCGCGCGGCGACGGCCGCCGCGAGTGGCAGTGCCGCGCCTCGGCTCAGGGCTGCGCCCACGAGCAGCAACGCGGCCAGGATGGTACGGCCACGAACGACCGCGACGAGACACGCAGCCGCGAACCCGAGGTGGAGCGGCTCCGAGTACGGCAGGTGCAGGAGAAACGCGGTTGGCAGAAACGCCCAGAGCGTGGCGGCCCGAATCGCGACGCGGTCACCGGCGACCGGACGGACCAGCGCCGCGAGCGACCCCGCGACGACAGCCCCGGCGACCAGGTTGAGGGCCATGGCCGTCCACACGAACGGGAGCCCCGTGATTCGAGTCGCCGCGGCAGCCGCTGCCGGAAACGCGGGGAAGAACGCCCAGGTGTTGGGCATCACCTGGCCGTCCGGACCGACCGGCAGCCGCGCGGGATATCCGATCTGGGCTATGGACGCGTAGTAGACGGCGTCCCATCGCAGCAGCGCCGGTTCCCATAGCCGGAAGGCGCCGCCGGACATCATCCGGACTCCGCGCAACTGCCGCGCGACAGCCAGGAAGACGTCCATGCTGATGAGGCGCGCCAGGATGTAAAAAGTCACCGCCTGAAAGACGGGGCGGCGGGCGAGAGCGGCGATTCGGCGGAAGATCGCGATGGGCGATCGTAACGCGTGCACGCCGCTCCCCGCGGGTCAATCAGTAGTGCTGAACTTCCATCGTATAGGTGACGGGCTCCGTCAACGTGCCCGAGTCGAAGATCTGAACGCAATACACGCCGCTCGTGAAGATGCCACTGGCGGTCAGGACCTGATTGATGTTGGCGGCGGTAGCGGTGTAAGTGGTGCTTCGTGCACAACTCCCGTCGAAGGCAATCGAGCCGAACCCGACGCCGATGGTCTTGGTCACATCAGTCGGATTGGCCACCGTCCTGAGGGACGTGACCTTCACCGCCGCATCGCTATAGCTCAGCTGGTAGTTGACGGTGAAACTTTGTGACGAGGCACCGAGCACCGCGAGGGTCCCGCTCAGCGTGTCGGTCGTCAAGACCGGCGTCGGTGATGTGTTCTTGTTGCCGCATCCGGCCGCGAGGGCGAGCAGGAGGATTCCGGCGAAGAGCCCGATCCGGCGTGTTTCCGAGCGTGCGTACATGCAGACACATCCTTTTTGCACGGCGCTGGCACGCCAGGTCAGGAAGGCTAGTGTACACAAGAATTCAAGGCATGCCTGTGACATGGTAGGAAATGGCGGGCGCGTGCCATTTCGTGCAAAGGTCCCTTCGACACGGACAGAAGGGATCCAATAGGCAGACTCGAGTGCTTGTAAACTCTTTTTTTACAGGTAGTTACGAACGCATAGACTTGCGCTATGCTCTGCGCATAACGCCATGAGACTCTCCCGGCTCATCCTCCTGCTCTTTCTGGCCGCCCAGGCGTTTGACGGTGTGTTCACGTACGTTGCCGTCACTGCGGTTGGCACACACGCAGAGAGCAATCAGTTTCTTGTGTTCTGGATGACGCTGATCGGAGCTGGACCGGCGCTGTTACTCGCCAAGTCGGTGGCGGTGCTCGCGGGAGCCTTCGTCTACCACCGCGGCCTGTACGGTCTACTCGCCGGCCTCACGGCCTTGTACGCCGCCGCTGCGATTGGGCCGTGGCTGTACGTGTACACGTCCTGGCCCTAGCCGGTTTCACCGTAAGTTCACGTTCTGAGTTTGCGTTCACGCCTGCCTAGAAGTCCTTCGAGACCAGGCTTCCGCGCGGGTGCTTGATGTGCAGGGTGAGGAACTCGACGCCGCTGTGCCACGTCGCCCCGCCTGCCCCATCGGCCGACTCTGAATTCCGGACCACGGCGACGGCGCTGCAGAATTCGCAATCGATCCGCACGCGCTCCCCGGGCGCCAGTTCAAGGGTGGACGTGAACCGCATTCCCGAAATCGATACGTTTTCCGTCACGCCTTCGAACGTCCGATCGGTGGGCCAACTCAGGCAATAGCTCACCGCCATCTGGCGAGGGATGCGCTCGAGCGCGCGCTGTGAGGAGCCTTCTCGCTGGACTCTCACTGCCGCATACAACGGACTTCCGCACGATGCGCAGCTGCTCCCCGGCAACGCCGCCTCGCGCGCGGAGTGCACGGTTCCGCAGAACGGACACTCGCACGTGGCGGCGGTGCTCGCGCCCAGTTCGAGGTTGGCACGGTGTACCTCGGCTTCGCGCGCGGCCGACCGCAGTCCCCCGGGCGCCTGGCCCAAGGAGCGATCGTACGTCGCGCGTTTCGCGGGATCGCTCAAGATCGCGAAGGCCTCGTTGATCACGGTCGCGTTCCAGTGATCCCCTCCAAGATCCGGGTGCATGTGCAGCCGCTGCATCAGCGTGCGGTAGCTCGTCCGGATGATCTCCGCGGGCGCGTCCGGCTGCACATGCAGCACACGATAGTAGTTGCGGCGGTTCTCCATGCGGAGCGGCTCCAGCCTCACAATCGGCAGGATCGCTTCCTTGCTTGAGGCAGAGGGCCACGGCCGGCCCGGACTTCGTTCATAATGTCGGCCATCCGCACTGATTCCACCCGTCGCGTAGCCGATTGAATCCAGCCATGCGCATCGACACCCACCAGCACTATTGGCGCTACACCGCCGCTGATTACGGCTGGATCGACGACGCGAAGGCCGTGCTCAAACGCGACTACGTGCCCGCCGACGTGCAGCCTCTGATGCAGACCGCCGGGTTCGACGCCGCGATTGCGGTCCAGGCCCGTCAGACCGCCGACGAGACGACGGCGCTGCTCGCGTTCGCCGATCAACACCCGTTCGTGGCGGGCGTGGTCGGCTGGGTCGACCTCCAGGCCGACGATGTCGGCGAGCAACTGGCTGCGATCGCGTCCCACCGCAAGTTGGTGGGGATCCGGCACATCGTGCAGGATGAAGACGACGACCGGTTCTTGCTGCGCCCCGCCTTCAACCGCGGCATCGCGATGCTTGCCGAGTTCGACCTGGCGTACGACGTCCTCGTCTACCCGAAGCATCTGCCGATCGTCGCGGAGTTCCTCAGTCGATTCCCTTCGCAGCGCTTCGTGCTCGATCACCTGGCGAAGCCGGAGATCCGGCACGGCCGATTGCACGAGTGGGCGCGCGCGCTCGAAGAAGTCGCGGCGGCGCCGAACGTCGTGGCGAAGCTCTCGGGGCTGGTGACCGAAGCATCATGGTCGGCGTGGACGAGCGAGGATCTCGGTCCCTATCTCGACGTGGCGCTCGACCTGTTCGGACCCGATCGCCTGATGGTGGGATCCGATTGGCCCGTGTGTACGCTGGCAGGGTCGTACGAGCGCACCATGAGCGTGTTCACGCGTTATCTCTCCGGGCGACCCGCGGCAGCGCAGGACGCCATTCTGGGTGGAAACGCGCGGCGATTCTGGAAGCTGGCTTGACGCTGGAGGACGCGATGTTGAAGCGGATCACCCTGACCCTGTGCGCGCTCTGCGTGGCCGTCGCGTGCGGCCGGACGCCAGACCACTCGACGCTGACGATTGCCGTCATTCCCAAGGGGACGGCCCAGGTCTACTGGCAGAGCATCCACGCGGGCGCGGAGAAAGCGGCGCAGGAACTCGGCGTCAGCGTGATCTGGCGGGGGCCGCTCCGTGAGGACGATCGCTCCGCGCAGATTTCGGAGGTGGAGGGCTTCGTGACCCGCGGCGTGTCCGGGATCGTCCTTGCCCCCCTGGACGACACCGCGCTCGTCGCGCCGGTGGCCGACGCCGCGCGCGCGAAAATCCCCGTCGTCATCATCGACTCGGGGTTGAAGGGCGCGGACTACATCAGCTACGTTGCCACGGACAACACGCAAGGCGGCCGCCTTGCCGGCGAGGGCCTCGCGGCGTTGCTTCCGCACGGCGGCAACGTTGTGCTGCTGCGATATGCCGAGGGATCGGCGAGCACCTCGGAACGCGAAGCTGGCTTTCTGGCGGCCGTTGCGGCCCATCCGAACCTCACGGTCGTGAGCGACAACCAGTTCGGCGGTGTGGACGTCGAGGGCGCCATCAAGAAGAGCGAGGCGCTGCTCAGTCGCTTCAAGAAACCCGACGGCACGCTCAACGTGGCCGGCATTTTCTGCCCCAATGAATCGACGACGCTGGCGATGCTGCGCGTGCTCGAAGACAACCGGTGGGCGGGCAAGGTTCACCTCATCGGCTTCGATGCATCTGACGCGCTCGAGAAGGGACTGCGCAGCGGGCACATCGACGGTTTGGTCCTGCAGGATCCCGTGAAGATGGGATATCTCGGTGTGAAGACGATGGTGGCGCACCTGAAAGGTCAGCCGGTGGAGGCGCGCGTGGACACTGGCGTGCGGCTGGTCACGCCGAAGCAGATGGACGATCCCGACGCGCTGGATCTGCTGCACCCGGATCTGACGAAGTGGTTGAAGCCGTAGACACCGCGCCGCGATTCGAAATGCGCGGCGTGACCCGATCGTTCGGGTCGACGCGTGCGCTGGCGGGGGTGGACCTTGCCGTGCGTGCGGGAGAAGTGTGCGCACTCGTCGGGCAGAACGGGGCCGGCAAAAGCACCCTGATGGGCATTCTCGCCGGCGCGTTGCGACCGGACTCCGGTGTGATGCGCCTGGACGGCGCGCCGTACGCGCCAGCCGATCCCCTCGCGGCCCGGCGCGCGGGCATCGCGATGATCTATCAACAGCTGTCGCTTGCGCCGCATCTCACGGTGATGGAGAACATCGCGCTCGGGATGGAGCCGACGCGCTGGGGCATCGTGCGGCGGACGGACGTACGCCGCGCGGCTGAAGACGCGCTCGCGCAACTGGGGCACGAGGGGCTGAGAGCCGACGCGCTCGTGTCCGAATTGTCCCCGGCCGAGCAGCAGTTGGTCGAGATCGCGCGCGCGCTCGCGTCCCGGTGCCGCGTGCTGGTGCTGGACGAACCCACGAGCAGCCTCACGCGTGCGGATGTGACGCGCCTCTTCGGCCTCACGGCACGGTTGCGCGCGCAAGGACACGCCATCGTGTACATCTCGCACTTCCTCGAGGAGGTGAAGGACGTCTCCGACCGGGTTGTCGTCCTGCGCGATGGACGCAACGTTGGCGAGGGCGCGACGGCCAACATGAGCGCGCGCGATATGGCGGCGTTGATGGTGGGACGGGATGTCGAGAACTTGTATCCGCGGAGCGCACGAGAAACAGGCGAGGTGCTGCTCGACGTGCGGGATCTGTCCCCGGGCGCCGCCTCGTTCACGCTGCATCGTGGTGAGGTCCTGGGCATCGCCGGGCTGTTGGGCGCCGGACGCACGCATCTGATGCGGACCATCTTCGGCCTCGAGCCCGTGCGCGGCGGCCACATTCGACTCGGGGTGCACGACGGCCCCCATCGGCCGGCGGATCGGTGGACGCAGGGGATGGGTTTCGTGAGCGAGGATCGCGCGGCGGAGGGCCTGGCTGCGGCCCGGTCGGTGGCGGACAATCTAACGCTCTCGCATCTCGACGATCTCGGTCCGCCGGGTTTCGTCAGTCCGTCCCGCCAGGATCGGGTGACCCGCATGTGGATCGAGCGACTCGCCATTCGATGCGTCGGGCCGCGGCAGGCTGTCGCTGAGCTTTCTGGCGGGAACCAGCAGAAGGTTGCCGTGGCGAGGCTGCTGCATCACGACGTCGACGTGTTGCTGCTCGACGAGCCCACGCGCGGCATCGACGTCTCGAGCAAGGCGCAGATCTATGCGCTGATCGACGCGCTCGTCGCGCCGGCGTCGGGCCCAGCCAAGGCCGTCCTTCTCGTGAGCAGCTATTTTCCGGAACTCCTCGGCGTTTGCGATCGCATCGCGGTGATGTCGCGCGGACGGCTCGGCGCGCCCCGGCCGGCGCGCGAGTGGACGGAACACGCACTCATCATGGCGGCGTCCGGGGTCGTGGCGTCATGAGCTGGCGTCACCGCGTTGACGAGACAGGCGTGCTCG
>JBDTNQ010000036.1:0-34668 GCA_039933635.1 Acidobacteriota bacterium
TCCGCGCCTTCGTCGTGAACGGCAAGAAGGCAGAAGAGCAGGACGCCGCGCTGCACTTCCAGGGCGGCGCGATCACGCTCGCGGCCGGCAAGGGTGGGCGGGTCTTCGCCGCGCTCCCGTACAAAGATGTGACGAGCGCCGCCTTTGTGCGCGCGAAGAACCCGCGCTGGTACCCGACGCTCGCCGCGCCGCCCGCCGGGGTGGACATGCCGGGCGGACTCTTCCGATCCACGCGCGCCTGGCTTGCGCTGCAGTCGCGTGATACCTATCTGATCGTGCGTTTGAACGACGAGGACTTCCGCCGCGTACTCGAAACTGTCACCGAGCGCACCGGCCTGAAGGTCGAACAGCTGGCCCCCCAGTAGTCAGGCCGACGACATGTTGCAGCTTCGGTACGAAGAGCAAGGCACGAGCAAGGTTCACCGGCTGAAGCAGGGCATGACGCTCGTGGGTCGCCTGCCCACCTGCGAACTCGTGCTCGCCGATCCGAGCGTGTCGCGGCACCACGCGAGCTTCAAGGTCATCGACACCGAGTGCCGGATTCAGGATGCCGGCAGCCGCTTCGGGACGTTTCTCAACAATGAGCGCGTCACGCAAGAACTGGCGGTGGCGCCAGGCGATACGGTGCGGCTGGGCGAGGTCTCACTCGTGCTCGAGCAGCACGTCGACGAAAAAGATCTGCTCAGCGAGGCGCATCAGATCGCCGAGGGCCCCGGAACCATTTTGAAGCCCGTCGAGCAGCCGGCGGCCACCGATGGATCCGACGGTCAGCTGATCCGGTTGCTGGGGGAAGTGCAGCGCGCGCTGCTCAGCACGCAGTCCCTGACCGACGTGCTGAACCGGGTCGTGGATCTCGCGTTCCAGGCGGTGCCGGCCGAGCGGGCGTTTCTCATGCTGCGCGAGTCGGCCGACGAAGCACTCGCCGCGCGCGTGCTGCGTCATCGCGACGGCACCATTCCGGCAAACCCCACCCTCAGCCGGATGGTGGTCCGCCGCGTCATGCGTGAGCGCGTCGCGATCCTCGCCGCTGACGCGACGACCGATCCGGCGCTTGGCGTCACCGACAGCATCCTCCGCTTCAACATCCGATCGTTCATGTGCGCGCCGCTCTGGAGTCGCGAAGACGTCATCGGCGTGCTCTATCTGGACAGCCCGCGCAGCGCGCAGTTCGATTCGGGCGATCTCGACGCGTTCACGGCGCTCACCAACGCGGCGGCCGTCGCGATTGAGCAGGCCCGCTTGTCCAGCCAGCTCCTCGAGGAAACCCGCCGGCGCGAACGGCTGCAGCGCTATCACTCGCCGGCGGTCGTCAGCCGGATCATCCACGCGAGTGATGCCGAAGCGGGACTGGTGGCGGCCGAGCGCGATGTCACGATCATGTTCTGCGATCTGGTCGGCTTCACCTCGTTGTGCGAGCGCATTCCGCCCGCCCAGTCGGCGGCGCTCCTGAACGCCTTCCTCACGCGCATGACCGACGTCGTCTTCGAACACGAGGGCACGCTCGACAAGTTCCTCGGCGACGCGCTGCTCGCGGTGTTCGGCGCGCCGTTCGATCAGCCGCAGCACCCGCTTCGCGCGGTGCAGGCGGCCATCATGATGCGCAAGGCCCTGGCGGAAATGAATCGCGTGCAGGAAGGTCCCAAGCTCCAGATGCGCGTCGCCATCAACACAGGCATGGCCATCACGGGCGACATCGGGTCGCCGCGCCGCCGCGAGTTCACCGTGCTCGGTGATACGGTCAACACCGCCTCGCGCATCGAGGATGAAGTGGCGGGCCCCGGGGAGATCGTCATTTCGGGGACGACCTACGCCCGCATCGGCACCAAGATCAAGGTGCGCCATCTCGGCGCACGGATGCTCCGCGGCCGCACCACTGCCCTGGATATGTACGCGGTCGAGGACTAGCTGGGGTCCGGTCCGTCGGGCCCCGCCGGACGACGCCGTGGGCAATCTTGCGCACGACAATGATGTCGGTGGACGCCGAATCGGCCCGGCCGGCCCGACGCGCGCCGCTCAATTGACATCCGCAGGTCTGGAGCCTAGACTCCGGGATCTTGCCGGCGAGTCTGCCGGGCACCCCAGATGGTCGGACAAAACATCGGAAAGTACCGTGTGCTGGACCGTGTTGGACGCGGCGGCATGGGCACGGTGTACCGCGCCATTGACGAGACCCTGCACCGCGAAGTCGCGATCAAAGTCCTCAACGCCGAACTGAACGATCCCGAAGTCGCCAGGCGCTTCCGGGCCGAGGCCATCACCGTCGCGCGCCTCAGCCATCCCGGCATCGCCACCATCTACGAATTGTTTCAGCACGAAGGCCAGTGGCTGATGGTCATGGAATTCGTGCGCGGCGAGACCCTCGAACGCATGGTGGAGCGCCTCGGTGCATTGCCGGCCGATCGAGCGGCCGAGCTGTGCATGCAGAGCCTGGCGGCGCTCGCCCACGCGCACAGCATGGGCGTGGTGCACCGCGACCTGAAGCCCGCGAACATCATGATCACCGAGTCAGGGACCGTGAAGATCATGGACTTCGGGATCGCCCGCGTGTCGGGCAGCGAGCATTTGACCAACGCCGGGTTCATGATGGGCACGCCGGCCTACATGGCGCCCGAACAGGTCCTCGGCCAGGAGATCGACGCACGCGCAGACGTCTACGCCATGGGCGTGGTCTTCTACCGGCTGATCACGGCGCAACTGCCGTTCAAGGGCGAGACACCGTTCGCGATGGCCCAGGCGCAGGTGAACGCGCCGCCGACCCCGGTCCGGACGATCCGCGCCGATCTGCCCGAATGGGTCGAAGTCGTGATGACTCGATCGCTTGCGAAGAAGCCGGACGACCGGTTTCCCTCGGCTGTCGCGTTTCACGAGGGCTTCGCACGGTGCCTGTCGGGTCAACCGATTCCCAGTGACTACGCGTCGTCAGCGCCCACCGGTTTGATCTCGACCCCGCCCCGGGCGATGCCCACCGGTTCGCTGGACCGCAGCACGTTCGGCACGGCGTCGTCGCCGATTTCCGGGACGTCGTCGACGTCTGGCGTCAACTCCAGCGCGCCGGTGCCCACTGATCCTTCGGCGATGGCGCCGACCATGGCAGGGACGCCGGTCTCGACCATGCGTCCGCCCACCGAGACGCTGCTCGCTTCTGATCTGTCGTCGCTGCCGACCATGGCCTCGCACACGCCACCGGCAACAGCCACGGCGCCGGTCGTGCCGGTGGCGGTGCCCATTCCGGTTGCGCCCGTCCCTCCAGTGGCGGAAGCGTCGATTCCTGTGACGAGCCAACGCCCGCAGAGGGGCCAGGCAAGAAGATCCAGTTCGATGGGCCTCGTGGCCGGTGCCGCCGCCGCGGTCCTGGTGCTTGGAGCGGCCGGAGGCCTCTGGTGGCGCTCGCGGCATGCTGAACTCCCTCCTGAGCCACCGGCCGTCGTCGAACCTGCACCGGAACCGCTTGTGCCGGCTGCGACTCCAGCGCCGCCGGTGACGGGGGCCACATCCACCGCTCCCGCACCGGGAGCCAGCGCTACGACGACTGCACCGCCGCCGCTGACCGCGCCGAAGGCGGCCGTGCCCGGAACGACGACGCCTGACGCCGGCCGTAGCGGCACGATGCCGCCAGCCACGGCCGCGACCGCCCGCAACGCTTCGGCGTCACCTGGCCGGGGATCCGTTGTCGAAGAGACGCCTGTCGAAGTGCGCGAAGTGAAGATGTTGATCGTCACGGGCAAGAAGACGAAGGACGACGACGTGTTCGTGAGCTTCGCGAATGGTCAGGTGTCCGTCCTGCACAAGGAGCGCGGCACGCCCTTGATGGCGTGGCCGTACAAGAACCTGCTGCACGCGACCTACGTCAAGGCCCGCGATCCGCGCTGGGATACGTCGTTTGCCTCCCCCCCGGAAGGACTCGACGTCGGTGGTGTCCTGCGCACGTCCAAGAACTGGTTCGTGCTCCAGAATCACGACAGCTACCTGGTGCTCAGGTTGTCCGACGCGAACTACGCGCGCGTGATCGAGTTAGTCGAGGCCCGAGCCGGCATCCGCGTCAGCCGCCCGCAGGCAGATTCCGACAAGAACTAGCGGTCCCATGAGACGCGGCGCCGGCCCGTTGTTCCGCCTAGGCGCCGTTCTGGCCCTCGTCGTATGTGTCGACGTCAGCGGCAGGGCGGCGCCCCAGTGGTTCGGGTCGCGCCGGCCGCGCGTGACCGAAGCGTCGATCCGCGGCCACATGGAGATGCTTGCCGGCGACGCGATGAACGGACGCGCCAGCGGCACGCGCGACGAGTGGCTCGCTGCGGTGTACATCGGCTCCCAGCTTCGGGGTTGGGGACTCACGCCGCTCGGAGACGATGGCGGGTTCGTGCAGACCGTGGAGATCCCTCAAGAAGGAGGAAACGATCGACGTCCGGTCCGCACGTGGAACGCGATCGGGAAGATCGAAGGGCGTCACCCGACGCGGCGGCGCGAGGTGATTCTCTTGAGTGCTCATCTCGATCACCTCGGCGCGCGTGGGAATGCTGACGACCGCATTTACAACGGCGCGGATGATGACGCCTCCGGGTCGACGGCCGTGCTGGAGTTTGCGCGCGTTCTGGCGTCCGGATCGGCGCCGGAGCGCACGGTGATCTTCGTGTGGTTCGGCAGCGAGGAAGTGGGCGGTTTTGGCGCCGCGCATTTTCTGGAGCACCCGCCCGTGCCCCTCCCGTCGATCGTGGCAAACCTCGAGTTCGAGATGATTGGCCGCCCCGATCCGCTCGTGCCGCCGCGCACCGCCTGGCTCGCCGGGTACGAGCGGACGACGCTGGGACCGGCGCTGGCGGCGCATGGCGCTCGACTGGTGGCTGATCCCCATCCGGAGCAGAAGTTCTTCCAGCGCTCGGACAACATCGCGCTGGCGCGACGCGGCGTCGTCGCTCAGGGCCTATCGAGCTACGGGCTGCACCCGCAATATCACACACCCCAGGACGATCTTGCGCACATCGACTTCGTCCACATGACGGCCATCATCCAATCGCTTGTCGCGCCCATCGAGTGGCTTGCGAACTCGTCATTCGTGCCCGCCTGGCGTCCGGGCGGGCGGCCGAATCCGAGCCGATGAAAGTGGTGGTCGCAGGCGGCACCGGCCAGGTTGGGACGCTGCTTGCGAGAGCGCTCCATCGCGAGGGGCACGAGGTAACGGCGCTGGGACGGCACCCAGCCAGGGCTGCGTGGCGCATTGCGGCATGGGACCCGCTCCGTCTCGACGGATGGCCCCGTGAGATCGACGGCGCCGACGTCGTGGTCAATCTTGCGGGGCGAAGTGTGAATTGCCGCTACACGCTGGCGAATCGGCGCGACATCTTCGAATCGCGCACGAGGTCGGTCGCAGCCATTGGACGCGCGATTTTGATGGCGGAACGCCCGCCGGCCGTATGGCTGCAGGCGAGCACCGCGACGATTTACGCGCACACGTACGGACCACCGCATGACGAGACGACTGGCGTCATCGGCGGACAGGAACCCCATACGCCGGACACGTGGAAGTTCAGCATTGATGTGGCGACGGCGTGGGAACGCGCGTTCGATGCCGCGGATGTCGGCGCCACGCGGAAGGTGGCGCTCCGGAGCGCCATGATCATGAGTCCCGACGCGGGCGGGAT
The DNA here is from genome assembly GCA_039933635.1 of Acidobacteriota bacterium. Classification (GTDB taxonomy): domain Bacteria; phylum Acidobacteriota; class Vicinamibacteria; order Vicinamibacterales; family SCN-69-37; genus JBDTNQ01. Next base: position 5,634 of record JBDTNQ010000036.1, read on the forward strand.
CTTCGACACATTGCTGGGACTTGTACGACGGGGCCTCGGCGGCACCTCTGGTGATGGGCGGCAGTACCTGTCGTGGATCCACGACGTGGACTTCGTGCGGGCGCTGGAGTGGATCATCGCCCGTCCGCAGTTCTCGGGTCCCGTGAACATCGCCTCGCCGTCGCCGCTGCCGAACAAAGTGTTCATGACTGAACTTCGACGAGCGTGGGGCACGTCCATCGGTTTGCCGGCATCGCGCTGGATGCTCGAAATCGGCGCGTTCCTCATGCGAACGGAGTCAGAACTGGCCCTGAAGAGCCGGCGCGTCGTACCCGGACGCCTGCTCCAGGATGGATTCGTGTTCACCTACCCCGACTGGCCCGCCGCCGCGCGCGATCTGTGCCGGCGGTGGCGCGAAGGGCGCTGAGGCTGGTCGTGACGCGATAAAATGACGGCATGTCTTCCGTTCAGGTCCTCGACTTCATCCACGCCAATCGCGATCGCTTTCTCGACGAACTGAAGGATTTTCTCGCGATCCCTTCCATCAGCGCGTTGCCGGAACACGGGGCAGACGTGCGGCGCTGCGCGGAGTGGACCGCCGAGGAAATGCGACGAATCGGGCTGCAGAACGTCAGCCTCATGGAAACGCCGGGCAATCCGATCGTCTACGCCGACTGGCTGGGGGCGCCCGGGGCGCCGACGGTGCTGTTCTACGGACACTACGACGTGCAGCCGGTCGACCCGCTGGAACTCTGGGAGTCGCCGCCGTTCGAAGCCACGATTCGTGACGGCGAGATCTACGCCCGCGGCGCCGCCGACGACAAGGGGCAGGTCTTCATGCACCTCAAGGCCATCGAAGCGCACCTGGTGAAAGGCGGCCGACTCCCCGTCAACATCCGGCTCATCATCGAAGGCGAAGAGGAGGTTGGGTCCGTCAACCTCGATAACTTCATTCGCGCGAACACGTCCCTCCTGCAGGCCGACGTCGTCGTGATTTCGGATTCGGCGATGTTCGATCACGACGTGCCGTCGATCTGCTACGCCCTCCGCGGGCTCGTGTACTACCAGATCGATCTGCGCGGGACGCTGAGCGACCTGCACTCCGGTGTCTTCGGAGGCGCCGTGGCGAATCCTGCGATGGTGCTGGCGCAGATCCTGGCGCAGATGAAGGACAAGAGCGGCAAAGTCAGGATTCCCGGCTTCTACGACGATGTCCTGCCGTTGTCGGATGAGGAACGCGCAGCGTGGCAGACGCTGCCGTTCAACGAGAAGAAGTACCGAAAGGACCTGGGCGCGCCGAAGCTCGCGGGAGAGGCGGGTTACAGCGTGCTGGAACGTGTGTGGGCCCGGCCGACGTTCGAGGTCAACGGGCTGTTGAGCGGCTTCACCGGCGACGGAGCCAAGACCGTGATTCCGGCGATAGCCATGACCAAGGTCAGCATGCGCCTCGTGTCGAACCAGGATCCGGACAGAATTGGCGAGCTGTTCGAGGCGTATCTGAAGAAGGTGACTCCTAAGACGGTGGAGTTGACCATCACGAGAATGCACGGCGGTAAGCCCTGGATTGCCGGGTATGACACCGCGTTTGTGCGCGCTGCGGGGCGCGCGATCGAGCAGGGCTTCGGCAAGGCGCCGGTGTTCTGCCGCGAGGGGGGATCCATCCCGGTCGTCTCGACCTTCAAGGAAGAGCTGGGCCTGCCGGCGGTGCTGTTCGGTATCGGGTTGCCCGATGAGAACGCTCACGCCCCGAACGAGCGACTCGAGGTCAGCAACTTCCACAACGGCATCCTGGCGTCAGCCATCCTGTACGACGAGATCGCGGCGACGAGGACCTAGCCTTGCCGGTATGGGTGCTCGGGCCGATGCCGCGGTTGTCAAACGTCACGCACGAGAATCGGGACGAAAGTTCCTCGACCTGCGGCGTCCATCCATCTGCGCCGAGGCCCACGCCTTGAATGAGCAGGACGGCGGGGCCGTCTCCGGTGACGTGGCAACGGATCCTGGCGTCGGGAAGGAAGACATCCTGCGTCCTCGTGGCTAAGCGCATGGTTCAAGCGTATCGAATCTTACGAACTCGAAAGTCAGGCGACAGATTCGAAATTGACCTTCGACCGTTTCTGCCATGTTGCGCAGATCGCGACGAGGGCTGGCGCCCTCGAACGAGTTGCGACGCGCGAATGGACACCTGAATTTCGGAGGGCGTGGCACAGGACCTGCACCCCTCGAAACCCGTGTCGAAGCCCGGGGGATGGGAGACGCTGCGGACACGCCTGGCGCGTGAGCAAGCGATCCTCGTGTCGTTTGTCGTTCTTTACTGTGTGCTTGGCCGACTTGGCCTCTGGCTGAGTTACGGCCATCCGGCCGCGAGTCTAATCTGGCCGTCGTCGGGCCTGGCGCTCGGCGCGTTGTTGATTCTTGGCTACCGAATCTGGCCGGCGGTGTTCTGCGCGTCGGCAGTCGTGTACGCATCCGTGCTCGGGCCGTTGCCTGGTGTCTTGCTCATCGCGGCCGGTCACACCATTGAGAGCCTGCTGGCGGCTTACCTGGTGAACCGATACGCCGACGGACGTCACGCGCTTCAGAATCCGATCAACAGTTTTCGGTTCGCGGGCATCGCGTTGCTCGTGAGCACAGCATCCGGTCCGACCCTGAACGCGCTGGCGCTTGCGGCGACCGGCAGCGCCCTTTGGACCGACTACGGAGTCATCTGGCTGGCCCTCAGCCTTGGGAGCTTCCTCGGGATGCTCCTCGTGACGCCGCTCATCGCGCTTTTCAGTCAAGGCCCGCACCGCTGGCGCCCATCGCAGGTCGTCGAGGCCGGGGTCGTACTCGTCGCTCTGTTGTTGACGGGCTTGATCGGCTTCTTCGAATTCCCGCTTCGCCTGCGCGGCTTTCCAAACGAACTGCTCGTGATGCCCGTCCTGTTGTGGGCGGTATTCCGTCTCGGCCGCCGCGCGGCGGCATCGGCGCTGGTCCTGCTCGCGGTCATTGTCATTGCCGGGACGCTCAATCACTACGGTCCGTTCATTCGGGCCACGCCATTCAGTTCGCTCCTCGGCGTGAACGTGTTCCTGGCCGGACTCGCCGTGATGACGGTGTCGCTCGCCGCGCTCGCGTCCGACTATGCCGTAGCCGAAGCGCAATTGCGCGAGCTCGTGGTCACGGATCCGCTGACCGGACTGCCGAACTACCGGCGCCTGCTGGAAGTGCTGCAGATGGAAATCGCGCGCGCCGATCGGCACGACCGCCCGTTCGCCGTCGTCTTCTTCGACATGGACGGGCTCAAGCGCATCAACGACGAGATGGGGCATCTCATCGGCAGCCGTGCCGTCTGCCGGTTCGCCGAAACGCTGAGGGCGGCGTGTCGCGAAACGGATACACCGGCGCGCTATGGCGGCGATGAATTCGTCGCGGTCCTCTCCGATACCGATCTCGACGGCGCAAAGCTCGTCGTCAAACGCACGAACGAACGGCTGCAGGACGACGGCGATCAACCGCGTCTGTCGGTCAGCGCCGGCGTGGCCATCTATCCCCGTGACGGCGGGACGCCGACGACGTTGCTCAGCGCCGCCGATCGCGCGCTCTACGCCAACAAGGCAGACAAGGCTACGGCCCGTCGGCGCGGCGTGGTGGAAATGCGGGAATGGACCAACGCGCGCTGAGCATGCGCGGCCGGCCCGCGTCGGTCCGCCGACACCAGGCAGAAAGTCCATAGGACTGGAACGTCAGGCCGTTCGCGACCTGCGAATATCTGTTCGTCACGTTCTGGCATACGACCTGCACGCCAGATACGCCAGCCGAACGACGGTTCATGCACTCCAGATTGGCGCGTCATCCGCTCGTCCTCGCGGGAATCTTCGGAATCTACTTCGCGCTGGGCCAACTTGGGCTGGCCGTTGGTGGCTTTTCCGGCGACAGGATGGCCGTGTGGCCAGCCGGCGGATTCGCCATTGCCGCTCTGGTCATCGTTGGCCGCCGCGCGTGGCCGGCGATCTTTGTCGGCGCGTTCTGCTCGCTGGCGATTCCCACCCATCGGATCGTGTTCCCCGCCGTGGTCGCGACCGGCTACACGCTCGAGGCCATGCTCGGCGCCCTGCTCATCGACAGATTTGCCAGGGGCGACAAAGCGTTCCAGAGCGCCGCCACGATTTTTAGGTTCGTCGCGATTGCCGCGCTCGCGGCCGCCTGCGGCGCGACACCCGGCGCGCTGGCGACTGTGTTCCTCGGGCCGACTCAGTGGATCGACTTCGCCTACCTCTGGATGAGCTGGTGGCTGGCCGGTTTCGCGGGGATTCTCGTGACCGGTCCGCTCTCGATGCTGTGGGTGGCGACGCCCATCGAGCGTCCACGCATCGTCGAATTGCTCGAGGCGGCCGCGATCCTGGTCGTCCTCACGGGCCTCTGCCTGGTCGTGTTCGCCGGGCGTTTCCCTTCTGACGTCCAGAACTATCCGCTGGAATTCCTCTGTGTACCCGTGCTCCTGTGGGCCGCATTCCGTCAAGGCCGCCGGACAGTTGTGACCGCGACCACGATCCTGTCGGGCCTGGCCCTCTGGGGCACCGTCCACGGCTTCGGCCCGTTTGTGCGCCAAAGCCAGTACGAAGCGCTTGTGCTCGTGCACGCCTATGCGAGCGTGATGGCCACGATGGGCGCGGTGCTGGCGGCAGTGGTGGCGGAGCACAAACACGCCGAGCGCCAGTTGCGGGAGATGGCCACGACCGATCCGCTGACCGGGCTCCCGAACTATCGGCGCCTGCTCGAGGTGCTGAAGATCGAGATTGCGCGATCGCATCGGACAGGCCGTCCGTTCGCGGTGCTCTTCGTGGACATGAACGGCCTGAAGAAACTGAACGACAAGTACGGCCATCTGGCGGGCAGTCGCGCGCTGTGCCGCATCGCGGACACGCTGCGGCAGTCGTGCCGGCAGATAGATACGCCGGCGCGCTTTGGCGGCGACGAGTTCGCGCTCGTGCTGCCCGAAACGGGCGAAGCGGGAGGGCAGGTGGTCCTGCGCCGGATTGGCGAGACGCTTGCCGCGGATGCGATCAAACCCACGGTGGCCATCAGCGGCGGCGTTGCGGTCTTCCCGCGCGACGGTGACTCACCGACCCTGCTCCTACGCGCGGCGGACAAGCTGCTCTATCGCGCCAAGGCTGAAAACGCGGCGAGCCGCAAGCGCACGGTTGCCGAGGTGGACGAACGGAAGACGGGGACGCTCTTCTAGGCGCCAGTGCCATCAGAGCGCCGCGACGCGCCTGTCTGCCAAACGCCTTACACTACCCCGGTGACGCAGCCACTCCCATTCGCGCGCACTCCCGACGGTCGTGACCTGGCCCTCCTGCCCGGTCTGGCGAATCGTCACGGCCTCATCACGGGTGCGACCGGCACGGGCAAGACGGTCACGCTCCAGGTGCTCGCCGAACGCTTCTCCCATATCGGCGTGCCGACGTTCATGGCCGACGTGAAGGGGGACCTCGCGGGCCTTGCGGCGGCGGGCAGCCTCTCGCCGAAACTGGCCGAGCGCCTGAAGGACCTCAAGCTCGACACGCCTCCGTTTGCGTCGAGTCCCGTGACCTTCTGGGACGTGTTCGGCAAGGGGGGCCATCCCGTCCGCGCCACCGTGTCGGACATGGGACCGCTCGTGCTCAGCCGTCTGTTCAACCTCAACGAAACCCAGCGTGGCGTCCTCACCCTGGCCTTCAAGGTTGCGGACGACAACAACCTCCTGATTCTGGACGCCAAGGACCTGCGGGCGATCCTGCAGTACGTCGGCGACAACGCCAAGCAGTTCACGACCGACTACGGCAATGTGTCCGCGGCGTCGATTGGCGCCATCCAGCGCTCTCTGCTGGCCGTGGAGCAACAGGGCGGCGACAAGTTCTTCGGCGAGCCGATGCTCGACATCGATGATCTGATTCAGACGATGCCTGATGGCCGAGGTGTCGTGAACATCCTCGCCGCCGATCAGCTCATGCTCGCGCCCAAGGTCTACGCGAGCTTCCTGCTGTGGATGTTGTCGGAGCTGTTCGAGCGCCTGCCCGAAGTTGGTGATCCCGAGAAGCCGAAAGTCGTGTTCTTCTTCGATGAGGCACACCTGCTGTTCGAGGATGCGGAGCCGTCGCTCGTCGAGAAGATCGAGCAGGTCATCCGCTTGATTCGCTCGAAGGGCGTCGGCGTCTACTTCGTCACGCAAAACCCCCTGGATGTTCCGGACAAGGTGCTCGCGCAGCTCGGCAACCGCGTGCAGCATGCGTTGCGCGCCTTCACCCCGCGCGATCAGAAGGCCGTGAACACGGCCGCATCGACGCTGCGGACGAACAAGGCGTTCGACACGGAGAAAGCCATCACCGAGCTGGCCGTCGGCGAGGCGCTCGTGTCGTGTCTGGACGACAAGGGCACGCCAGTCGTGGTGGAACGCGCGTGGATCATGCCGCCAGCATCGCGCATCGGACCGATCTCCGTCGATGAACGGTCTGCCGTCCTGAACGCGTCGCTGGTGAAGGGCCACTACGAGCAGATCGTCGATCGGCAGTCGGCCTACGAGACGTTGAAGGGGAGGGCCGAGGCGCAGGCCGCCCCGTCAGCGCCTGGCACCCGCGTCCCGCAGGCACCGATTCCGATGCCGCCAGCGCAGGAGGGCGGGTCGCTCACCGGATCGCTCGGCGGGTTGATCTTCGGGACCACCGGCCCGCGCGGTGGTAAACACGAGGGCATCCTCGAATCTGCCGCGCGCAGTGCCGCGAGGAGCATGGGCTCCGGCGTGGCGCGCACGATCCTTCGTGGCGTGCTCGGCGGGATGCTCGGCGGGAGACGGTAGGCCCTGTTCGAGCGCGCGCGACCGTCCGTCGGGCGTCGGCCGTCGGGCGCGGGGCTCAGGTTCGAAAATTCATGCCCGTTCCTCGTCGAATCCTTCTGACAACCTGGGGCTCGTACGGCGATCTGTTTCCATATCTCGCCTTGGCCATCCGGCTGAAGGCCATGGGTCACTCGCCGGCGCTGGCGACGTGCGAGTTCTATCGCGACATGGTGACCGCGGCCGGCATCGAGTTCCATCCAATGTCGCCCGACGTCAATCCGCGCGACACCGCGCTGATAGCGCGCGTGATGGATCCCGCCCACGGGACGGAAGTCATCCTGCGCGAGCTGATCGTTCCGCACGTGCGCGCGGCGTTCAACCAGCTTCGCGCGGCTGCCCGGGACGCCGAGTTGATCGTCACGCACCCGGTCACGTTCGCCGCCCCGCTCGTCGCGCGCGCGATGCATCGCCGGTGGCTGTCAGCCGTGCTCGCACCGTCATCCATGTTCTCGCTCACCGATTTTCCGGTGCTGCCGCCCGCCGTATCACTTGTCCGCCTGCTGCGGAGCACGACCTGGACGGCACGGGCCTTCATGAGTCTGGCTCGTCGGATCACCGGACCCTGGACGAAGCCCGTCCGGGAGCTTGCCGCCGAGCTGGGACTTCCGGACGCCGGCGACCCGCTCTACGAAGGGCAGTTTTCGCCCTACGGCACCCTGGCGCTGTTTTCGCCCGTGCTGGGGCCGCCCCAGCCGGACTGGCCGCCGCGCACGAGGGCGACAGGATTCGTGTTCCATCAGGAAGGGCAGGATCTCGCTCCCGGCCTGCGCGCGTTCCTGGACGCCGGCGCTCCACCGATCGTCTTCACGCTCGGCTCGTCGGCCGTTGGCGCGCCCGGACGCTTCTGGATCGAGAGCGTCGACGCGATTGCCCGGCTGCGGCAGCGTGCCGTGTTGCTCGTCGGCCGCGGCGTTGCTCCGCCTCGCATCGGCACGTCGCCGGATGTCTTCGTCGCTGACTTCGCGCCACACGCACCGCTCTTCGCGCGCGCGTCGGTGGTCGTTCACCACGGTGGCGTCGGTACAACGGCGCAAGCCTTGCGGGCCGGCAAGCCGATGCTGGTCGTCCCGCACGCGCACGACCAGCCGGACAACGCGTTCCGCGTGCGCCGTCTGGGGGTCGCACGCGTGATCGATGCGACGCGCTACCGGGCGGGATCGGTGGCCTCGCAGCTGCGACAGTTGACGCAGCATGGTTCCTACCGTGCGCGCGCGGCGGACGTCCACAGGGTTGTGGCGGCTGAACGCGGCATGGAGCACGCGTGTGAGACGATGCTCGCTGCTTGTCCATGACGCACCGGTTGTCTGTCAGGCTCGATCTGCCCCTGCCGATCGAAAAGGTCTTCGCCTTCTTCGGTGACGCGGGCAACCTCGAGCGCATCACGCCGCCCGAACTGCGTTTCCGCATCCTCACGCCGCAGCCGATCGTCATGGCACCAGGCGCGATCATCGACTACCAGTTGCAGCTGCTCGGCGCCCGCTTCAAGTGGCGGTCCGAGATCACCGAATGGGACCCGCCTCATCGGTTCGTGGACGTCCAGCTCAAGGGCCCGTACCGCGAGTGGATTCACACGCACAGATTCGTTTCGACCGCGGGAGGGACGACGATTCTCGACGACGTGCGGTATCGGTTGCCGATGTCGCCGCTGGGCGATATCGCGTACCCGGTCGTGAGGGTGCAACTGGCGCGCATCTTTGCGTACCGCACCTCGGCGGTCACCCGCCTGTTGAGCGCAGGCAGCCCACCTGCGCGATAATCCGGCCATGCCGGGCCCCACCCCGTTGCCGTCGCCCGCGAGCGCCGCCCGGCGCCTGGCCGATGCCGGCCGGCGGTTCTACGAGCGCGGCTGGGTGCTGGGGACGAGTGGCAATTTCAGCGCGGTTACCTCTCGGCGGCCCCTGCGCATCGTGATCACGCCGAGCGCCACGCACAAGGGGCGCCTCAGCGGACGAGAGTTTCTCACGGTGGGCGAAACGGGCAGGTCCACGCGAGCGGCGGAGGGACGGCCATCCGCGGAGACGCTCCTGCATCTCGAAATTGTGCGAGCGCGTGGCGCTGGCGCGGTCTTGCACACACATTCCGTTTGGGGCACGATACTTTCAGATCTCCACGCAGCAGATGAGGGCCTCGCCATCGAGGGCTACGAGATGCTCAAGGGCCTCGCGGGCGTGAACACGCACGTGCATCGCGAGTGGCTGCCGATTCTCGAGAACGATCAGGACATGCCGCGGCTGGCCGCCGCCGCGCATGACGTCCTGACGCGCGAGCCTGCCGCACACGGGCTGCTGCTTCGCGGGCATGGGTTGTATACGTGGGGCGCGACGATTGACGAAGCCGAGCGGCACGTCGAGATTCTGGAATTCCTGCTCGAAGCGCTCGGCCGGAGGATCAACCATGGCCATCATCACCATCCCTGAACGCGATCGGCGGATCGACGATGCGGATGAGATCCGCGCGGTGCTGGCGCCCTTCGGCGTGGATTACGAGCGCGCGGAACCCAACATGCCGGTGGCGCCTGATGCACCCGCCGCGACCCTGCTCGAGGCCTACAAGGACACGATCGACGAGTTGAACGCCCGGGGTGGGTACGTGACCGCCGATGTGATCGACGTGTTTCCCGACACGCCCGGTCTCGATGCCATGCTCAACCGATTCAGCTCCGAGCACTGGCACAGTGAGGATGAAGTCCGTTTCATCATCGAGGGCCGGGGCGTGTTCCACATTCATCCGCCCGGTGAGCCCGTCATGGCCGTAGAGGTGGGCCCGGGTGATCTGATCCGTGTGCCGGCCGGCACGCACCATTGGTTCGATCTCTGCGCCGATCGCCGCATCCGCGCGATCCGGCTGTTCAAGGACCCCGCCGGCTGGGCACCCAACTACACGGGATCCGGCGTGGACAGAGGCTTCCAGCCCCTCTGCTTTGGCCCCGCCTATTTCCCCGCCATGTTCGATCGCATGTAGAAGGGTTCGAGCGTGGGAGTGTCGGAAGGCGCGAAGGTTCGCTTGGTGCTGCTCGACATCGAGGGCACCACTACACCGATCGCATTCGTGCACGACGTGCTTTTTCCTTTTGCCCGTCTGCGCTTGGGTGATTGGCTCACCCGGCACGCTGGTACCGATTCCCGTCGCGACATCGTCGAAACGTTGCGTGTGGAGCACGCTGCTGACCTCGCGCGCGGAGAAGCTGTGGGTCCGGGGTACGACAATCAGGATGACAACGCCGTGGTGGCGTACGCGACGTGGCTCATGGACCGCGATCGCAAGTCACCTGGTCTCAAACGCTGGCAGGGACTGATCTGGGAAGAGGGCTATCAGGCTGGTCTCCTTCACGGCGAGGTGTATCCGGATGTGCCGCCCGCGATTCGCCGGTGGCGCATGAGCGGGGTCGACGTGGCGATCTACTCATCGGGCAGCGAGCTGGCTCAGCGGCGATTGTTCGCGTCGACCGCGCATGGCGATCTCACGCCGCTCTTCTCGGGTTTCTTCGATACGGCCGTCGGCCCGAAGACTGAGCCGACGAGCTATCGCCGCATCGCTTCTGCGCTTGCGCACGAGCCGGCGTCCACGCTGTTCGTGTCCGACGTGACGCACGAGCTTCGCGCGGCCGACGCGGCCGGATGTCAGACGCGGCTCTGTCTCCGTCCGGGCAACGCCAATCAGCCGGACGCCGGCGGCTACGTCACGCTGACGTCGTTCGCGGACATTCAGCTTCCGTAGGCCGTTCTGTCCCATAATTCTTCGCGTGACGCCCATCCGCTCCGCGGTGCTGTTACTGGTCTGCGTGCTGGCCGGCGGGACGATTTCCCGAACAGCGGCGATCCAGTCGTCGCCCGAGCGATTCACGGTCATGTCCGATGGTCATCCCATGGCGGTGTGGGGGCGGCGACCGGCGTCGCCCACCGGCACGGTGTTGCTGGTGCACGGCCGCACGTGGAGCGGCCGTCCGGACTTCGATCTGCAGGTGCCGGGACTGCAGCGGTCGGTCCTCAGTTCCTTCGTCGCGAAAGGGCTGGCCGCCTATGCGGTCGACCTGCGTGGGTACGGTGACACGCCACGAGATGCCAGCGGGTGGATGACGCCCAATCGGTCCGCGACGGATCTCGTCAACGTTCTGACCTGGATCGCGCAGCAGCACCCGTCGTTGCCGCGGCCGACCCTCGTGGGCTGGTCGCGAGGCGGGGCGATTGCGATGCTTGCCGCGCAGCAGGCGGCGCCGCGAATCGGCGCGCTGGTCGTGTTCGGGTTTGCGTACGATCCGAAGGCCACCTTCTCGGACGAAGCGGTGTCGCCGAAGCCGTTGCGGGAACGCAACACGGCCGCCGCCGCGGCCAGTGACTTCATCTCGCCGGCGGTGACGCCGCCAGGGGTGATTCACGCGTTCGTCGCTCAGGCGTTGAAATCGGATCCCGTGCTCGTGGACGTCCGGTACGACGTGGAGTTCAACGCGCTGGCGCCGGCCAGACTGTCCGTCCCCACGCTGATCATGTTTGGTGATCGCGATCCTGGCGTGACGCGGAGCGATGCCGACAAGCTGTTCGCGGCGATTGGCACCCCGGACAAGCAGGTTGTGGTCCTGCCCGGCGCCGATCACGCCGCGCACCTCGAGAACACCCACGACGCCTGGATCGAGGCGATCTGCGCGTTCATCAAACGGCATCCCGCGCGGCAGTAGGAGACGGCTGTGGCCGAGACGACCCAGGACGAAGAGGCCACCAGGAGAGAGGCGTTGACCCACGGCGGCAGGACCGAGCTTCGTTTGGCGGCCCTCGTGTACGCTGCGCAGGGGACGTTCATCGCGCTGGACTTCACGAAACTCCGGCGCGACGCCATCAAGGACGAACGGCTCGTGATCCCCGGATATGGGGAGGATGAGGGCAATTGGATGTCGCAGCAGCACCGATACGGCCCCCTCGCGTGCGTTGCGGCCCTCGTCGCGGCGTTCGTCTGGCCCTGGGTCAGCATCGGGATCGGTTTGATTCTGGCCATCTTCTACTCGTTCGGCGGACCCACGGGGCGCGGCTGAGCGATGCGTCTGCGGCTCCCGCATCCACTCCTGGTGCTGTTCGGCTGCGTGGCGGTGGCCGTGACGCTCACCTGGTGGCTCCCCGCCGGTCAGTTCGATCGGCACGAGGACCCCGCCACCGGACGGACCGTGGTCGTGCCTGGCACGTACCATCGCGTGCCCGCGTCGCCCGTCGGACCGCTCGGTGCGTTCGTCGCGATTCCGCGCGGCTTCGTTGAAGCCGCCGACGTTGTCGGCGTCGTGCTGTTCGTGGGCGGCGCTTGGGTCGTCCTTGACACGCTCGGCATTCTCACGCGGCTGGTCACCGGGTTTGTCACGCGCTTTCGCGGTCGGGCGATGGTGGCGATTCCCGTCGTCACGGTCTTCTTCGGGACCATGGGCGCGCTCGAAAACATGCAGGAAGAGATCATCCCCCTGGTGCCCGTCCTGCTCGTTCTGGGGCGGTCACTCGGTGTGGACGCCGTGACCGTGGCCGCGATGAGTGCGGGCGCGGCGATGATTGGCAGCGCCTTCGGGCCCACGAATCCGTTTCAGGCCGGCATCGCGATGAAGCTGGCCGAACTGCCCGCGCTGCAGGCAGGCGTGGCGCGACTCGTCCTGTGCATCGTCACGATCGGCGTGTGGCTGCTCTGGACGCTGCGGCACGCGTCACGGCATCGCTCCGCGATGGTAGACGAGTCCCAGGCGATCGTCGGTCCCGGCGCCTCCGGACGGGACCTTCTGGCAACGGGCTGCCTTCTCGCGCCGATGGCCGCGTACGTCTACGGATCGATGAACTGGGGATGGGGCTTCAACGAGCTGTCAGCCGGATTTCTCATCGGCGGATTTGCCGGGGGAATGGTTGGGGGCCTCAGCCTCGAGCGCACGGCCGAGGTGTATCTCGACGGCATGAAGGGGTTGCTCTCCGCGGCGATGCTCGTCGGCGTCGCCCGCAGCATCTCGCTCGTCCTGGAGGATGCCCATGTGGTGGACACCATGCTCAACGGTCTGGCTGCACCGCTCGCATCTGGTTCGCCAATCGTGGCGGCGCTGCTGATGGTGCCGTTCCATGCCCTGGTGCACATTCCCGTCTCGAGCGTGAGCGGTCAGGCCGTGCTGACGATGCCCGTGCTCGTCCCGCTCTCCGATCTGATTCACGTGCCGCGAATGGCGACCGTCATGGCCTACCAGATCGGTGGCGGCCTCACAGAACTCCTTACGCCCACCAACGGATCGATGATGGCCATCCTCCTCGCCGCCGGCGTCCCCTTCGACAAGTGGATGCGCTTCGCGTTCACCGGAGTCATGATCATTGTTGCGATTGGTATTGCGGCGATGCTGATAATCATGCGCTGACGGAACGCCGTACTACCTTGAGACCCGATGACCCGATGCCCCGATGCCCCGATGCGCCGCCGCGACAGCCCGATGGCCAATACCCGATGAATTCGCCCGATGCCCCGCTGCCCCGATGCAATATCCCGATGACCAATAGCCCGATAACCCGATGACCGACTCGCCTCGCATCCACGCCCCGGAACTTACGGGTGGTACCGACTGGTTCAACGTTCCCGCGCCGATTTCGCTCGCGAGCCTTCGTGGCAAGGTCGTGCTGCTCGACTTCTGGACGTACGGCTGCATCAACTGCATGCACATCCTGCCGGACCTTCGGCGGCTCGAAGAAAGGTACCGCGAGGAACTGGTTGTCATCGGTATTCACTCGGCGAAGTTCTCGAACGAGCGCAAGTCCGAGAACATCCGCCGGATCCTCGTGCGGTACGACATCGATCACCCCGTCGTGAATGACGGGTCGTTCGCCATCTGGAAGGCGTACGGCACGCGCGCGTGGCCCACCCAGGTCCTCATCGATCCCGAGGGCTACGTTGTCGCCACGGCCTCCGGCGAAGGGAAAGGGCAGGCCTTCGACGAAGCGATCGCGGCAGTCATTCACTTCTTCGATGAACAGGGCAAGATCGACCGGACACCGATCGCGCTGTCGCTCGAACGCCAGCGCATCAAGACCTCAACACTGGCCTTTCCCGGCAAGGTGCTGGCCGATGAAGCTGGTGGTCGTCTGTTCGTCGCCGATTCGAATCACCATCGAGTGCTGGTGACGGGCTTCGACGGTGTCGTGCGCGACGTCATCGGCGGCCGGCTCGATGCGGGCGACGACGCCGAGGTGGGGGACGAGGACGGCTCGTTCGAGGAGGCTCGGTTCTATCGACCGCAGGGTCTGGCGCTCGACGGTGACATTCTCTACGTTGCGGACACCGAGAATCACAAGGTGCGGGCGGCCAGTCTCACCGGCCGCCGCGTGACGACGCTGGCGGGGACGGGTCTGCAGGCCGGTTACGGCACCGCGGGGGGCGCCTCGCGGATGACGCCACTCAACTCGCCGTGGGACCTGCAGTTGCACGGCGGGATCCTGTTCGTTGCGATGGCCGGCGCTCATCAGATCTGGATGATCGATCTGATGCGGCAACTCGCGTTTCCGTACGCCGGCTCTGGCCGGGAGGCTCGCGTTGACGGCGATCTCGACGACGCGGCGTTCGCGCAGCCATCCGGACTGTCGATTGCGGATGGGACGATGTACGTCGCGGACAGCGAGTCCAACATCATCCGCGCCATCGACCTGCCGCCAACCAATCGCGTGCGGACATTGGCCGGCGGGGATCTGTTCGAGTTCGGCGATCGAGATGGCCAGGGCGACGCGGCGCGTTTTCAGCATCCGCTCGGCATCGTCGCTGCGCGCGGCGTACTGTTCGTGGCCGATACCTACAATCACCGCATCCGCACGGTCAGCCCGGCGACCGGCGACGTTCGGGTGTTTGCGGGCATGGGCGTCGAAGGACACGATGACGGCCCTGCCGCCGTGGCCCAGTTTCACGAGCCCGGGGGGCTCTCCGCGACGTCCGACGCGCTGTGGGTGTCGGACACGAACAACCACGCGATTCGCCGCGTGGCCTTGTCGAACGGCGAGTGCTCGACCCTCGTGCTCCGCATCCCCGTCTAGCCCTCCGAGCGTCTCCGGCCGGATACAGAAAACATCACATTTGTGCCTTTGCGAACCGGAGAGGCGACATAAACGTCATATGCTTGAGGTTGGGCCGGGCATCGGTCCGGCCTGTACTGGAGGTCAGTTAACGTGCGTATTGGCAAGATGAAGAGTGTTCTTTGTGGTGCGGCCTTTCTCCTGGCCACGGCGGCTCCTGCGTTCGCGCAGGGCACCGTTGGTGCTGGTATTTCCTTCCTACATGGGACGGGCGACACCGCTCCGGGTGTCACCATCGATTACTCCAATGTGAAACCCGCTGTGGACAGAGCGACGGTGGGCTTTGTCGGCGACTTCGGTCTGAATCGCTCGAATGGTGTGACGCTGACGTCGTACCAGGGCGGCGTGCGCGTGGGCATCCCCGGCAACGCCAAGGTGCACCCCTTCGCGCAGTTCGTCGTTGGCGCGGAGCATTGCTGCAGTTCCACGAACTTCACGCTTCAGCCTGGCGTTGGCGTGGATATCCCGATTAACGAGACCCTGAACTTCCGCGCACAGATCGACTTCCGCACCGTGCGGGTCGACGGAGCGAGCTTCAACGAGCAGCGGTACACGTTCGGCGTGTCCCTGCCGGTCGGGGCCGCGAAGTAACCGCGGATCTTGGGTACCCACAGGGGCGGAGGCTTTCGAGCCTCCGCCCTTTTTTTGTGCCCGCCCTCACCCCGTTTTTCGTGCAAGCCCTGCGTTTGCACCGTGTTACACTTTGGGTTCCGCCTGGATGAACCGGGCTGTTCTGATGCTTCGCCTCCGCCATCTGCTCCTCGTGGCGGTGACCTTCCTGGTCTCCTGCCAGCCGTCTTCAGACGAGTCGATGGGGTACGTACCCAGGGATATCAACCTGGCCAGCACCGGCACGACCATCGAGGCGCTGGTGCCTCAGAACGCTACCTTCGAAACCCTGCTTCGACAGCAGCAGCTGCCTGCTGACATGACGGCCTCGGTCGTGGATGCCATCCGTGGGGTGTTCAACCCGCGTGACCTTCGGGCCGAGCAGAGCTACTCGGTCACGCGCACTCTCGACGGGCTGTTTCGCGAGTTCCGGTATCAGATCGATCCCAACCGACTCCTGCGTGTCGTGTTCCGTGACCGCAGTGGCGATGCGGCGGCGTCGTTCAACGCGGAGGTGGTCGATCTGCCGAAGGAGTACCGCCTCGATGCGGTCTCGGCGACGATCACGCGCGAGAACAACTCGCTCTACGGCGCGTTCGAGGCGACGGGTGAGAACCAACTGTTGCCGTATCAGTTGTCCGAGGTCTTTGCCGGCGACGTGGACTTCAACTCCGACCTGCAGCTGGGCGATCGCGTCGAGGTGCTCTTCGAACGCGCGGTTCGGGATGGCGAGTTCGTCGGCTACGGGGAAATTCAGGCCGCCATGCTGGCGAGCGGCGGACATGTTCGTTCCGCCTACCGATTCATGGGACCTGACGGCAAGCCGGGCTGGTACGACGACAAGGGCCGTTCGCTGCGCCGCGCGTTCCTGCGGTCGCCGCTGCCGTTCGATCCACGCGTGACGTCGGGGTTCTCGACCAACCGTTTCCACCCGGTGCTCGGCATCAATCGTCCGCATTTGGGCGTCGATTTCGGTGCTCCGGAGGGCACGCGCGTCTTCGCCGTCGCGGAGGGCCTGGTCGAAGTGGCCGGCTGGTCCGGTGAGGCTGGCCGGATGGTGCGTGTGCGCCATGCTGGCGGCTACGAGACGTCGTACCTGCACCTATCGGGATTTGCGGCGGGCGTCCGTCCGGGCGCGCGTGTCGAACAGGGCCAGGTCGTCGGCTACGTCGGCATGACCGGCACGGCGACGGGGCCGCATCTCGACTACCGTGTCGCGAAGAATGGCGTCTTCATGAATCCCGTGACGGCGTTCAGCCGCCTTCAGGCTGGCGAACCGCTCTCGACCGCCGCCCTGGCGGACTTCGCGCGCGTGCGCGACATGGCCATCACCGAGTTGCAGACCCGGCTGGTATCTTCCGTTGCCCCGGCCAAGCCGGTTACCGCGAGCGCCACGCCGGCCTCGCCATCACACTGACAGCAGCCTCGGCGCTGCCTGACACCACTACACCATGTCCGCACTCTATCCATTTCGGGCTCTCCGTCCTGATGCAGACGTCGCGCCGCGCGTCGCCTCCGTTCCTTACGACGTCGTCAACACCGACGAGGCGCGTGCCCTGGCCGAGGGCAATCCACTCAGCTTCCTGCACGTGACGCGATCGGAAATCGATCTGCCGGCCGCGACGAACCCGTACGACGCGAGCGTGTACGCGAAGGCGGTGTCGAACTTCGAGCAGCTCAAGACCGCGGCGCCCCTGGTGACCGAGGCGGAACCATCGCTGTACATGTATCGCCTCCGGATGGGCTCTCACGAGCAGATCGGGCTTGCCGGGTGCTTCTCCGTCGACGAATACGACCGCGGCCTCGTCAAGAAGCACGAGAAGACGCGCAAGGACAAGGAAGACGATCGTACGCGTCACATCACCGAACTGCGGGCGCAGACGGGCCTCGTGTTCCTGACGTACCGCACGAGCGACGCGGTGCATGCCCTCACGCCTCGGATTACGTCGCGCACGCCACTCCACGACTTCGTCGCCCCTGACGGCGTGGCGCACACTGTGTGGCAGGTGACCGGTGCCGATTGCGATGCGCTCGTGCGGGCGTTTGCGGCCCTCGACGCGCTCTACATCGCCGACGGCCATCACCGCGCCGCCAGCGCCTCGCGCGCCTGCCAGGCGATGCGTGCCGGCGGCACGGGAGGCGCGGACAGCGAGCGGTTCGTCGCCGTCGCGTTTCCCGATGACCAGATGCAGATCCTGCCGTACAACCGCGTCGTCAAGGACCTCGCCGGGCACACGCCCGAGTCCTTTCTGTCGGCTTTGCGTAGCGTGGGCTCCGTCTACGATGGCAGTGCGTCGCCCGACGGTCCGGGCCAGGTGTCCGTGCTGCTCGGGAGCAAGTGGTACACGCTGCATCTGCCACAACCCGGCCCTGGCGCCTCGCACGCCGACGGACTCGACGTGGAGGTGCTGCAGCAGCGCGTCCTCCAGCCGCTGCTCAAGGTCGATGACCCGCGCACGGACAAGCGCATCGATTTCGTGGGTGGCATTCGCGGCACTGCGGAACTCGAACGCCTTGTGAAAGAGGGCAAGGCGGCCGTCGCGTTCGCGATGTACCCGGTCAGCATCGGGGATCTGATGACCATTGCCGACGCCGGGGGGATCATGCCGCCGAAGTCGACCTGGTTCGAGCCCAAATTGCGCGACGGCCTGCTGGTGCACCCGATCTAGCGCGGCATGCCGGCGTCGTTGGTGATTGGGGACGCCCGACATAAAATCGAGGCGTCCGAGTTCGCGACTCCACTTCATTCCTTCCAAAGGTCGTCATGTCTGTACATCGCATTTTCAACTTCTCCGCTGGCCCGGCCGTACTGCCGTTGCCGGTGCTCGAGGAGGCGCAGCGCGACCTCCTGTCCTTGCCGGGTGTCGGCATGTCCGTCATGGAAATCAGCCACCGGTCGAAGCCGTTCGAGGCCATCATCCAGGGCGCCGAGGCGGACATGCGGGCGCTGGCCGGGATTCCGGACACCTACAAGGTGTTGTTCCTGCAGGGCGGCGCCAGCCTCCAGTTTTCGATGATTCCAATGAACCTGCTGCAGCAGGGCGCCGTGGCCGACTACATCGTCACCGGTGACTGGGCGAAGAAGGCTCTCAAGGAGGCCAAGAAGGTTGGCGCCACGAACGTCTCGGCGTCCACGGAAGCGGGCGGGTTCAAGCGGGTGCCGAAGGCCGACGAAATCAAGTACACGCCAGGTGCGGCGTACGTGCACATGACGTCGAACAACACGATTTTCGGCACCGAGTTCTCCTACGTGCCCGAGACAACGGGGGCGCCGCTCGTGTGTGACGCGTCATCCGACATCTTCTCGCGGCCGATCGACATCTCGAAGTTCGGGCTGATCTACGGCGGCGCGCAGAAGAACCTCGGCCCGTCCGGCGTCACGGTCGTGATCGTCCGCGAGGACCTGCTCGCGCGTTCGTCCGACGCGCTGCCGAGCATGCTGAACTACAAGCTGCAGGCCGAGAACGGTTCGATGTACAACACGCCGGCCTGCTTCGGCATCTACATCCTTCGGCTCGTGATCAAGTGGATGCTTGCCAGCGGCGGTCTCAAGGCGATCGGCGAGATCAACGACCGTAAGGCGAAGATGCTGTACGACGAGCTCGATCGGACGCCGTTCTGGAAACCCCACGCGGACAAGGACAGCCGATCCGCCATGAACGTCACCTACCGGCTGCCGAGCGAGGAACTCGAGAAGCTGTTCGTGAAGGAATCGACCGCCGCGGGCCTTGACGGCCTCAAAGGCCACCGCTCGGTTGGCGGCCTCCGCGCCTCCATCTACAACGCATTTCCTGAAGCCGGCGTCGCCGCCCTCGTGCAGTTCATGCGCGAGTTCGAACGGAAACACGGATAGGCTGCAGACCGATCGAGCGGCCGGAATGGTGCAGAATGGTCGTGTCATGGGGACCATTCTCGGTCTGTGCCGGTCGCTCGACGAGACCGCGTTTGCCGCCGGGGAGACGCTCCTGGCCGAGGGCGGGAGCACCGGCCTCCTCTACGTTCTGATCGAGGGCGAGGTCGAGATCCTCAAGGGCGACTTCAGGGTGGATACGGTCGCCGAGCCCGGCGCGATCTTCGGCGAAATCTCAGCGCTGATTGGAATTCCCCACATGGCCACGGTGCGCGCCATCGCGCCGACGCGCGTCTACCGCGTCGAGCGGGCGGTGGAGTTCTTCGCCGAAAGCCCGGAGGTCGCGCTCGAAGTCGCGCGATTGCTCGCCGCTCGTCTGAACAGCGTCACGAACTATCTCGTCGATGTGAAACGTCAGTTCGAGGGCCATCAGGGGCACCTCGGCATCGTCGACGAGGTGCTGGAGACCATCGTTCATCAGCAGCGGCAGCCGTTCACGCCGGGGTCGAATCGGATTCCAGACCCAGAGATGTGACCCAGGCCGGCGGATCCGCCAACTGCGGGATTGGACGCGTCAGGGGTTGGTCGAGGCGCACGTGCTCGACGCGTTCCGACGACACCCAGTACGCCCAGCCGGCGTCGAGATCGAATACGACATGAGACGGCACGGGGCCGGGCTCGCGGCCGGCGTTGAACACCCACGTGGATCCGATTTGGTCCACCCACGATCCTCCGTCCTGAAACGGCGCGCCGTGGATGTGACCCGCCAGAACCAGGTCAGGTGAGTACTGCCGGATCCAACCGGCGAGCTCGCTGTCACCGAAGTCCCGCCTCCCGTTCCAGCTCGTCGGCGACTTGTCGGGCGGCGCATGGTAGACCCAGATCCACCGGCCGGCTCGCTTGGGTGCGTCGCGTGCAAGTTCGGCCGCAACGTCGTCGCGGGTTCGCGGACCGTCCCACCAGGGACACACCGTGACCAGCGCCTCCCCGAGCGCACACGTGTCGCCGTCTGTGGCGATCCCGAGCTGCCTCGTCTTCTGTATCCAGCGCGCATACTTCTCGCCCGCCGCGTTGCTGGCGTCCAGATCGTGGTTGCCAGAGCAGACGATCGTCGTCACGCGACTCGCCAGGCGGCGGAAGTACTTGGAAACGACCGCGATCTGTGTTGGACCATCGACGTAGCTGGCGATGTCGAGATGGTCGCCGGCCGCGACGACGACATCGACCTGCGACGCGGCCTGGATTGTCCAGTCGAACTGACGCAGGGAGTAGTGCAGATCGGCGACGAGCAGACTTTTCATCGTGGCGGCCGCGCCCCGGCACTGGTGCCGTACGCGGACTGCTGTTCCTCGACGATGGCCTGCAGGCCTCTCGCTTGCCACGCTGTCGTCATCACACGCCCTCCCGGGCTGAGCTGCCCGGTCAGCTTCCGACGGGCCCGGCCGGTCCGCCGCTTCGCCCGCGACGACGGCGTCGGCGACGCCGGCGCGGGCGCGCGCCATCCTCGCCGGTGTCGGGACCGGCGGGATGCGCGTGATCTCCGTGTTCGCCAGCGTGATGCGCCGCGTGGTGACCATGCGCGGCCTGCCGTTGCGCGGCATCTTCGGCCGCCGTTTCCTTCCAGCGCTCCACCATGTCTGGGGAGTCGCCATGAATTTCCATCCACAACAACGTGTCGGCGAACGCGGGCCGATGGGTGAGCCCGCGCGCGACGCGCGGCGCCAGCATCGGGTCGGCCAGCTTGGGCAGCAGCTGCACCAGATGTCGCAGCCGCTCGATATCCTTGCGCGCCACCGTCAGCATGCCGAAGCTGATCTTGTCTTGATGCGGATCGCGTGGCGCCGGCGCGCGGCCCAAGAGACCCATGGGAATGAGCAGGGAGCCGATCAGAATTGCGTTGGTCAGTTCGGCCGGCGCCGACAGGAACTGCGTCCGATACAGGTCGAGGTCGGCGAGTGATTCCCAGAGCGCCTCGGTCGGCGCCTTCAGTTCCGGTGTGATCAGCTTGAGCAGACCGGTCTCATGGAGCCCGCGGAATGTCCCTTCGGCGCAGCCGGACCGCAGAATCTTGTAGTACTCCTCGAGCAGCCGGGCTGGTGACGCCGTGGCGATCAGCTGGCGATGCTCGGCGATGGCGTCCACCACCAGCGGATCGAGATCAAAGTCGAGCCGGCTCGCCATCACGACGGCGCGCAGCATGCGCACGGGATCCTCGACGAACCGCACCCGTGGATCGCCAATCGATCGCACCACGCGCGCGTCCAGGTCCTGCAGGCCTCCAACGTAGTCGATCACCGAAAACGTGCTGATGTCGTAGAACAGACCGTTGATCGTGAAGTCGCGCCGGAACGCATCTTCCTCCGGCGTGCCGAACGTGTTGTCGCGATGGAGCTGACCGGGCCCAGCGTCGGGCGACGGCTCCGGCGACGTGGCCACCACGATGGGCTCGACGGCTTCCGTCTCCGCGGCCGCGGTGGGGTCGGCAGGAGGAACGACGTTGCGGAAGGTGGCGACCTCGATGGTTTTTGGTCCGAACTTCACGTGCGCCAGGCGAAACCTGCGGCCGATGATCCAGCAGTTTCTGAAGAGCTTCTTGATCTGATACGGGTGCGCGTCCGTGCCGACGTCGAAGTCCTTGGGCCGGCGCCCCAGCAGCAAATCACGGACACTACCCCCCACCAGATACGCCGTGTACCGGTGCTCGTGGAGGCGATAGAGGACCTTGAGAGCGTCCGAGTCGATGTCCCGGCGCGAGATCGCGTGATCTGCGCGCGGGACGATGGTGGGATGGGGCACGGAAGAGGATTATAGAAAACTTCGAAGTTCGAGCTTCGAAGTTCGAAATTGCTAGGGTTTTGCGGCTTTCCAGTTCTCGCCGACACCGACATCCACGGTCAGGGGCACGTTCAGGGGGAAGGCGCGTTCCATGACGCCGCGCACGATGTCGGCGGTCTCAGCGGCGTCCGATTCGGGCACTTCGAAGAGCAACTCGTCGTGCACGGTCAGGATCATCCGGCTCGGGGCGGGCCGGCCGGCGTTGAAGCGGACGAGCTCGGCGTGGACATCGATCATCGCCTTCTTGAGCACGTCGGCGGCCGTACCTTGAATCGGCATGTTCACGGTTTCGCGCTCCGCCGCCGCGCGGACCTGGCCATTCTTGCTCGTCAGCTCCGGCACGAGGCGCCGGCGGCCTGTCACGGTACGGACGACGCCCGAGGCGCGCGCGTCGGTCAGGGTGCGATCGATGTATGCGCGCACACCCGGATAGCCGGCAAAATACGCATCGATGAACTCCTGCGCCGCGTGTTGCGACACCCCGATGTCCTTCGCCAGTGTGAACGCCGTTTTCCCGTACAGCAATGCGTAGTTGATGATCTTCGCGCGCCGCCGCATTTCGTGTGCATCAAGGCCCAGCGGCCCGTCGGGTCCGCCAAAGACGCGCTCGGCGGTCCGGTCGTGGATGTCGATCCCCTGACGGAAGGCCTCGCTGAGCGCGTCGTCTCCGGAGAGGTGGGCCAGCACGCGCAGTTCGATCTGCGAGTAGTCCGCCGAGATCAGCACGTGGCCAGGTTCGGCGATGAACGCGGCGCGGATCTCGCGGCCGAGCGGCGTGCGGATGGGGATGTTCTGCAGGTTGGGGTCGCTGCTGCTCAATCGTCCCGTCGCGGCGACGGCTTGATTGAACGTCGTGTGCAGGCGTCCCGTCCGCGGGTTGACCAGCGTGGGCAGCGCGTCGACGTATGTGCCCTTCAATTTCTGGATTTCGCGCCATCGCAGGACAAGGCCCGGCAACTCGTGCGTCAGCGCAAGCTCTTCGAGAACGTCACGCGCCGTCGACACCACTCGAGTCTTGCCGGTCTTCTTGCCCGCCTGCAGGCCAAGGCGTTCGAAGAGCACGTCCGAGAGCTGCTTTGGCGAGTTGATGTTGAACTCGCCACCGGCAAGCGCGAAGATCTGCGCCGTCAATGCGTCGAGATCGGTCTGCATCGAGCGGCCCAGGACCGCGAGGCCGCTCACGTCGACCTTGATGCCCGTGAGCTCGAGGTCGGCCAGGATGGCGATCAACGGTTGCTCGATCTCGCGGTACACGTGCTCGAGCCCCTGCTCGCGCAGGTCGGTCACGAGACCCGGCGCGACGACGAGCGGGAGATCGGCGCGTTCGGACGCGAAGGTGGCCAGCGCTCCCGCAGGCACGGCCTCGAGCGCCACGGACTTCGCGCCCTTGCCGCAGACGTCGGCTTCGGTCACGGCGCGGTAACCGGCGCGCTCGAGTGCCAGGCCGTCGATCGCGTGACTCGAGCGGGTGGCATCGACGAGGTAGCTGGCGACGGTCGTATCGAGATCGAGTCCCCGCAACGTGATGCCGTGACGCGCGCAGAGGATTGTCAGGGCCTTCAGGTCCTCTCCGATTTTCCTGACATCGGGGTTCTCGAGCACGGGCCGCAACCGGTCGAACACCTCGCGCGGGTCGAGATTGGGCTGCTCGGTCAATCCCGAGTGGCCGACTGGCACGTATCGCCCAGACCCGGGATGCGCAGATGCGGCCAGCCCGATGAGCCCCGTGCTCACCTTTGATCCGCTGGCACAGAGTATCGAGAGGCCGACCTCGCTGCTGGCGACCAGTGCCGCGCAGAGCACGTCCACATCGTCAAGCGTCGCCGCGACGCCGTAGTCGCGCGGGCTCGAGGTCGCGGTGGGCGCGAATTCCTGCGTGAGCGATCGAAAGCCAAGCGATGAGAACAGCGCGTAGCAGCGCTCGCGGTTCGGTCCCTGGTAGCGGAACGCATCGCGATCGAACGTGACCGGCACGTCCGTGCGGATGCGCGCGAGCTCGCGGCTGGTGCGCGCTGATTCACGGTTGGCCAGCAACGCCTCACGGTAGCGCTTCTGTGTGAGCGCTGGCGCCGCCTCGAGCAGGGCGTCGAGCGATCCGTAGGTCGAGATCAGATCGCGCGCGCCTTTTTCGCCGATGCCAGGTACGCCCTTGATGTTGTCGATGCTGTCGCCCATGAGCGCCAGCACATCCACGACCAGTTCCGGCCGCACGCCGAACTTCTCGGCGACACCATCGGCGTCGTACCACGTGCCGTCGTCGCGAGGGTTGTAGACCCGTACGCCGTCGGTCACGAGCTGGAAGAAGTCCTTGTCGCCGGTGACGAGCGCCACGTCGTAGCCGGCCGTATGCGCCTGCAGCGCGAGGGTGCCCATCACGTCGTCAGCCTCGAACGTCTCGGACGTCAGTACGGGCACGCCGAGGGCCTCACACGCCTCGCGCACGAGCGACACCTGCTCGGCCAGATCGCCGGGCATGGGCGCGCGATTCGCTTTGTAGTCGGTGACGAGCGCGTCGCGGAAGGTCGGTCCCGCCAGGTCGAAGGATGCCGCGATCAGCTCGGGCTGATGATCGGCGATCAGCTTTCGGAGCATCGTCGAGAACCCGTAGATCGCGTTGGTCGAACGTCCGTCGGGACCCGTGAGACCGCGGATCGCGTGGTACGCGCGATACATCTGGTTGCTGCCGTCGATCAGAAACAGGCGAGGCACGATGGGATGCCGATGCGGGAGACTCGCGTCCCTCCGATTTGCGGAACCGCAGTATATCATTCGGGCGATGCGTGTTTGGGCACACCGGACGGCCGCAGCCGCGATCGTCGTCCTCCTCACGGTCACTGTGGGCTGTCGAAATCCGCTGGGCAAGCAGTACGAGTACGAGGAGCAGTTGTACCTCGGCGTCAACGGTGAAGCGCAGGTCGTGATCGACACGTCGATTCCAGCGCTCGTGGCGTTGCGCGGCGTGCCGATCGATGCGTCGTCACGCGTCCAGATCGATCGCGATCAGGTCCGCCGGCTGTTTTCGGTCAGCGGATGCTCGAACGTGCGCGTCGGACAGTCGTGGATTCGCCGGGGCCGGCGCTTCGTGCAGATCCGCGTCACGGCCGCGAAGGTGACGGATCTCAAGACCTGCGGTCCGCTGTCCTGGTCGAACTACACCTTCGAGCGCGAAGGCAACGTGATCCACTACAAGCAGGACGTTGGCGCGCCCGCGGCCGGAAATCCTGGAGCGCCGAACTGGGATGGCGCCGAGCTCGTGGCGTTCAAGCTGCACCTGCCGAGCCGAATCATCTTTCACAACGTCAAGCGGCTCGAAGACGGATCGAACGGCGAAATCGATCGCGGCAACATCCTGACGTGGGAACAGCGGCTCAGCGAGCGCCGGTCGGGAGCGCCGGTGGAGATGGATGTCCGGATGGACTCGCAGTCCATCCTGTATCGGACGCTCTGGTTATTCGGCGGCGCGTTCGTCGCCGCCGTGCTCGTCCTGACGCTGTTGATTTGGATGACGATGAGGAAGGCGAAGCGCGGACCGCTCAGCGGCCGGCGCCCGGTGTAGTCGTTCCACACCGGCGAACGCGAAGACCTATCTCCAGCCCAGCTGCACGACCTCGAAATCATTGGCCGTGAGCGCGGCGAACGCCGGGTTCAACTGGTCGTTGTTCCAGCGGCCATCCATCGCACCGCTGATGTACATGTCCGATCCGTTGTCGGCGACGATCAGGCCGTAAGTCTGCATCGCGCGGAAGATGCGCTGGACCGCAGGCGGGAAGCCTGAGAGGTTCTTGGAGGCCTTCAGCCGCAGTCTGGCGCCCATAGGCAGTGCACCGGCGCGGCCGCCGGCTTGATGCGAGGCCGGCCACACGTAGCCGTTCGTCGCCCGCACGGTCACTCGAAACGCGTGCGTGATCTCGCGTCCACTCATCGCATCCTCGTATCGCACGAGCCCTGGCAGAATCGCGAGACCGGCTGCGTCAGCCGAAGTCCAGCCTTCGGGACGGCGTCCATTCCCATTGAGATCGAAGATCGCACCCGAGGCGGCTTCCCAGCGGCTGGCGCCGGCGTTCCAGCGCGTGCCGTAGAGTTCGAAGAGCGCCCAGCGATCGCGATCGACGATCAGCATGTGTCGATCACCGCTCGACCCGCCTCCAGGTTGATCGCCCTCGATGTAGCCGCCCTGGCCCTTGGCGTCCTCCGGAATCGGATACCCCGTGACGCCGGCGAAGCCCTTGTCACTTTCCGACCCGTAGGCCGTGAAGGTCACGGGCAGGCGAGGCTGTGAGCCACCGACGCTGATGTACGGGATGCCGTACGGCGGCGGCCCGAAATCTGGATGCAGGCCGCGGGCGCGGCCGATGAAATCAATGTAGGCATCCGAGCCCGCATCCACCGGCGCCGTCGCAATGTTCTGACCCCACCAGTTGCCCGGCGCCGGAAGCGGACGTCCGCCGAAGTTGTCGTTCAAGTAGACCGGCTCAGACGGCGCGGGTGGTGGGGGAGGCGGCGGCGCGGGTGGAGTGGGAGCCGGGGGAGCCGGTGCAGGCGCAGGCGGAGCAGGCGGCGGTGGCGCCGGTGCGGGGGGTGGCGTCGGTGTCGGGTCCGGCGTAGGCGCCGGCGTGGGATCAGGAGTCGGTGTCGGATTGGGAGTCGGCGTCGGCGCTGGTGCCGGGTCGGGCGTTGGCGCTGGTGTCGGATCCGCGACTGGCGGGTCCGTCGGTCCGGTTGGCGTCTGCTTTGACTGCGAGCAGGCGATTACTCCCGCAAGCGCGGCGGCGACGACACAGATCCGTAGGTCCAAGGCATCATCTGGATGAGCAAGATTCACGCCGCCAGTCCGTTCGCCCGAACCTTGAACCGCGAACCCTGAACCGAACCACGAGCCGTGAACCTTTGAACGCCGAACCCCGCTATTGTCCGCCAGCCAGACGGATGTCCTGCGTCTTTCGAGTGCCTTCTTCGAGGGTGATGGGAATGGAGGCCTGTTGGACCTGCCCAAGGAACGCCGGGTCGTACCACTCGCCCGGCTCAGCGTCTGTGACCGCCGTCAGGCGATAGCTGCCCGCTGGGACGCCGCGAATGGTGAACCGGCCGTCAGTGCCCGGCCGGGCGGAGGCAATACGGCGCGACTGGGGTACCCAGTAGCGGCTGTCGGAGGAAAACAGGACGATCGTGAAGTCCGACGTCGGCCGGCCCGACGCATCCTGAATCGTGCCCGACAGTTCCTGGGTCTTGTCCGTGAAGGTCAGGACCGCGTTCGAGAGGTTTTCATTGGGTCCGACGTCGATGGGGAAGTCCAGCACGTCGCGTCCGCCGATGACCGCGGACTTGAGTGTCCACTGTCCCGCAGCGGCCTGTCCTGGAACGCCGGCCCCGCGTCCGCCTCGCCCGCCTGCTGCGGCCTGAGGCATGAGGGCCGCGTTAACGGTGTAGCGCCCCGGCGCGACGCCTGCGATCGTGAAGTGCCCGCTGGCTTCCGTTTGCCCTGGCGGTGTGCCGCCGATCTCGAACAGCTGTGAGCCGCGCGTGGCGAGGTTCACGCGCACGCGCGTCAGGTCGGTGGGCACGGGCGTCGAGCCATTGTCGAACTCGACGCGCCCGCTGACGATCATCCCTGGCTGCAGCGTCAAGACGAGGTCGGGCAACGGTTGACCGCCAATCGCGACGTCCGCGGCCGCCCAGAGCACCTGTGTGACGCCCCCTGCTTGCGGGCCATTTGGGCCGCCTCGTCCGAAGCCCGGGCCCGCCGCCACGAAGCTGTCCTGGTTTGCACCTGCCGTGTTGTCCCGAACGGTGGCGCGAGCCTGCAGGCTGTATTGGCCCGGCGTTACGTTGGTGAACGTGAACCGGCCGTCCGCGCCAACGCGTGTCTGGTTCATCGAAAACGCAAACAGGCCCGGCAGCGACGACCGATCCGCGGGGACCAGTGCGACCTGCGTGCCCGGCGGCGGCGTGCCGTTCGGGCCCGCGACCATTCCACTCACGCGCGTGGTCGGCACGAGCTGTAACTGGAAGTCGACACCTCCCCGTTCCTCGCCGACGCCGAGCGTCACCGTCGATGCGCCGGACGCGGACGTGGTGCCAGGGTAGTAGACAGGCGCGTATGCGGTGGAGGGCTGCTGGTCGGCCTGAGCCAGCTGCTCTTGAAGCTGCGCGACGCGATCCATCACATTCGACCCGCGTCCGGACGCTGCCAGGCTTGCGAGGCCCGCGACGTCCGGCGCGCCGCCTGCGCGGCCGGAGAGCGTCTGCGCCTGCTGCATCAGAGCCGCGACTTCCGTCGAGATCGACGCGCGCAAGTCCCCGACGGACATGTTGCGCGGCTCGGCGTTCACGATGTATTCGCCGGGCTGCAACTGAAAGATCCGATACATCCCGCGGTCGTCCGCCGTGTCGCGACCGGCGTCCTGCAGCACACGTTCCCCGGTGCGCAGCACGTAGCGCAGCACGCGAACCTGCGTGCCCGCGGCCGGCTCCCCAGTTTCGTCCACGACGATGCCCGTGATGACGCCGCCGCGCGGCAAGGTGATGGTGGCGCGGTTGAAGGCCTGACCGTCGGCGAGCTGAATGGGCGTGCCGGGTCGTCCGGGTCGTTTGGCCCCGTACGTGTTGTCCACGAAACCCGGCTTCGATGCCGTCATCGTGAAGCGCCCGGCCGGCAGGGCCTGGAAGGTGAATCGCCCCTGGTCGTCGGTCATGACCGACCGTCCGCCTCGCAGTTCGGCGCCGGTCAGGGTGACGCGCGCCCGACGCACTGGATTACCGGTGGTCTCGCCGACGACCGTGCCGCTGATGGTTCCCGTCCCGACGTTCGTCGTCGCGGCCGTGTCCCGCGGCGGAAGGCCGCCTCCGCCGCCC
>JBDTNQ010000037.1:0-34012 GCA_039933635.1 Acidobacteriota bacterium
ACGTCGCGAATCACCGGCACGAGCAGGCCATTGGGCGTGTCGACCGCCACGCCGAGGTGGCAGTAGTGCTTGAACACGACGGTGTTGTTCGCCATGTCGACCGAGGAGGCGAACTGCGGGTATTTCTTGAGCGCGAGGGCGATGACCTTGAGCAGAATGGCGGTGACGGTGAGCTTGCCGCCCGCCTTCTCGACTTTCGATCCCTGGGACTTGCGGAATGCCTCGAGCTCGGTCACGTCTGCGCGATCGTGCTGGGTGACGTGCGGCGCCTGCCACGCACCCGACAGGTGCTCGGCGGTCTTGCGCCGGATGTTCGACATCGGTCGAACCTCGACCTCGCCCCATTTGGAGAAGTCCGGCAAGGGACCCGTAGCGACCCGCGTGCCACCCGGCTGCGCGAGCAGCGTCTTCACGTGTTCCTTGACGTCGGCCTGACCAATCCGGCCACCGGGGCCGGTGCCGGGCACTTCGCCAATCTCCACGCCGAGCTCACGGGCGTAGCGGCGGGTTGACGGCGCGGCTGGGACCGGCGCGGCGCTGTCCGGCCGAGGAGCTGGCGTCGATCTGGCAGCGGCGATATCCACGACGGGCGCGGGCGCCTTCGACGCGGGCGCCGGGGAAGCGGCCGGCGTCGCCGCCGGTGCGGGGGTGGGTGCGGGGGCCGTCGGGGCGGCCGCCGCGAGCGGCGCGGCCGGCCCGGCACCGTTCCCAGCCGCGGCCTCGTCAACCACGAACACCGCCTGGCCGACCTTGACCTTGTCGCCGACCTTGACGCGAACTTCGGTAATCTTCCCCGCGACGGAGGATGGGACCTCGATGGTCGCCTTGTCCGTTTCGAGCTCGAGGACCGGCTGGTCCTTGACGACGACATCGCCGGCCGTGACGAGCACGCGCACGACATCGCCCTTTTCGACGTTCTCTCCGAGCTCAGGCAGTTTGAATTCCACGGGCATCCGGCTCTCCACCCTGTCAGACGATCAGTATTGCCAGTATTGCGATGCGTTCGACCAGCGGGTTGCGCTAGGCGAGCGTTGGATCCACTTTCTCCGAATCGATCTGCAGGTCCTTGAACGCCTGCTTGACCACCTTGGCGTCCACCTGTTTCTCCCGATGCAGCGTCGACAGCGTCGCCGCGGCGACGTGACGCGCATCGACCTCGAAGAAGTTCCGCAGGCTCTGACGATCTTCGCTGCGGCCGAAGCCATCCGTGCCGAGCGTCGTCATGGGCTTGCCCACCCAGCGCGAGACCATGTCTGGCTGGCTGCGCAGGTAGTCCGATGCCGCGATGACGGGACCCGTCGTGCCGGACAGGCACGACGTGATGTGCGCCACGCGGGGCTTCTCGGTCGGGTGCAGCAGGTTCCAGCGATCCACGCGATGCGCGTCGCGGTACAGCTCGTTGTAGCTCGTCGCACTCCACACGTCAGCGGCCACGCCGTAGTTTTCGAGCAGCGCCTGCGCCTTGACGACCTCATTGAGGATCGCGCCGCTCCCGATCAGCTGGGCTGCAACCTTGCCCTTCGATGACGCATCACGGAACTTGTAGAGCCCCTTGATGATGCCCTCTTCGACGCCCGGCGGCATCGGCGGCATTTCGTACTGCTCGTTCATGACGGTCAGATAGTAGAACACCGACTCGCCATCGCCGTACATCCGCCTGATGCCGTCCTTGACGATCGTCGCCAACTCGTAAGCGTACGCGGGATCGTAGGCGCGGCAGTTCGGCACCGAGAGGGCGAGCGTGTGACTGTTGCCGTCCTGGTGCTGGAGCCCCTCACCGGCGAGCGTCGTTCGCCCCGCCGTGCCCCCCAGCAGGAACCCGCGGCAGCGCGAGTCCGCGGCGGCCCAGATGAAGTCACCGACGCGCTGGAAGCCAAACATCGAATAGTAGATGAAGAATGGGATCGTGTTGACGCCGTGCGTCGCGTAGGCCGTGCCGGCCGCGATGAACGACGACAGCGACCCCGCCTCGGTGATGCCTTCCTCGAGAATCTGTCCGTCCTTGGCTTCCTTGTAGTACAGCAGCGTGTCCATATCGACCGGCTCGTAGAGCTGGCCGATGCTCGAGTAGATGCCGACGGCGCGGAAGAGCGACTCCATGCCGAACGTGCGCGCCTCGTCGGGGACGATTGGCACGCACAGCTTCCCGATTTCCTTGTCGCGCAGCAGCTTCGCCAGCAACTTCACGAAGACCATCGTCGTGGAGGCCTTGCGTTCGCCGGTGCCGGTCGCAAACTCCTCGAACACGTCCTTCATTTCGAGCGAGAGCTTCGGCGCCGTGAGCGTGCGCCGCGGGACCGCGCCGCCGAGTGCCGCGCGACGATCGCGCATGTACTGCATTTCCGGCGACGATTCGTCGGGACGGAAGAACGGCGCGTCCGCGATGCGGTCGTCAGGAATCGGAATCCCGAAGCGATCGCGGAAGTGGCGTAGATCGCTCTCGTTCATCTTCTTCTGCTGGTGGGTGATGTTCTTGCCCTCGCCCGCCTCGCCCATGCCGTAGCCCTTGATGGTGCGCGCGAGCACCACCGTCGGCTGGCCCTGGTGCATGGTGGCCATCCGGTACGCGTTGTAGACCTTGAGCGGATCGTGTCCGCCCAGGCGCAGCTTCTTCAATTCGTCGTCCGACAGATGACGCACCATCTCGAGCAACCGGGGGTCCGTGCCCCAGAAGTGCTTGCGGATGTAGGCCCCGTCTTCCGTAATGTAACGCTGGTACTCGCCGTCGACGACGTCGCCCATGCGCTTGACGAGCAGGCCTTCGGTGTCCCGCGCGAGCAGGTCGTCCCACTCCGAGCCCCACAGACACTTGATGACGTTCCATCCGGCGCCGCGAAACACGGACTCGAGCTCCTGGACGATCTGGCCATTGCCGCGCACGGGACCGTCGAGACGCTGCAGATTGCAGTTGATGACGAAGATCAGGTTATCGAGCCGCTCGCGGGCGGCAAGTGAAATCGCGCCGAGCGATTCCGGTTCGTCGGTTTCGCCGTCGCCCAGGAACGCCCACACCTTCTGTTCGGACGGCTTCTTCAATCCACGGTTCTCGAGGTACTTGATGAAGCGCGCCTGGTAAATCGACGTGAGTGGGCCAATGCCCATCGAGACCGTCGGATACTCCCAGAAGTCCGGCATCAACCAGGGATGCGGATACGACGACAGGCCGCCGCCCTCACGCAACTCGTGACGGAAATTCCTGAGGTGATCCTCGGTGAAGCGCCCTTCGAGGAACGCGCGGGAATAGATGCCAGGAGACGCGTGTCCCTGAAAGAAGATCACGTCGGCGACACCGCCGCCGTCCTTGCCGCGGAAGAAGTGATTGAACCCGACTTCGTAGAGCGTGGCCGCCGATGCGTAGGTTGAGATGTGGCCGCCGATGCCGTCCGATTCGCGGTTGGCGCGCACGACCATGGCCAGCGCGTTCCAACGGACGAGGCTCTTGACGCGACGCTCGAGCGCGCCGTCGCCCGGCATCGAGACCTGCTCATGCGGGGAAATCGTGTTGATGTACGGGGTGGCCACCGAGTAGGCCGGACGCATGCCGGACAGCCGCGCCCGGGCCTGAAGTGCGTCGAGCAAGCGCGCCACCCGCCCCTTGTCGCCCTGCGCCACCACGTAGTCGAGCGATTCGAGCCACTCGCGAGTTTCAACGGCTTCGAGAGCGGCGGCATCGGGCGGCGCAAGGTTCTTCATGAGGGTCTGCTCGTTTCTGCGAATAGTAGTAAAACGATTTCATTCTACTGCCTTGCGCGCGCCGGAAGATACTGACGGCGAGCAGGAAGTGTGCAGAATGACCTGGACGCATGGGGCCCATCTTCGGACCAGATGATGGCGAGCGACGTCGGAAGGAATTGCCCATCGTGACGCTCGACCAGCGCATCAGCCGTTTCGTCCCCGTGGCCATCGCCGCCGACATCCGGCACTTGCCGCACGGCGAGCGGCTCGTTCTCCGTCATCTGATTCGCGCCGCGCGCCGCATCGACGGACTCTTCCTGGAACAGGTCTGGGCCGGCAACACGGCGCTCCTGCTCGAGTTGGCCGCCGATCGCTCGCCAGCCGGCCAGGAGGAACTGCGCTACTTCCTCATGAACAAGGGTCCCTGGTCGCGCCTGGACGACCAGGAGATCTTCGTCCGCGGCACGTTCGACGTGCCCGAGAAACCCCGCCAGGCGGGCTTCTATCCGGCCGACGCCTCGCGGGAAGACGTGGAGGCGTGGATCGCCACCTTGTCTCAGGCGCGAGCGTCCGTCGCCACCGGATTCTTCTCCGTCATCCGGCGCGACGACACCGGCGCGTTCCACGCGGTCCCCTATCGCGTCGCGTATCACGACGCGCTCACGGCAGTCGCCGCGGACCTCCGCGCCGCCGCGGCGGCCACCGGCGCGCCATCCTTGCGTCGCTTCCTCGACGCGCGAGCCGACGCGATGCTGAGTGACGAGTACTACGACAGCGATCTCGCCTGGATGCACCTCGACGCGCCCATTGAACCGACCCTCGGCCCGTACGAGACCTACGAAGACGAATGGTTCGGCTACAAGGCTGCTTTCGAGGCGTTCATCGCGATTCGAGACGATGCGGAAACGGCCCGGCTCTCGACCTTCGGCTCGCATCTACAGGACATCGAGTCGGCCCTGCCGATCGATCCGCGCTACCGCAACCCGGCCCTCGGCGCGCTGGCGCCCATTCGCGTCGTCAACCTGATCTTCTCTGCCGGTGACGGGAACCGAGGCGTGCAGACCGCAGCCTTCAACCTGCCCAACGACGAGCGCATCATCCGCGAACACGGCGCAAAGCGGGTGATGCTCAAGAACGTGCAGGAGGCGAAGTTCCGGCACGTCCTGGTGCCCATTGCGCGCGCGGCGCTCGACCCGGCGGACTTCGCCCGTCTGTCCTTCGATGCCTTCTTCGCGCACATCCTGCTCCACGAACTGATGCACGGTCTGGGCCCGCATCAAGTCCATGACGACGGCCGGCCCGTGCGGCTGGCGCTCAAGGATACCTACGCCGCGCTGGAGGAAGCGAAGGCCGATATCTCTGGACTCTGGGCGTTGCAGTTCCTGGCCGATCGGGGGGTCATCAGCGCGGAGATCGCGGGCTGCATGTACCGAACATTTCTGGCTGGCGCGTTCCGGACGTTGCGATTCGGCATCAACGAGGCTCACGGACGGGGCATGGCCATCCAGTTCAACAGCCTCCTTGACGCGCGCGCCTTCGTCGTCAGGACCAACGGCACCTTTGCCATCGACGACGAGCGAATCCGGTTCGCCACGGCCGACCTGACCGGCCGGATCATGACCATCCAGGCGCACGGCGACTACGACGCCGCGGCAAGAATGATCGAACTCGCGACGATCCGGCCCGAGGTACAGCACGTGCTCGATCGCCTGGGCGATATCCCCGTCGACATCGCGCCCGACTTCCCAACCGCACGGGAAATCGAAGGGCGGTAGGTTCGGAACACCACCTCGGAACCCGGAGGCGGGCGCGGCGCGTCCACGCTCGCCGCCGTTGAAAGCGACCGCTGTTGAAGTGCTAGACCCGGCCTCGTGTGTCGTTGGCCTCATCGCGCGCGGCCACGGCAAGGTCCGGTCGATCACTTATGAGCCCGCTGACGCCCCAATCCAACAGCCTGCGCATCTCGATCGGATCGTCAACGACCCAGGCGTGCACGGGCACGCCGGCCCGTCGTGCGGCGCGCACGAACGCCCGACGCAGGATGCGCCGGCCGCGGAAGACGAACGGCACCTGGAACACCAGATAGCCCGTGGGGCGTGGCTTCAGGAAGAGAATCGCCCGGCGCAGGGCGGCCCGCACTTCGAGACTTGATGCGGACGTGATCAGATTCGGCGCCAGCGTGCGAACCGCGCGAAGCACGCCCAGATCGAAACCGCCGATCATCACGCGCGTCTCAGCCCCGGCGGCCTGGACCGCCTCAATCACCCGTTTGGCGTCGTCCACACGATCACCCTTGATTTCCACGACAAACGGCACTTCGGGCCACCGGTGCAGCGCATCGAGCAGCCGAGGCACGCCAATCCCCTGGCCGCGGCGCGGGAATCCCGCGTCAGCGCCAAAGTGATGGCCCGCGTCAAAGGAGGCAAGCTCGGTGGCGGTGAAGTCGCCCACGCGGCCCGTGCGATTCGTCGTGCGATCGACGGTCTCGTCGTGAATGACGACGACCTCCCCGTCCTTCGAGAGGCGTACGTCACATTCGATCGCATCCACGCCCAGCATGACGGCATGACCGAACGCCGCCAACGTGTTCTCTGGATTCAGCTTGCTGCCGCCGCGGTGCGCGATGGCGACGGGTGTGGTGAGCGAGACCAGACGATCGAACGACGAGGTCGGCATCAAGATGCACCGGGAGGCGATGGGCGCGTTACTATGCGGTATGACGCTACCATCTTCACTCGGCGCCCTGCAGGAAGCCGTCAGCGCGGGACGCATTCGTCATCGCTCGGTCCGGGACGAGTTGCGCGAGAACCTCGCCACGCAACTTCGCGCGGGCGTCCCTCTCTTCCCCGGCATCGTGGGCTATGACGACACGGTGGTGCCGCAGGTCGTGAACGCCCTGCTCTCGAAACACAACTTCATCCTGCTGGGCCTTCGTGGTCAGGCGAAGACCCGCCTGCTGCGCGCGCTGGCCACACTGCTGGATCCCGAGATCGCCGTGGTGCCGGGTTGCGAAATTCATGACGACCCGCTGGCGCCCCTGTGCGCCTCGTGCCGGGCGCGCGTGGCCGCCGAAGGTCACGACCTGCCGGTCGCCTGGCTCGCACGCGATCAGCGGTACGTCGAGAAACTCGCGACGCCGGACGTGACGATCGCGGATCTCATCGGCGACGTCGATCCGATCAAGGCCGCGCGCGGCGGGCGCGAACTCGGCGATGAGCTGACGATGCACTACGGACTGCTGCCGCGGGCCAACCGCGGCATCTTCGCGGTGAACGAACTACCGGACCTCGCGAGCAAGGTGCAGGTGGGCCTCTTCAACATCCTGCAGGAGGGTGACGTGCAGATTAAGGGCTACCCGGTGCGACTGCGCCTGGACGTCCTGCTCGTCTTCAGCGCCAACCCGGAGGATTACACGGCACGCGGCAAGATCATCACGCCACTCAAGGACCGCATCGGATCGGAAATCCGAACGCACTACCCGCGCACGCGTCGGGAGGCGCTGGCGATTACGGCCCAGGAAGCGTGGACCAATCGCGGCGACAGCAACCAGAGCCTGCCGGTGGTCGTGCCGGAATTCGTGCGGGAAGTGGTCGAGGAAATCGCCTTCCACGCGCGCGCGGATCAAAAAGTGGACCGACGATCCGGCGTCAGCCAGCGCCTGCCGATTACGACCCTCGAGACGGTCGTGTCGAATGCCGAGCGCCGCGCTCTGGTCAACGGCGAGCCGGTGGCCGTGCCGCGCGTGAGCGATATTTATGCGTCGTTGCCATCGCTGACCGGCAAGATCGAGCTGGAATACGAAGGCGAACTGAAGGGCGCCGAGGTCGTCGCGCGGGAGCTGGTGCGGCAGGCGGTGGCCACGGTATTCGATGGCCACGCCACGACGATCGACTCGCGACCCATCATCGAATGGTTCGAGAACGGCGGCTCACTGGAGCTGGCCGACACCGCACCGGCGGACGTCGTGCTCGACGCGGTCGAGCCGATCAAGGGACTGGCTCGCGCGATGGCCGCCCTCGGTGTCAAGGATGCCCCGTCGTCGGCACCGCTGCGGGCCTCGCTGGCCGATTTCGTCCTCGAGGGCCTGTGCGCCCTGCGGAAGATCACACGGACCGACGAGGGCCGCATCCTCGGCACGCCGTCGCCATCGCGATCGAAGGGCTCGGACCCACGCCACCTGGAACAGCTCATGGAAGACGATGAGCCGGCGGCCAAGGGCAAGAAGAAGTACTACAACTAGTCTGCTGGTCTGCGAGGCTCACATGAAGTATCGCTACTCGCGGTTCGTCGAAGATGCGCTCGATGGCATCGACATGGACTCGCTCGTGTCGCAGCTGTCGGACCTGCTCCTCTCGAGCGGCTTCAACAACCCGTGGGATCCGCAGAATGACGACGACCGGACGTGGCAGGCCCTGCACGACGCCATCCTCGACGCGCTGCTCAACGGGGGCGCGATGTCGGACGAGATGCTGGACAAGCTCACGGCCGACTCCGAGGCGCCAGGACGTGAGGGCGACGACGCGCGGTCCGAGCGTCGGGATCAGATCGAGGAACTGGTACAGCGCATCATCGAGCGTCTCAGCGAACAGGGCTACGTCAGTGTGACGGGCAAGCCCGACTCACAACAGCCGACCGGCCCCGGAGGCACCGGCGCCGGCCAGGGCAACGCGCGCTTCGAGGTGACCGACAAGGCCATCGACTTCCTCGGCTACCGTGCGCTGCGGGATCTGCTGGGATCGATGGGACGCAGCAGCGTCGGCCGGCACGACACGCGCGAGCTGGCAACCGGCATCGAAGCAGGTGGGCCGCCGCGTCCGTACGAGTTCGGCGACACCATGAACCTCGACGCCTCCGCGACAGTGTTGAACGCGGTCACGCGCGCGATGCGATCGGGGGCGGGGGGATCCCCAGGATCAGGTGTCGACGTCGAATACGAAGACCTGATGATCACGCAGGGCGACTACCAGAGCTCCTGTGCGACGGTCATCCTGCTCGACTGTAGTCACAGCATGGTGCTCTACGGCGAGGACCGCTTCACGCCCGCCAAGCGTGTCGCCCTCGCATTGTCGAACCTCATCCGGCATCAGTACCCGGGCGATGCGCTGAACGTGGTCCTGTTTCATGACTCGGCTGAGGAAGTGCCGCTCAGCCAGCTCGGCCGCGTCCGCGTCGGGCCGTACTACACGAACACGCGCGAGGGTCTGCGCTTGGCGCGGCGCGTGCTCGAGCGTCAGCGTAAAGACATGCGCCAGATCATCATGATTACCGACGGCAAACCGTCGGCGGTCACACGGCCTGACGGACGCATCTATCGCAACGCGTTTGGCCTGGACCCGTTCGTCCTCCGGGAAACCTTTGCGGAGGTGGCCGCCTGCCGCCGGGCGGGGATCATGATCAACACGTTCATGCTGGCGCGCGACTACGACCTCGTCGCATTCGTGCGACGCGTGGCGGGCATCTGCAAGGGAAAGGCGTACTTCACGACCCCGCACACGCTGGGCCAGTACGTCCTACAGGACTACATGTCGAAGAAGACGCGGACGGTGCATTAGCGCTTCAAACGTGCAGCGGCACTGCTAACGCGGCGCCGGCTTGAACTCGACACGCACGTTGCTCACGATCGCAACCGGACGGCCGGGATTCTCGAACACCTCGTCTCCGCCTGTGCGCGTGAGCGTCTGCAGGCGCGATCCGACGATGCCAATCGCGTTGACGCCCGCAGGAATCGTGAATCGGATGGGCTCGGCGGGCCCGGGCGCGATGGCCTTCACGCCGCCAGGCCGCCCGCCTCCCGTAATCTGATCGAACAGGTCAGACACAAGCCGGAACTCGCGGACGACGGCGGCCCGGTTGATCACTTCCCCCGTGCTCTTGACGACGGTGACGATGGCCTCGTGACGAGTGTAGAGCAGGCCCGGGACCGCGGCCACAGCCGGCAACATGAACCGGTTGTGCAGGTCGAACATCAGGGTCGCCGTTCCCGTGTGCGCGGGAATGGTGATCGCCACGCTGTCCTTCGGGACCTTCGCGATGATGACGTCGCAGAACTCGCGTTTGCTCTTGAGTCCGGTCCCGAGGCTGGCCGCACAGGTCTTGGACGTCGCGACACGTGTGCCCGCCGCCCGCTGCGCGGATATGGTGGTCATCCCCAAGGCACACAGGACGATGGCAGCCACAATCGATCGCATCATCAGGTCGAGTATATCCGCCGTCGCGGCCGCCACCCACTTCAGTCGTCGCAACCCGCGCCGGGTCCGCCATCACGGAAGACGGCGCCGGCGCTTCGTCGTCCCTGAATCAGTTGCAGGAACTCGTGCCGGGTGCGCGCGTCCTTCTGAAAGACGCCGAGCATGGCACTGGTGGTCGTGACCGAGTTCTGTTTCTCGACGCCGCGCATGGCCATGCAGAGATGCGTGGCTTCCATCACCACCGCGACGCCGAGCGGCCTCACACGATCGCGAATGGTGTTGGCGACCTGCGACGTCAGACGCTCCTGCACCTGCAAACGCCGCGCGAACACATCGACGATGCGCGGAATCTTGCTGAGACCGATGACGCGCCCGTCCGGGATATATGCAACGTGGCACTTCCCGAAGAACGGCAGCAGGTGGTGTTCGCAGAGGCTATAGAAGTCGATGTCGCGCACGATCACCATCTCGTTGTGCGGGACGGTGAAGAGGGCATCGTTGACGATTTCGTCGAGATTGGCCTGGTAGCCGCTGGTCAAGAACTCGAGGGATTGCGCCACGCGGCGCGGGGTGCTGGTCAGGCCCTCTCGATCGGGATCTTCGCCCATGGCCTGCAGCAGTTGACGAACCAAATCCTGCATCCAAGCATTCTACAGGGCAGGCTCAAGGCTCAAAGCGCCAAGGTTCAGGGCTGTCGGCTCAGGGCTCAGGGCCGAATATCGGTCGCGGTGGGCGGCGCCCTATTTCGCGATCGCCGGAGGCACGAGTGGCGTTTGCGCCATGGCACCTTTCAACATGTCGAGCGTCTCCGGACCAAGCGCGAACGTGATCTGGACGGTCGTGCCCGTGCCGGTTGCCTGGAGACCGTTGAGGACCTGAGTCACGCGAGCGTCGTTTCCGGCAAACATGCGCGCAGCGGAGAGGCCGCCATTGACGACGCTGCGGAGTTGATCGGCGCCCTGCTCGTCACGGGTCTCGGCGCGCACCGTCCCGCGCACGCCTCGGTCGATGTCGGCGCTGACGGCGAACCACTCGACCGCCGGCATTTGACTGCGAATCTGAACCGGCATGTTCGGCTGCATCGCCATGGCGTCGAACCGTCCGACCATCCACGCGTTGCCGGACTGCTGCGCGCCCGCGACGAGGTCCATCAACTGGGCGTTCGCGGTGATGCTGCCCGGGGCACTCGGCGCATCAATCGCCGCGTGCAAGTCCGCCTGACTGCCGATGGCCAGGAGTCCGGGCTCGAGGAACGCAATCGCGGACGAAGGGCCCGCGGGGGACGCAGAGATCGTCTGCGGCGCCAGCAGGATCTTCTTGCCTTTGTATTGTTCGGTAACGGCGCCGTGCTCGGCGGCCAGGGCTTCAATGTGGGCGGTGTCAAAACGACCGCGGAAGAGGATCACCGCGTTGCGCGGGTCGCGGGCGTCACGGTTCAAGCCCGCCAATACGGAGTCGATGTCGTGTTCGATGTCGATGCCGGTCTCGGCCAGGAATCGATCCTTCTCGGCTCCCGTCGGCAATGCCTCCCGGAGGCGCTGCCTGAACTCCGAGGCCATGATGTCCTTCACGTCGGCGTAGGCCACCGCGGAGGCATCGGCGGGCAAATAGGCCAGATCAGGCAACCTGGCCGCCGCACCTGCGGGCGCCGACCCGTTGTAGTAGGCCACCAGCCCCGTGCACAGCCCAACGACCACGACCAGGGAGGAACCGATCAGGAAATACCGGGTACGAGAAGACATGTGGAACCCTCAGGGAATTATACGGTTCTCAGCCGTAGGAGTTCGGCCGCGCACCCCGGGAGTCTCCGGAATTTCCGTCCTACTGCTCGAGAACGTATTCCCGCCGGCTCACGGCTCGGGCCGCCAGCCACAGAGACACGACGGCGATAGCGGCCAGGCTCAGGAGGCTCTGTGGCAGGCTAATCGACTGCTGAAAGAAGGTCTGGAGCACGGCCACGGGAGAATCCGCCGGCATCGCGTGCGGCACCAGCCCCTGCAGATAGAACGCCACGCTGAGACGTTTCATGAAGCCCGGCAAGGCCAGGGCGATGGTCTCCCAACCGAAGACCAGCCCGAGTCCCACGAGCAGGGGACGTCGCACCACGGCGCCCACCAACGCAAACACGGCTCCATAAACCGCCAAGCCGGTAGCCAGAATGCCCAGATCCTTCACGAGGCTGAGAAATGTATTCCCGAGCGTGTCGTTGAGCGACGCGATGAGCAGCCACACCAGCATCACGGAAGGCAGAACCACCCCGATCGTGCAGACCAGGTAGGCGAAATACTTGCCCAGCAACACGGCGCTTCGGGGAATGGGGCGGGTGAAGAGATAGGTCAGCGTCTTGTCTTCGACTTCGTCGGCGATGAGGGATGTGCCGTAGAAGACGGCCAGTACCGGTGCCGCGAATCGGACGTAAAAGCCCCACATCATCAGGCCGAAAACGACGCCTCCGCTGATCGGCGATCGGCCTGAGCGCATGATCGGAGCGCCGAGCTCGACCATCACACGCAACGCGACGGCAATGACGACGGGCACGCCGACGACGAGCGCCATGAAGACCGTGCGGCGCGACCACAGCATCTGGCCGATCGACATGTCGAAGATTCGCAAGGCGCCGGTCATCAGCCCCGGCGGGGATGGACGCCGCGGCGCGTCAGCGACGGGCGGCGGCGCGGGGGCAATCGGCGCGGGAGCGTCGGACATGGCCATCTCAGTTCTTCACGAGGTACTTGAACACGGCCTGGAGATTGTCGTCCGGCGACGTGAGTTCCTCGACGGCGCCGCACTCACCTGCCGCCACGAGTTCGGTGAGGCGCGCGTAGAACTCGTCCGGCGCGCCCGTTTCGACGACGACGGCGCCGGGCTCGAATCGCAGGCTGATCACGTCGCTGCGCGTGAGGAACTCACGGGCCAGCCGACGGGGATCAGCCGCCCGGATGTACACCGTGTGCGGGTGTTCGTCGATCAAATCGCGGATCTGGTGCACGTTCCCTTCGGCGAGAATCCGGCCGTTGTTGATGAGCAGGATGTTCGTCGTCATCGCCTCGATCTCGTGCAGGATATGGCTCGAGACGAGGATGCTCTTGCCCTGACGGGCCCAGTCGCGAATCATCCGAATGGTCTTCCGGCGGCCCAGGGGATCCATGCCCGACAGCGGCTCGTCGAGAATCAGCAGCTCGGGATCGTGCACGATGGCCTGCGCGAGCTTCACCCGCTGCCGCATCCCCTTGCTGTAGGCGCCAATGCGCTTCGACGCCACGTCACTCAGGTCGACGGCCGCCAGCGCGCGCGCCGCCGCCTCACGTGCCTCGCGCTCACCCAATCCATTCAGGCGGACCAGCGCCGTGACCCAGTCGAGCCCGGTCATGCGTTCGTAGAAGCGATCCTGTTCGGGACAGAACCCTATCCGGAAATAGAGCGGCGAATTCCCCCAGATGGGTTCACCGAGCACCTTCACCGATCCCTTGCTTGGCCGGAGCTGTCCGGTCACGAGCTTCATGAACGTGCTCTTGCCAGCACCGTTCGGACCAAGCAACCCCGTGATACCCGGTGGGACCGACACGGAGACATCGTTCAGGCCGATCACCTGGCCATACCACTTCGAGAGATGCTCAGCCGAGACGATCGACGCGGTCACGACACCACCTCGACGCCGCGGACGCGGCGCTCCAGCACCGACACCGACACGGCGACGATGCCCAGCAGCACGAGCACGGACACGATGACCGGCGTGTCGTAGCGGGGCGCCTGCCGGAAGATCGCATCGCTGACCACGTCGAAATTCCGCGACGGCGACACCCAGGCCACGCGAGTCGATCCGGTGACGAACGAGAGCACGTTGAAGACCGCTTCCGAGAAGAAGACGACGCCGGTGTACATCACCGCGACGTATCTCGTGCTCGTGGACAGCGACGACAACGCGAGCATGCTGATCGCGTACACGAGCACGCGCATCGTCGATGCCAGCACGATGGCGGGAATCAGTTCGAGGTGCCCGCGCAGAAACGAGAGGCTGCCGGAGAGCAGGACCTGCATGACGAGCAGCAGGATGGACGGGACGATGACCACGAAGCCGAGGAAGACGGCGAGAATCGCGAACTTGCCGCCGATGTACTCCATGCGCATCAACGGCTTCGACAGGTAGACCTGGAGGGCGTTGGCGCGGCGATCGGCGGCAATGAGGCCGGCGCCGGCGTACACCGTGACGAAGAACGCGATGAAGCTCTGCGCATCGATGAAATTCGCGAAGAGCTTGACGTCAACGGGCAGGAACTGCGCGAACTGCGGCTGGGTCACCGCCAGGTAGATCTGGACCGATCGGACCAGGAACCAGATCCACCCGAGGGCCAGCAGTCCGAGAAAGATACGGCGCCCGATGAGCTGCCTGACGCCGGCACGGAGGATCACCAGCCACGCCTTGCCGGGCGCCTGCCTGAGGCCCGCATACCGCCGATAACTCTGGTCGTGGACGGGACTCATCGTTCACCGATCGCGCGCGCGAACACGTCCTCGAGCGTCGGCAGGCTCGGCTTCAGATGCCGGACTTGCACACCGGACTCCTGCGCCAGTTGGCAGATCCGCTGCTGATCGCGGCCGACGTCGAAGTTCTCGCCGGGCACGAACACGCGCATCACGTCTTCGTCCGTTTCGTGACAGTCCATGTGCTCGGCCTGGAGGCGGGCGATGAAGGCGACGGCTGCGCCCTTGACCCGGACGTCGAACACGCGCCCCGCCGGCCCCTTGAGCGCATCGATGGTGCCCGACGCCGCAATGCGTCCCTTGTCGAGCACCACCACGTGATCGCACGTGTATTCGACGTCCGGCAGCAGGTGCGAGGACACGATGACATTGATGCCCTTGTTGCGCGCCAAATCGCGCACGAGGTCGAGCATCTCGTCGCGGCCCTTGGGATCCATGCCGTTGGTCGGTTCGTCGAGGAAGAGCAGGTCGGGATCGTGGACGAGCGCCTGGGCCAGCTTGATGCGCTGTTTCATGCCCGTGGAGTACGTCTCGACGTTGCGATACCGCGCCTCGCCAAGCCCGACGTAGAACAGCACCTCATGGGCGCGCTGCATCGCATCAGCGCGTGGCAGGCCCGCCAGCTCGCCACAGTAGGCGACGTAGGTCACGGCGTTCATGCCGGGCATGTGACCGTCGTTCTCCGGCATGTAGCCGATGCGGGCGCGGATTTCCAGGGGGCGAGCCGCCACATCGAGTCCCAGGACGCGCAGCGTGCCCTGGTCCGGGGCGACGAATCCAAGCAGGCTCTTGAGCATCGTGCTCTTGCCCGCCCCGTTCGGCCCGAGCAGGCCGACCGCTCCGGCAGGAAACGACGCGCTCACGTCCCGCAGGACAGGGTGCGCGCCGTAGAGAACGGTCACGTGATCCAATTCGACAACGTGGCTCATGCCGGGCAATTGAGGCACCAGCTTATACGACGCCCGCGGGCGACGGGTTCAGAGGGCGAACGCGTGGACCTAGCGGGGCATGGGACCCGGGAGACCCGAGGGCGGAGGAACCTCGGTGTAGCCCGCCGGAATCTCGAACAGGGATGCGGGCGCTGGCGCCTCGGCAATCGCGGTGATGACCGACTCGACTTCCTGGTTGCCCAGCAGCTCGCCCCGAAGAATGGATCGCATCATCAGGCCCTCGGCCGCCAGCGTGTCAGCGCCGAACGCGTTGATGCCGCCGAGCAGGCCCGCGG
This sequence comes from Acidobacteriota bacterium, assembly GCA_039933635.1. Classification (GTDB taxonomy): domain Bacteria; phylum Acidobacteriota; class Vicinamibacteria; order Vicinamibacterales; family SCN-69-37; genus JBDTNQ01. The sequence goes on from JBDTNQ010000037.1 coordinate 15,571, forward strand.
CCAGCTTCGAGTACTGCTTGTATTGCGGCGCCACCCACGCCTCGCCCGACATCCGAATCTCGGACGGAATGCCCTCAGGCAACTGCGTGCCGGGTGGAACCGGAAGCGGCATGCGTATCTCGAACGTCGCGCGGTCGGCCCTCACGCCGGCCACCGTGTCGGACCCGCCTGTTCGCGTGATCGTCACGGTCGGCGCCACGCCACCCAAAACCGAAAGGTCGGGTTTGGCCATCTTCCAATAGGTCCGCTTCACCGGGTCGAGCACGATCATCGATCCGTCCGCGCGGAGGAGGGTCGCTCCGCCGGCAGGAACGATGGTGTACGCCTTCGGATAGTCGACCCGAGTGCCCTTGTCCCCCGTCGTGATGTTCAGTTCGAGCCCACCCTCGGGAGCGAGGGTCCCCGCCACGACGCCAGCGATCATCGCGACCAGTGGATTCGAAGGCATCGTGGCCGCCACGGTGGATGGCCGGGCGTGAATCCGCATGGTGTATTTGAGCTCGGCTTGGAGCGGGGCAACCAGGAAGCCGGCAAGCGCCACAGTCCAAAGAAGACGGATTCGCATGAAGAGATTATCGGCCGGGTCTGTCCGCGGGTTCAGTAAATCCGGCAAGAGCGCACGCCCGGCGAATCATGGCCTGAGCCTTGGGAGTCAGGTTGAAACGGTCGAGCTCCAACGGATTGGCCAGTGCGACCTCGAGGGCGTCACTGCCCGCCGTCAGACGCCCACCGCGAGCGTGGCAGAGGTAGTCCGCGATCACGTAGTGATATCGCACACGCCCGTCCTCGTCCCGCGCGATGTGCTCGAAGAGGTCGATGAGTGGACCAGCCTCGACGTCGAGGCCCGTTTCCTCCCGCACTTCGCGGACAACGGCCTGGGCGAGGGACTCGCCCAATTCGAGCACGCCGCCAGGCAGACTCCATGTGCCCGATAACGGCGCCTGTCCGCGGCGGATGAGGACGATATGCCGGTCCGGCGTGAAGACGACGCCCCCGACGCCGGCCACGGGCTGCGACGGATATGCGCGCGAGGCGTCCGGGGCACCGGCGGGCGTCGTCACGCGTCGATCGCGAGCGTGGCCAGTGCGTTGAAGGTCAGTGACCCGGTGGCGCCCTGCTCGAGCTTCCGCAGGCCGGCCGCGGCGATCATCGCCGCATTGTCCGTCGAGAGCGAGAGCGCCGGCACGTAGACGGGAATGCCCTGGCGTTCGCCGCGCGCGAGCGCGTCGCGACGCAACCGGCTGTTGGCCGACACCCCACCTGCGATGCCGACACTGGCCGCGCCCAGCCACCGTGCGGTTTCGAACGTGCGGTCGATCAGGGTCTCGACGACCACGCGCTGAAACGTGGCGCAGACGTCGGCGACTTCTGCCGGCGTCAACGGACCTGCGTCCGACGGCATCGCCAACCCGGTGCTCACCGGCACGCCGCGCTGCTGCAGCAACCGCACGACGGCCGTCTTGAGCCCGGAGAAGCTGAAGTCCGCCAGGTGCTGCAACGACGGCGGAAGGGCGATGCCGGTGAAGTCCGCAGGCGGTGGATTGCGGTCGGGATGCGTGAATCGAAGCCGCGGCAGCTCGACACCAAACTCGTTGCCGGCCTTCGACACACGATCGATCACCGGACCGCCCGGGTAACCGAGGCCCAGCAACCGCGCGACCTTGTCATACGCTTCGCCTGCCGCATCATCACGGGTGCGTCCGATCAAGCGGTACTCACCAGGCGTCCGCACGAGATACAGACTGGTGTGGCCGCCGGACACGACGAGCACGACCGCGGGCAGCGGAATCGCGCCGTGATCGAGGAAGATCGACTCGATGTGCCCCGCGAGATGGTGCACCGGAATCACGGGCTTTCCGAGCGTCGCCGCCGCCGCCTTGGCGAACGACACGCCGACGAGCAGCGACCCAACGAGACCAGGCCCCTGGGTGACGGCCATCCCGTCAATGGCCGACCACGGCGTGCCCGCATCGGCGAGGGCGCGATCGACGACGCCGCAGATGTCACGGACATGTTGCCGCGACGCGATTTCAGGTACGACGCCGCCCCACTCGCGGTGAATCTCGGCCTGGGACGCGATGACGTTCGACCGCACCACCCAGGGCTTCGCCGCGTCGCCGGTCGTCGACACGACAGCGGCCGCGGTTTCATCACACGACGTTTCGATCCCGAGGATGTTCATGACGACGACTCGCGTTTCGGGGTTCTGGGTTCAGGGTGCTCGGTTCCAGGTTCTGGCCCCGGCGCGCTATTGAAACAACTTGGCGAGGCTCTCGCCATACGGCGCTCGAGCGATGCCCTTCTCCGTGATAATACCGGCCACGAGATACGCGGGCGTGACGTCGAAGGCCGGGTTCCAGACGCTCGCGCCTTCGGGCGCGAGCCGCGTGGCGCCAAGGTGCGTGATTTCCCTCGCGGCGCGCTGTTCGATCGGAATCTGGGCGCCGGTCGGTGTCGCCAGATCGATCGTCGACAGCGGCGCGGCCACATAGAACGGCACGCCGTGCGCGTGAGCCATCATCGCCACGGTATACGTCCCGATCTTGTTCGCCACGTCGCCGTTGGCGGCAATGCGATCGGCGCCGACGACCACGAAATCGATCGACCCCTGACGCATGAGCGGGCCCGCCATGCTCTCGGTGATGACCGTGGTCGGAATGTGGTCGCGCACGAGTTCCCAGGCGGTCAGCCGGGCGCCCTGGAGGAACGGACGCGTCTCGTCAGCGAACACCTGGGCGACCTTGCCCTGCTCCGCGGCGGCGCGGATGACGCCAAGCGCCGTGCCATACCCCGCGGTCGCCAACGCACCGGCGTTGCAGTGGGTCAGAATGCGCGCGGTCGGGGGCACGACGCTGGCGCCAAGCAGGCCCATCGCCCGGCAACTGGCCACGTCCTCGTCATGAATGGCGTGCGCTTCCCGCACGAGCCGCTCGGTCAGCTCGCTCACGGATTCGCCGGCCTGCACGCCCTCGGAGAACGACGCCTTCATCCGCGTGATCGCCCAGAACAGATTGACGGCCGTAGGACGGGTGGCGGCCATCAGATCGCAGATTTTGTTGAACTCAACCGCGTACTGGCGCGTACCGGTGGCCTTGCTGCGGCGCATTCCCAGCGCGATGCCCATCGCCGCCGCCACGCCGATCGCCGGTGCGCCGCGAATGACCATGGTCTTGATTGCCCGCGCGACCTCGTTCGCGGTCTTGCAGTGAACGTAAATTTCCTGGCCAGGCAGCTTGCGCTGGTCGACCATCACGACGGCGTCAGGTTGCCACTCAATCGTTGGAAGCATGCCGGACGATCATAGCCGACAGCGTCGGAGGCGCCTGCCCTGGCCCTGAAGGTCCGCGGCCTCACCTAAGCAGGGGCCCACCAGGCGGCACCGTGGCTACAGCAGTCGCCCGTCGAACGGAAACGGCAGGAGTTCCTTACAGGTGTGGTGGGCCTTCACCGCGTCGAGGTTCGCGAGGGTGACGGGGATGTCGCCGCAGTACTCCCACAGCAACTGACGGCACGGGCCGCAAGGCGGTGTGGGCGCGTCCGTGTCGGCCACGACGGCGATCGCCGTGAAGTCGCGGGCGCCTTCGGAGAGCGCCTTGAGCAGGGCCACGCGTTCGGCGCAGACGGTCAGGCCGTAGGAGGCATTCTCGATATTGCAGCCGGTGAACACCAGGCCGTCCGCGGTCGCGAGCGCGGCGCCGACCCGAAACTTCGAGTAGGGCGCAATCGCCCCCTCGCGCGCGGCACGGGCGGCATCGACCAACGCGCGTTCAGAGACGCTCAAGGATCGCCTCCAGCAACCGAATGAAATCCCCCTGCACGCGGGTGGTCGTGTCGATCACTTCCTCCGCCGAGAGTCCGGTTTCCTGCATGCCAGCGGCCATGTTGGAAATACACGACACACCAAGGACCTCCATCCCCATGTGCCGGGCGACGATGGCTTCGGGCACGGTCGACATGCCGACGGCATCTGCGCCGAGCACGCGGAAGGCCCGAATCTCGGCGGGAGTTTCGTAGCTCGGTCCGGTGACGGCCAGATAGACGCCGTGCTCGACCCGGAGGTCGATGGCGCGCGCGGCCTCGTCGGCGAGCGCACGGAGCCGAGGCGAGTACACCTTCGACATGTCGGGAAACCGCGGTCCGAGCCCATCATCATTGGGCCCGATGAGCGGGTTCGTGCCCATCAGGTTGATGTGATCGTCCATCACCATGAGCGCGCCGACGCCGAAGCGCGTGTTGATGCCCCCCGCGGCATTCGTCACGATGAGGATGCGCACGCCAAGGCGGCCGAGCACTCGCGCGGCAAACGTGACCGTGGAGAGGGGATGTCCCTCGTAGACATGCGCGCGTCCCGCGAGCGCGAGCACGCGACGATTCCCGACGCGGCCGCAGACGAGCAGACCGGCGTGCCCGACGACACTGGGGCGCGGCCAGTGCGGAATCTCCGTGTAGGGCACGGTGACCGCATCAGCCAGGGTCGTGGCAAATGCTCCCAATCCGGACCCCAGGATGAGCGCCACGCTGGGGATGTCGCCCACCCGTTGCCGCACGAACGTCGCGGCCGCGTCAATCTGGTGGAGCACGCCGCGCCCTTCGTCCGACTGGGTCATGCTCATCGTCACACAAACGATGCGCGGGTAAGCCGCTCGAGGATGAGCGGCCGCGCGGCCGGCGGGGCGTCGCCAATCGTGATGGCCTGGTCGAGAAGCGCGCGTGCGGCCGACACGCGGGCGCCGTCGCTGGCGGTCAGCACGAGCACCGGCTCGCCAGCGTCCACCGAGCCGCCAGGACGAACCAGAATGTCGATCCCGGCGGCGGGATCGACGCTGGCGTCGACGCGGTCGCGGCCGGCGCCGAGCGCCACGGCAGCTCGCCCGATCAGTTCCGCGTGCATATCGGTCACCACGCCCGCGCGCGGCGCGCGCCACGTCTCCTGCACCCCACCAGTCGGCAGCCGACTGTAATCGTCGATCACCCGCGGATCGCCCCCTTGCGCCTCGATCACGTCCCGGAACTTCTCGAGCGCCGCACCGCTCGACAGGGCTTCGCGCACGCGCTGCCCGGCATCGGCCTCGTCAGTCGTCACGCCACTCAACACCACCATGCGGGTAGCCTGTGCGATCGACAGGGCTTCGACATCGCTCGGTCCTCGTCCCTTGAGCGTCTCGATCGATTCGATGACCTCGTTGGCATTGCCGACGGCGCGGCCGAGCGGCACATCCATGTCGGTGATCAGGGCCTCGGTGCGCACGCCGTTTTCCTCGGCGATCCGCACGAGGCTCGCGGCCAGTTCGCGCGCCTGCGCTTCTGTCTTCATGAAGGCACCGCGTCCGACCTTCACGTCGAGCACCAGAGCGCCGATGCCCTCGGCGATCTTCTTGCTGAGAATCGACGCACAGATCAGGGGAATGCTCTCGACGGTGCCGGTCACATCGCGCAGCGAGTACAGCTTGCGGTCGGCCGGCGCCATGTCGTCGGTCTGCCCAATCAGGACGCAGCCCGTCCGCCGCAGTACCTGCTTCATCTCGTCAATCGACAGACGGACCCGGAAGCCGGGAATGGATTCGAGCTTGTCCAGCGTGCCTCCGGTGTGCCCGAGGCCTCGTCCGGACATCATGGGCACGACCACGCCGCAGGCGGCGGCGAGCGGCGCGAGGGGCAGCGAGATCTTGTCGCCGACGCCACCGGTCGAGTGTTTGTCCACGGGGCACGCGCCAAACTCGGACAGGTCGAGACGCCGGCCAGACTTGACCATGGCGTCCGTGAGCGTGGCGGCCTCATCAGTCGTCATCCCGCGAAGGACAATGGCCATGAGCAGCGCGGACAGCTGGTAATCGGGCCACGATCCGTCGGTCGCGCCCTGCACGAACGCCTGGATGCCGGCGCTGTCGAGCGCGCCACCATCACGCTTCTGGCGAATCACATCCACCGCGCGCATGCGGGCCAAGTATAGTTTGAAAGCGTGAACGACACCGCGCGCGTCCTCCTCACGGCCGGAATCCTGTCGGCGCTGGCGATGACGACGTTTGCCTGGCGCGTGACCCAGACCGATCCGGAAGACACCGAACGGCTGATCGGCGAGCTACGTCTGGCGCAGTGGATGGCTGTGGTGCTGGCGGGCATCGGTACCATTCCTCTGGGGCTGGCGCTGGCCGAGCCCAGCGCGCCGCTGGCCAACCTCGACGCGGCCCTCTCAATCGTGTTCATGGGCCTCGCCGGCATCGTGCTTCAGCGGGACCCGCGCGAAGGACTGCTGCTGGCAAGCGCGGGCTTCGTGCTGCACGCCCTCGTCGACATCGCCCATCGCCCCGGCTGGCTGTCGCCCGATCTGGCGCCCCGCTGGTTCACCATCGGTTGCGCGATTCACAACGTCTACCTCGCCGGCTGGTGTTTCTGGGCTCGACGCCGATGAAGCGGCGGTCATGGTGGTCCGCCATTGCGGCGGCCGTGGCCATGGTGCTCGTCGTCGCGGATCCGGCGGAGATTCACGCACAGCGGCTCGCGTCTGCCCCGTCCGCGAATGCCGAGCCTCGCCTCGCGGTGCTCCTCGTCGTCGATCAGTTTCGCGCCGACTATCTCGACTGGTACGGTGCGCAATGGTCGCAGGGACTGCGCCGTCTCATGTCCGGAGCCGTGTTTCCGCGCGCGACATTGCCCTACGCGGTCAGCAAGACGTGTGCGGGCCACAGCACGATCGGCACAGGGGCCTATCCTTCGTCGCACGGCATGATCGACAACGAGTGGTACGACACCGCGACGCGCGCGTTTGTGAGCTGCACGCTCGACCCGACGGCGGAATCCATCGCGTTCGGCGGAGCCCGCGGATCGGAGCATCACAGCGCGCGTTTTCTCGGCGCGCCCACCATCGGGGACGAGTTGCTGCGGCAGGTGCCGGCCTCGCGCGTGGTATCGATCGGCCTCAAGGCGCGTGCCGCGATTAGTCTTGGCGGCCACGGCGGGCCGAACGCCACGATCGTGTGGGAGGAAGACTCCGGCACCTGGGCCACCTCGAGCGCGTTCGCGTCGGCGCCATGGCCCGACATCGACGCCTTCGTCCGAGCGCATCCGGTGGCCCGCGCGCGCGGCGGAACATGGCAGCGCCAGTTGCCGATCGCTTCCTATCGCTTCGACGATCGCGCGCGCGGCGAACCGCCGGCCTCGGCAGTATTTCCACATCTGATCGACGCACCGCTGGGGGCGTCCTTCGCGGCTGTCTGGGACGCGTCACCGTTGAGCGATGCGTACCTGGGCGACATGGCGAGCGGCTTGGCGAACTCCATGAAGCTGGGACAGCAGGGAACCGACCTCTTGACGATCGGGTTTGCGTCGCTGGACTACGTCGGACACATTTACGGCCCCCGGAGTCATGAAGTGCAGGACACGCTGGCACGCCTCGATGTCACCATCGGGCGCCTGCTCTCCACGCTGGACCGGACGGTCGGCGCCGGGCAGTATGTCGTCGCGCTGACCTCCGATCACGGCGTCGCGCTGCTTCCTGAACAAGCCGGCGACGTGACAGGCGCTCAGGGCGGACGTGTGAACCTCAACACCGTCGGCCTGGCGGCCGACATCGCCATCAGCGCGCAGTTCGGCCGGGGTCCGTACGTCGCGTCGGTCAGCGGGACCTATATTCATTTTCTGCCGGGCGTGCTCAATCGACTGCGCGCCTCTCCTGCGGCGATGGCGGCCGTCGAAGCCGGCGTGCGCGGCGTCGGCGGAATCGAGCGCGTGTACTGGTCGCAGGATCTGGCCGCGAAGAGCCCGACCGACGACCCCATCCTGACGGCATTGCGCCGAAGTTACTTCGCGGGGCGTAGCGGCGACCTGGCGTTCCTGCCACGGCCGAATTGGGTCGTGGCCAGCGCCGGAACCAATCACGGCTCGGCGCAACCGTACGATCTGCAAGTGCCGGTGCTCTTCGCGGGCTGGGGCATCAAAGCCGGCCGCTACACAACCGCGGCATCGCCAATCGACGTCGCCCCGACCCTTGCCGCGCTGTTGCATATCGCCATGCCGCGCGCGGACGGGCGGGTGCTGGGCGACGCCCTCGTGAGATGAACGTCAAGCCACCTGGCACCGCGGCGCCCGGCGCGTTCGCGCGGCGCGTGCTCCAGGCGGTAAGCCGCATTCCGTCCGGGCGCGTGGCCACCTACGGAGACATCGCCCGGCTGGCCGGGCGCCCCCGCGCGGCGCGCTCGGTGGGTCGGATCATCGCACGTCCTCGCAGCCCGGACTCCCCTACCACCGCGTGATCGCGGCAGGCGGCGCGGTCGGAGGGTGTGGATCGTCCGTCGCAATGAAGGTGGCCCTGCTTCGCGCCGAAGGCACGCTCGTGCGCGGCCGTCGGGTGCTCGCTTTCAGCACCAGGCGCTGGTCACGCTAGCCGCGGCAACGCGCCGGCCCTCTGCCGCCGTCTAAGGTGTAGACGCAACGGCCCTTCACTGAACACCCATGGCGTGCAGCTCGTTCCTCGTCGCCCGTCGACCATCGTGAGACCCGACCTGGCCCTCGCCGAGCGGTGTCGCGCCGGCGTGCCCGGCGCGTTCGACGAGTTGTATCGCACGCACGCGCCGCGGCTCTTCGGCCTGGCGTGCCGGCTCGTCGGCCGAGTCGAGGCGGAGGATCTGCTGCAGGAGATGTTCCTCATGGCGCATCGCAAGCTGGCCCTCTACAAGGGCGAATCGGCCCTGAGCACCTGGTTGTTCCGCCTCGGCACCAACCTGTGTCTCGATCACTTGCGAAGCAAAAGTGGTCGCTTCGCGGCACTTCAGGACGGCCTGGATGACGACCTGCCGGCGGCCAGTTCCGGGCCAGTCTTCGGCGTGATCGATCGTCTGGATCTCGAACGGGCCCTGGCGACGCTGCCGGAAGGCGCGCGGACGGTGTTCGTGCTGCACGACGTGGAAGGCCTGCAGCACCACGAGGTGGCCGAGTTGCTGGGCGTGTCCGAGGGCACGTCGAAATCGCAGCTGCACAAAGCGCGGTTTCGGCTGCGCACGGCGCTCAATCGGACGACGGGGGCGAGACGATGACGAACTGCGAAGAGGTCCAGGCGCGACTGAGCGAGTTCACGGACGGGCTGCTGCCGCCCGAGACACACGCGGCCGTGCTCACGCATGTGCGCGCGTGCGCGGACTGCAGCGGGGTGTTGCACGATCTCGAACGGCTGATCTCCGTGGCGCGAGAACTCGGTCCGGTGACGCCGCCGGAACATCTGTGGCTCGAGATTGCGGGGCACATCCGCCTGGCAGACGGGCAGGCCATCAGGCTCACGCCACCGGCATCGGCTGCCCGCGCCGTCTGGCAATGGGTCGGCCTGTCGGCCGCCCTCCTGGCCATCACCGCCGCCCTCTACTTTTTTTCCAGGCACGCCCCAGCGCCGCCGACGGTCGCGACGAACGCGGCTCCAACCGGCTCGATGCAGGCCGTGACCGACGAGCTGAGCCTGGCCATGCAGCACTACGAGCGCGCGATCGCTGAACTGGAAGCGGCCGCGCGCACGAGAGACGGGCAGATGGATCCGGCGGTGTCGGCGACCCTGCACGACAGCCTCGGATCGATCGACACGGCGATTTCGGAAAGTCGCGCGGCACTCGTCAGCAACCCCGACAGCGACCCCGCTCGCGACAGCCTGTTCGAGGCCTTGCGGCAAAAGATCAGCGTGCTGCAAGCCACAGTCTCGCTGATCAACGAGATGCGACAGGGCGATCCCTCTGGGGCCGCACGCGCCATGGAAGGACGAGGGAGACAGTCATGAACGATCCGAGACACACGCCGCTCGACACGCTCCGTTTCGCACTGATCGGCCTTGCCACCATCGCGCTGCTGGTATCGCCGGCCCATCGCGCCGCCGCAGCTCCCCCCGGAGAGCACGCGAGGCCCGCCGTCAGCGAGGGCGACGACGACGGGCTCCGCCAGACGCTGACGGATCACGAAACCAAGGTGCTGACACTCGGCGCCAACGGGTCGCTGGAAGTGAAGAACGTCTCCGGCGACGTCACGGTGACCGCTGGATCCGGCCGGGATGTGCGTGTCGAGATCACGCGGCGGGCGCGCGGAAGAACCGACGACGACGCGCGCCTGGGTCTCCAGCGCGTCACCGTGGCCGTCGATCAACAGGGAAATCGCGGCGTCGTGGCCACCCAGTACCCAAACGACGAGCGGCGCAACAGCTACTCGGTCGATGTCATCTTCAACATCACCGCTCCCACGGGCACGCGCGTCAGCGCAACCAGCGTCTCGGGTGACGTGAAGGTCGAGAACATCAAGGCCGACGTCTCCATGAACGTCGTGTCGGGCAACGTCACACTCGTCGGTGCGGGTAACGTGGTCGACGCGCGGACGATTTCAGGAAACGTGACGGTCACTGACATGACCGGGGAGAGCCTCACACTCACGACGGTAAGCGGCGACGTGACCATCGATCGGGCCACCGCGCGACGCATCGAGGCGGAGACCACGAGCGGTGACGTCAGGGCCAGCGCCGTGAATGCCGAGCGCGCCACGCTCCGGTCCCTGTCGGGAGATGTCGGCTATGCGGGAACGATCTCCAAAGCCGGACGGTATGAACTGCAGTCGCACTCAGGTGACGTCGCCTTCACCCCCGCGGGCGCCGTGGGGTATGACCTGCAGGCCACGACCTTCAGCGGTACGATCACGCCGCCTCGCGGCATGGCGACGGCGGTGATGAGCACGTCGCGCGCGCGTGCCTTCCACGGCACCGTCGGCTCCGGCGGCGCGAGCGTGACGATTACGACGTTCAGCGGGGACGTCCGGATCGGACGATAGCGACTCTCGCTACTTGAGGGTCAGGTGTATGAGGTACTGGGTGCCGTCGTGGTTGACCCAGACGCGCAGGTAGTCCGCTCCCTTGAGCATCTGGACCAGGGGCTTCCCGGCGGCCGGCGGCGTGCGCTTGGCCACGAGCTTCGTGTCCGCCGGCGTCACGATGCTGGCCAATTCCTTGCCCTTGACCTGGCCGGCCTGGACGAATTCCACCCAATGGGTCGAGTCGGGGCCCTGCCCCACCACAGCACTCACCGGGTCCGCCGTCATGCGAAGGGTATAGGTGCCAGCCGGCAGGGGCTGACCATTGGCGACGACCGCGCGCGGGAGACGCACGCTCCCCAGCCCTGTCGACGTCGTTTGAGCAGTGGCGGGAGCGGCGAGGGCCAAGCCCATTACCAGTCCTGCGACGGCAAGCCGCGCTCGTGTCCAAGTCATGACAGTCACCTCGAAATGAATTATCGCGCTATCCGCCCATCGGTAGCAGCGGCCTTTCTATTCAGATTCCGGGCCACGGCTTCCCCATTCCCGGTGGCCACTTCACGTGGCTCATCCACGGGAGAAGGCACTGAACGACCAGATGTTGCCTGGCAGAGTTGGCTGTACCCCGGACCTGAAGGTCCGGAGCTCCACGGACGGTCCGGGGCGCCGGACCGTCCAGGCTTCGCGGAACCGCTCAAATCGCCATGACGTCGAACTGCTCGTGGTGCAGCTGTTCATCCGGGCGCACCGTGACGGGGCGCCCGACGGCCGATTCCAGCTCCCGGAACACGCTTCGGTTCTCGTCCTTCAGGGCGCGGGCGATCTCGGGGTTCACGCGGAGGACCAGACTGTAACCGTCGAGTTCGCTGCTCACCTTCTTCACTTCGGTCAGGATGTCGTAGCAAATCGTCGCGCTGGCCTTGATCGTCCCGGTGCCTGAGCAGTACGGACACGGTTCGGTAAGCTGGCGCTCGAGACTGCTCTTGACGCGCTTTCGGGTGATGATGATCAATCCGAAATCCGAAACCTGTACGGCTTTCGACGGCGCGCGGTCCTTCCGCAGCTCCTGCTCCACGACCTGAGCCACCTTCTGGCGGTTCTTCTTCTCCTCCATGTCGATGAAGTCGAGCACGATGATGCCGCCGAGATCGCGCAACCGCACCTGGCGGACGATTTCCTTGGCGGCCTCGAGGTTCGTCTTGACGATGGTGTCTTCCAGGCGGCCGGAGGACTTCTTGCCCACGTAGCGGCCGGTGTTCACGTCGATCGCGACCAGGGCCTCGGTCTGATTGATGACGATGTAGCCGCCGGATTTCAGCCAGACCTTGCTGCGGAGCGCCTTGTCGATTTCGCTCTGCACGCCGTACTCGTCGAAGATCGGGTAGTCCTTCGTGTAGTGCTTCACGCGGCTCACCATCGGCGGCATGATTCGCTGCACGAAGGCCACGACGCGCCGATATTCCGTGCCGTCGTCGATGCGAATCGCCTGGAACTGATCGGTGAGCAGGTCGCGGAGGAGTTTGGTGACGAGGCTTTCTTCGCGGAAGAGGACGGCGGGCGTTCGCTCGGACTCGCGCTTGCGCTGCACCTCGTTCCACACCTGATGGAAGTACGTCAGGTCCGCGATGATGTCTTCATCGGGGCGATTGGCCGCCGCCGTGCGGATGATGACGCCGCCGGGCAGCCCCGACTGCTCGCGGAACTGCTGCACGATGGTACGCAGGCGCCGCCGCTCATCACGGGCCTCGATCTTCCGCGAGATCCCGATGTGATCGACCGTTGGCATGTAGACGAGGAACCGGCCAGGCAAGCTCAGATGAGACGTGATGCGCGCGCCCTTCGTGCCGAGCGGCTCCTTCACGACCTGCACGACGACCTCCTGACCTTCTTTCAGCAGGTCTTCGATCCGGGCCGTTGGCGCCGTCCGCTCGCGTCCACGCCGGTCGTGGCGTGGCGCGCCTGATCGCGCCGCGTCGCCGTCGGCCGGAGCCGCGGCGGCCGCGACCTCGTCGGGCACCATCGCGGTGCCCTCGGCGGGTGTCTCCTCGACGGGCGCCGGTTCCGGACGAACGGGCTCGTCCTCGTCGTCTTCAAGGGATTCTTCGGTCGGACTGATGACGTCCGTGACGTACAGGAACGCGTCGCGCTCGAGTCCGAGGTCAACGAAGGCGGACTGCATGCCCGGGAGGACCTTGGACACGCGGCCTTTGTAGACGTTCCCGACGACTCCGCGGGATTGCTCCCGCTCGATGAAGATCTCGACTACCTGATCCTCCTCGAGGATGGCCACACGTGTTTCGTGGCTCGTCGAGGAGATGATCATCTCCTTCGTCATTCCCGCAACTCCAATGGGTGACGCGGGAACCGATGCCCGCCGGGCGCAGACGGACCGACGCCATGGAAGCGCACGCCGCGAGCGTGCAGAGCACCATGAACTGCCAGACCGCCATGTGACCGCCGAACGCCATCATCGGTATCCGTTGTCCCCGTAAACGTGGCGGCCGGACGCCGCCATCAATTGGTGAAACGCCGCATCCTGACATTCAGGATGAGGCCGAACCCGGCGAGCGTCGCCACCAGCGACGACCCGCCATAACTCATGAGCGGCAGGGTCAGGCCCTTCACGGGGGCCAACCCGGCCGACATGGTGATGTTGTACAACACTTGAAAGCCAAATCCGGAGATGATGGCCACCACCAGATAGGCCCCAACCCGATCGCGCGCCAGTTTCGCGGCGTCCAGACTCCTCAAAATCACGAAGACGTACAAACCCAGAGCCGCGAGCACGCCCAGAAACCCATGCTCCTCGGCAAAGACCGAGAAAACGAAGTCATTGTCGGCCACGGGCAGAAAGCCCTGGGACCCCTGTGTCCCCTGCCGGAAACCCTTGCCGTAGAACCCGCCCGATCCCACCGTGATCTTGGCCTGTATCTGCTGATATCCGGCGCCCCTGGGGTCGCTCTCAGGGTTGATGAAGGTAATCACCCGACCGCGCTGGTATTCCTTCAGGCCATATTTCCAGATGACCGGCGATGCCAGGAGCAGCACGACAGCCGCAATCCAGACCCAGCGAAGCCGCAGGCCGGCGACGTAGGCGACGCCCAGAAACACCGGGAGCAGCGTGACGGCGGTCCCCAGGTCCGGCTGTCGAGCGATGAGGAGAAACGGGACGGCCGCCAGGGCGCCGCCGACCGCCAGTTCCCGCATGGACTTGCCGCTGCGACGGGCGTCACCAAAGTACGCGGCCATGACGAGGGCCACGGTAATGCGGGCGAACTCAGACGGCTGGAGCGAGAAGCCCGGCAGCGGAATCCAGCGCCGCGCGCCGCCGCGCACGACGCCGAAGAACATCACGTACAGCAGCATCAGCACGAGCCCGCCGTAGAAGAAGAGCGAGCGCTGCGTGAGCGTCCGATAGTCGATCACCATGCACGCGACCATCGCCGCAAAGGCGACGGGCAGCGCGTAGACCTGGCTCCAGAAACGCGCGCCGGGCTGGTTCGCTCGGAAGTCCCAGCTCACGCTGTAGATGGTGGCGATCCCGATCAGGGTCAACGCCAGCAGAGCCGCGACGAGCGGCCAGTCGACGTGCGGCAGCAGCCGTCGTTCGACGATCACTCGAGCCGGCCCCGCTCGACACCGCGCGTCGGCGTGACGACGGCGGCCGTGCGCGTGCTGGGTAGCGGCGCCGAAGGCGGCGCGGGCTTCGGCGTCGCCGGTGCGGCTGGCTCCGAGGAGATGGGCAGGGGGTTGATCGCGTAGGCCGGAATGTTCAACTCCGGCAGCGGCAGGCCGTCCTGTTTCGCAAAGAACGTCTCGAGCACGTGATGCGCGATTGGCGTGGCGGTCGTGCCGCCGTGCCCGCCGTGCTCGACGAAGACGACGCCCGCAATCTGCGGATGATCTCGAGGCGCGAAGAACACGAACCAGCCGTTGTCTCGGAGGTCCTTCTCGGTGCGCCCCTTCGCGGACGCCCGGCCCTCGTTCGAAATGACCTGGGCCGTCCCGGTCTTGCCGGACACGTCGCGGCCCTCGATCCGTGCCCCGCTGCCCGTGCCCGCCTCGTTGACGACCATCCACAGCCCGTCGCGAATCGCCTGAAGATGATCAGGCTTGATGAACAGGTTCGACTTGGGAGGCGGGGTACCGAACGGTTCCCATCCCTTCCCCTGATCGAGGCTCTTGATGACGTGGGGCGTGACCAGCGTCCCGCCATTGGCAATCGTCGAGATCATCGTCGCGAGTCCAATCGGCGTGACGCTGACCGCGCCCTGGCCGATCGACACCGAAATCGTCTCGCCGGGATACCACGGCTGCTTCCGCACGCGTTGCGACCACTCGGTCGACGCGACAAAACCGTCCTGCTCGCCGGGCAAATCGATGCCCGTCGTTCCCACGAGCCCCAGCTTCGCGGCGTAGTCGTGGATCGTGTCGATCTTCATCTTGGAGCCGACGGTGTAGAAGTACACGTTGCACGACTTCTCGATGGCCTGCCGCAAATTGACGAGGCCGTGGCCGCGGCCGCCCGACAGACTGCACTTGAACGAACGGCCGCCGAACTCGAAGTGACCGGGGCAGTACACGGAGAAATCGGGGTTGATGACGCCGGTCTCGAGCGCGGCGACGGACATCGCGATCTTGAACGTCGATCCCGGCGAGTAGGTGCCCTGGATCAGCCGGTTCGTCATCGGTTTTTGAGGATCGGTCAGCAACCGGGTCCAGGTGGCGCCATCGAGGCCGTTGGCAAAGAGATTCGGATCGTAGGACGGCAGGCTGGTCATGGCCAGCACTTCGCCGGTCGCCGGATCCATAAACGCCGCCGCGCCGGCATAGCCCTCCTTCCGGAACGCGTCCTCGAGCGCCTTCTGCAGATCGTAGTCGATGGTGAGCTGCATGCGCTGCCCATCGATCGGGTCCTCCTTGCGCACCTCCTCGATTTCGCGGCCGCGGCTGTTCACCGAGAACAGCCGGTTGCCGTCGACGCCCATGAGCCGTTCGTTGTAGACCTTCTCCAGGCCCGCCTGACCGATGACCGCGCCGGGCTGCAGATTCGACAGGGACGCCAGCTGCGCTTCGGTCACCTCGCCGACGTAGCCGAAGAGGTGCGCCGCCATGTTCGCCGGATAGGTCCGCGTCGGCACCTGCTGAACTTTGATCTCCGGCATCTCGAGGTGGCGCGCCGTCACCGCCGCGACCTGCGCGAACGTCGCGTGCTCGATCACCGTCAGCGGGCGGAAGATCGGTTCGAGCAGCCGCCGCTTCACGGCTTGCCTGATCTGCGGCTCTGGGACGCCGGTCACGAGCGCCAGACGACGAATGGTCGCGTCCAGGTTCTGGGCCTGCTCCCGAACGATGGCGATGGTAAACGAGTACTGATTCTCGACCAGCACGCGCCCCGTGCGATCGAAGAGCACGCCACGCGGCGCGCGCAAGGGAATGGCGCGCGTGAAGTTGTTCGCTGCCAGTTCCTCGTACTTGTTGTGCTGGACGACCTGCAGCGACCAGAAGGCCACGGCAAGCAGAACGAAGCAGGCGAGAATGGCGATGCGGAGGCTGAGCAGCCGCCCTTCGCTCGTCTTCCGTTCTTCGAATGCGCCGGAACTCAACATCCTGTCACTTCACTACCACTGCCGCTTACTCAGGCTGGACCGCCGGCTGGAACGGCGCCGATCGACCATACCCGGCAGCGACGAGGTGGCCTGAAACGCGACGAACGCGCAAAGGGTGTTAATGCCCGCTTCGGCCAGCATAGCGCCCCAGGAGACGCCCGGCCAATGCTGATCGATCAGCCCCTGCAGGCCGAGCATCAGGAACCTGTGGAAGAACGTCGCCCCCAACACGATAATCGTCCGCGCCTGGGGCCTTGTGAGCACGAACTGGGTGCCGACAACCCCGGCCGCGAAGCCGACGATGGACTTGGCCAGGCCGCCAACCCCGACGATTTGACCGGCCAGGACGTCCTGGAGCAGGCCGCCCAGCGTGCCGGCCATCAGGCCGGAGACGGGCCCCCACTGGAGGGCCGCAAACACCACGCCCACGAGCACGAAATCAAAGACCCAGCGGCCGCCGACGGTGTATCGGGCGAGCGTGACCTGCAGGATGACCGAGATCACGACCGCCAGCAGAACGCCGGCCCCCTTCACGGTTTAACTCCGGGACCCGGGCCGGCCAGGTGCTTGGTGGCGACAAGGACAATATCGACGTGGGAAAAGTCCACGGCAGGGCGGATGACGATTTCGCGGTCGGGCCCTGCGCGGTTGACGCGTTCGACAGTGCCGACCAGAAACCCTTGCGGGAAGATGCCGTCTTGCCCCGATGTCGTCACCCGCTCACCCGCCCGGATATCGGCAAGCACGGGCACGAACTCGGCTCGGAGCAACCGATCGGGGGCCCCACCGGTGGCCATGCCCCCGGCATTCGAGCGCTCGAAGACCACCGCGGTGGCCGCCGTGCGGCCGACCATGAGCTGTACGGTGGCCGCATTCGGGGCCACCGGTGTGATGACCCGGCCGACAACGCCGCGCGAGCCAATGACCGCCATGTCTTCGGCGATGCCGTCCGACGATCCCCGGTTGATCGTGACCGTCAGCGTGCCCGGCGAGGGATTGCCCGCGATGACCTCCGCGACGACCATCGGCTCGGCGAGGGTTTGCTTCAGACCCAGGGCGTCTTCAAGGGAACGGGTACGCCCCACCAACGCCTGCTGCTGCTGGAGCGCGCCTTCCAGGTCGAGCACGCGCTGCTTCAGCGCCGCGTTCTCGCGGGCGGCCCCGCGCAACGCAAAGTAGTTGGTCCAGCCGCCGGTGATGGCATCGCCCGCGCCGGTCGTGAGCCGCTGGACACCGGCGAACGCGCCGAACGCCACGGTCTCGATCACCGGAAGTCCGGTTTTCGACTGTACTTGGGCGGAAATGAGCAGAACATGCGCAAGGCACACCGCGACGAACAGGGTGAGGGTCCTGCGGCGAATCATGCGTGTCGGGTACGGCTGCGACCCGGCTGGCTCATGGCCGTACTAGTCTAGCGAGATTTTCCTGAGGAGTTCGAAGTTCGACAGCATCTTGCCCGCCCCGAGCACGACTGTCGACAACGGATCCTCGGCCATGGCCACTGGCAGGCCCGTTTCCTCGCGCAACCGCTTGTCGAGGTTTTTCAGGAGCGATCCGCCGCCCGTAAGCACGATGCCGCGGTCCACGATGTCGGCCGAAAGTTCGGGTGGCGTGCGCTCGAGCGCCACGCGCACGGCATCGACGATGACGTTGACCGTCTCGGCAAGGGCCTCCCGGATCTCTTCGTCGGAAATCGGAATGGTCTTGGGTACGCCCTCGATAAGGTGGCGGCCCTTGATCTCCATCGTAATCCGTTCATCCAGCGGGAACGCGGAGCCGAGTTCCATCTTGATCTGTTCGGCGGTGCGCTCGCCAATCAGCAGGTTGTACGTCTTCTTGATGTACTGGATGATCGCATCGTCCATCTCGTTGCCGGCCACGCGAATGGCCTTGCTGTAGACGATGCCCGCGAGCGAGATGACGGCGATGTCCGTCGTGCCGCCGCCGATGTCCACCACCATGTTGCCGGACGCTTCCTCAATCGGCATGCCGGCGCCGATTGCGGCGGCCATGGCTTCCTCGACGAGGTAGACCTCGCTGGCCTTCGCGCGGTAGGCGCTGTCCTTGAC